>NZ_JARJBD010000074.1:0-51223 GCF_029269925.1 Rhodococcus sp. T2V
GGCCACCCACCACAACTACCCGGCAGGAATCACCCACGAATGAGTCAGTAGGGCCTGAAATGTTCCTTTTGTTCTGCAGGGGACCACCGGCGGCCGGCCAGGATCTGCCGACACCGCGTAGCCGCGCTATTCTGTTCGAGTATCGCGATCGTGGTGACAACCCTGACTTATACGGTCGCCCCGCCGAACCCGGCCCCTGGAAAGAACAGGAGATCAATGTCGACAGATGGCGCACCGCGGATGACTACGGTCGCGAATCTGTCATTATCTTCGTGAATCTGGCGACACATGCGCAAAATCGCTTTGAAATAAAGCTATTCCATCACGGCTGGTGATGCAAGGCACAATCTTGCTTCGAGTGTGGCGTACAACGCTCACTGAACCACCGGGACGGAAATTCGTTGCGGCCCTCGGCTATTAGCAGTTCTCTCGCCGAGCATGCACGATCCAGCGAGGCCGATAGTCGGTCGGATCTCGCTATACCGTTGCTCTCGCATTGGAGATGCGTCGACACGGCGCATCCCGCCAGATGCTCAGATACACAGAGGTGCAGACGCTTTAGCTTTCTCCTACGAAAACGCCCAGGGTGCGTCAAGCGAGAATATTGGCGCGATTCTGGTAACACGCTCGAGAAAGCTCGCCTCTTCAATTGCTATCCGGCTGTCGCCGCCTGGCCGGACAGAGCATTTCACCCTTTCAAGAACTCCCGGCGGCGATGTCACGACCGATTATCTCTTTCATGATCTCGGTGGTTCCGCCGTAGATGGTGACGATCCGTGAGTCGACATACGAGCGTCCAATGGGGTATTCCATCATGAAGCCGTAGCCGCCGTGCAACTGCACACACCGGTCGACGACGCGTTTTTGCAATTCGCTGGCCCACCACTTCGCCTTGGCTGCGTCGACGGCGGTGAGTTCCCCGGCGTTGAGCGCGGCCACACATCGGTCGATATGGGACTGGGTAACCTCTATCTCCGTTAACATCTCGGCCAGGGCGAATCGGGTGTTCTGCAAGTCGCCGATCGGCTTGCCGAACGCCTTGCGTTCGAACACATAGCCTTTGGTCCATGCGAAGGCGGCGTGGGCCGCAGCGACGGCGCTGACTGCAATAGACAGTCGTTCGAGGGGCAGGTTGTCCATCAAGTGGATGAACCCCCGCCCTTCGTCGCCGAGCAGGTTAGCCGGGGGCACTCGGACGTTGTCGAAGATCAGTTCGGCAGTGTCCTGGCCTGCCAAGCCGACCTTGTGAAGTTTGCGGCCGCGACTGAAGCCTGGCATGTCGCGTTCAACGACGAACAGTGACAGCCCTTTGGCGCCGGCGTTGGGATCGGTGCGGGCGACGACGATTACGAGGTCACTGTGGATTCCGTTGGTGATGAATGTCTTCTGTCCGTTGAGCATCCATTCGTCGCCGTCGCGAACAGCGGTGGCCTTGATTCCTTGTAGGTCCGATCCGGTTCCGGGTTCGGTCATCGCGATTGCGCCGATGAGCTCCCCGGCAGCCATGCCGGGTAGCCAGCGTTGCTTCTGTTCCTCGGTGCCCAGGTGTGCGATGTAGGGGATGACAATGTCGTCCTGGGTGCTGATCCCGCTTCCGAACGATGTCGTTGCGGTGTGGGCTACCTGTTCCACGACGACAGTTCGGAATCGGTAGTCAGTCACACCTGAGCCCCCGTACTCCTCGGGTACGGCCAACCCGAGGATGCCGGACTTTCCGGCGGCGATCCATGCGGAACGGTCGACAAGCCGCTCAGATTCCCAGCGTTCGTAGTTCGGTTCGACTTCGCGGGCTAGAAACTCGCGCACCGTCTCCCGGTACGCATGATGGTCAGCTTCGAAGAAGTTTCGCTGCACTGTTTCTCTCCAGAAGGGAAGTCGGATGGCGGTGGCGACAGCGCCCGGTCCAGTAATTTCTGTTTCTCATCCTCGACATCGGTGTCGATTTTTGTGGCGAGTTTCGGCGTTGAGCGCCCTTGGTCAGGGCAATGGGACCGTTGGTCGGTCCCACGTGTGAACGAGGACTCTGGTCTGCGGTGCTCGAGCAGAGGTCGCTCAGTGCACCGCCCGGTCTCCGGCAGGCCAGTACCGAGCACGCAGATCGTGCTTGAGGATTTTTCCCGCCCCGGAGATGGGCAGGTGGTCGACGAACTCGAGACTCCGCGGAGCCTTATAGCCTGCGATGACGGCCTTGCAGTGCTCTCGTAGTTCTTCGGCAGTGACATCGGCGCCGTCCGCCGGCACAACGAGGGCGTGGACCCGCTCTCCCCATTCCTGATCCGGCACCCCGATCACGGCGCAGGCGGCGACGGCAGGGTGCTTGGCGAGTGCGTTCTCCACCTCTGCGGAGTACACGTTCTCCCCGCCGGAGACGATCATGTCCTTGAGTCGGTCTACCACGAACACGTAGCCGCATTCGTCCATGTATGCACCGTCGCCCGTGTGCATCCAGCCCCCGACCAATGCCCGTTCGGTTTCCTGAGGGCGATTCCAGTACCCCAGCATGACGTGGTCACCACGGACGACGACTTCGCCGATCGTGCCGCGCCGAACTTCATGGCCGTTCTCGTCCACAATTCGGACCTGGGCATGCGGAGCGGCCCTGCCCGCGGAGCGCCGAAGACTCGCGTTGCGGTGGCTCTCGGAATCGAGCACTGTGGCCACGGGAGACAGCTCGGTCATCCCGTACGCCTGTACCAGTTTCGCCGTAGGCATCGCTTTGGCGATGCGATCGAGGAGTGTCTCCGAGATGGGAGAGGCACCATATACCAGATGCTGGATACTGGAAAAATCCCAGTCTCGGGTCGCTGCGCTGTCCACCAGCATCTGGATCATGGTCGGCACAAGCAACACATCGGTGACCTTGTATCTGACGATGGCGTCGGCCACTGCGGTTGGCTCAAACATCGGTACGATCGCGTGCGTTCCGCCGGAACAATTGCGTGACATCCAGGCGCCGATGTCGGCGAGGTGGAACATCGGTGCCGCGTGCAACGACGTCCCTGAGGGTGTGATCGTGTTCCCGTGAGCAGTGAAACCAAGTGCTGAGGTCAGCAGGCCGGCATGGCTGAGCATTACACCCTTGGGTGACCCGGTGGTGCCGCCTGTGTAGAAGATCCCGGCCAGGTCGCTCCCGCGGAGGTAGGCGTCGTCAACCGGATCGTGGCTGGCGATCAGTTCCTCGTAGTCGAACATGCCCTGTGGGCACGGCGAATCCCCACAATGAATCACTGCAATCAGATCAGGACAGTCCGTGTTCAGAGTCGTGCCAAGCTCAGAGAACGTGTCGTCCACGATCAGGATGCGTGACTCGGAGTCGTTCAAAGAGTAGGTGATTTCGGCCGGGCTCCATCGCGTGTTCACCGGATTGAGCACGGCACCGGCCCAGGGGACCGCGAACAGGTATTCGTGGTAGCGGTCTGAGTTCAATGCCAACATCGCCACCCGGTCCCCAGGTTGTACGCCGATCGCGCGAAGCGCCCCGGCGAGTCGCGCCACTCGGTCAGCGCTCTCCGCCCAAGTGCGCACTCGTCCCTGGAAGATGGTTGCCGGGAGTTCCGGTGTCTGCTGCACAACGCGGTGCAGGCCTTGCGTCACACCCATGAGATTCTCGTCCGTCTCTGCAAGTAAATAGGTCGACCACCACCATGTCGTCAGTACGTGGTCCGCGTCTCGCGTAGTTACTACGCAATGTGCATTTCTCGAGTACCCACGATGAGGTGTGTGTGGCTTCGATCAGGCATGACGCGGGTTCGCGGACGTTGAAGCGGCGCGGGCCCCCCGCCATTGACCGGGGTCTCGGTTTGTCAGCGGCCAGTCGTCGGCGATCGCGGGACCGTGGGCTCGCTGGACCGCAGCACCTACGGGCTACAAGTTCCGCGGCGTCCGCACCGAGCACCACGGTGCCCACTGGGGGGTACGTGCTGAATTGCGCCGGGCTCATTTCGGTGTGCCGCTATCCTCCTGGACGCGCTGCGAGATGGCGCGGTTTACGGCGCGTCGACGTAGCTCCATCGTGAAGCCGGGCCCGTCCTCGATTCCCGGCGTTGAGGAGCGAGGAGCGGGCGGTCCGTCCACTTCCGCGGCAGCGTCCACTGCTGGTTCTCGGACCCGACCACACACAATTCTGTTACATGCGGATCATTGTGCGTGGTGCAGCTGATGCTGTACGCCAGCATCCGAACTCGTGGTCGTCATCAGAGCCGTTACCGACTTCGCGTAGTGACTACTCTGCTGATCGGTGGGACTACCTGATTGACACTGCGACGCAAACCATCCACCCTTTCCTTGTGGTTGCGTATTGGCCTCTCGTGGGGCGGGAAGCCGAGTTGCGAAAATTCGCGACGTTGGTGATCGAAAAGCGTGGTTCTGTGGTTTTGGCCGGCCCCGCGGGGGTCGGTAAGACGCGACTCGCCATCGAGTGCGCCGAGTTGTGCGAACGGTCAGGGTTGGCGGTCCTCCAGGTGACTGCCACGAGCGCATCGGCAAATCTTCCCTTCGGCGCCTTGGCGCCGCTTCTGCCCGATTTCGAACCGGAAGGTTCGGGGCGTGTCGACGCCAAGGCAGACCTGTTGCGGCGGACCGCTGCATCGCTGCTGAAGCGGGGTGCTCCCCGGCGACTCGTGTTCTTCGTCGATGACGCTCACCTGCTCGACGACCTTTCGGCAACGCTAGTGCACCAGTTGGCCTCCACAGGAGTGGCGTCGGTAGTGGCGACCCTTCGAACCGGAGCTCGTGCTCCAGCCCCGGTGGTCGCCCTGTGGAAAGACAATCTGGCCGACCGCTGGGATTTCGGTGGGTTGAACCCCCACGCCGTCGGCGAGCTACTTTCCGCAGTCTTGTCAGGGCCGGCGGATCCCAGCGTCGTCGCCGAACTGGTCGAGCGATCGCAAGGAAATGTGCTATTTCTCCGCGAACTCGTCCTCGGAGCACTCGACAGCGGAACCTTGTGTAACGACGGGGGCATCTGGCGGCTCATGGGCGCTTTGGTCCCTTCGGACCGCCTTTCGGAGCTGATCGGGACCCGCCTGGCGGGCCTGACCGCGGACGAGATGGCGCTCCTGGAGCTAGTGGCAGTCGGCGAGCCGCTCGGTGCGGCCGAGTTGGCCGAGTTGGGTGAGCCGTTGATCGCCGAAAGGCTGGAACGTAAACAGATACTGGTGAGCCAGACCAGCGGACCCCGCTTCACCATAGGGTTCGCTCACCCGCTCTACGGCGAGGTAGTGCGCAAGCAGATGCCGGGGCTACGGCGTAGGGTTCTCGCCCGGTCACTTGCGGACGTCGTGGAAAAGGATGGTGTACGAAGCGACGAGGATTTGTTGCGTGTCGCGCATTGGCGCCTAGACGCCGGAGGAGGCCGGCCAGAGCAGATGATGGCCGCGGCCACTACTGCCCGGTGGCGTTACGACTTCGCCCTTGCCGAGCGACTGGCGCGGGTCGCCGCAGCCAATGGAGCGGGATTCGACGCGAAGTTGTTGGTCGCTCAGCTGGCAAGCCTTCAGGGCCGGGGGGAGGAAGCTGAACGGGAACTGGCCATACTGGCTGGCCAAGCCGAGGATGACACCCAGCGGGGCTCGGTCGCAATCAGCCGGATCGACAATCTCGCGTTCTACCTGGGTCGCCCTCGCGAAAGCGTACGGCTGGCCGAGGAGGCAGAAGCCGCTCTGCAAGATCCTGCATGGCGAGATCAGATTCAGGCGCGGCGTTCGGCCATGGTTTTCGCTGTCGAAGGCCTCTCAGCTGGGGCGGAGGTGGCGACTCCTCTGCTGCGGCGCGCCGAGGGTAAGACGCTCGTGTGGGCCGCCCAGGTCGCCTCATTCACGATGGGACGGCTTGGCCGCATCGAGGCTGGCCTCGACGCCGCCGCGCGCGGCTACGAAGCCCACTTGACGGTTGACGAGCCGTTGGACTGGTACCCGTGGACCCACTTGTTTTTCCGATGCCAGGTGCTTTCGTGGAGCGGTCGCCTTCAGGAGGCGCGCGTTTTGGCCACGGAGCAGTATGAGAAGGCTCTCGCTGAACACTCCACGGAAGCGCAGGCATGGTTCGCGTGGTATTACACGAGTGTCGTAGCTGAGCGGGGAACCGTGGAAACATGTGCCCGCCATGGACGCGAAGCGGTCGCCCTGTTCCGCGATCTCGGACGGCCGCAGTTCATGGCTTTCGTGCTGCCATATCTGGCAATGGCTCTTGCGTTCGGCGGTCACACAGACGAAGCAGCGGACACACTTCGGACCCTCGACGAACTCGACACGTCCGACTATTTCATGGGTGTCGACCCGATACAGGCTCGTGCGTGGACCGCCGTGGCAAGCGGGGACCTCCCCAAGGGCCGGCACCTCCTCGAGGAAGCTGCGTCAGTCGGCGAGGAGATCGGCGACTTCGTCGGACGCGCCGCCGCCCTTCATGGCCTGGCACGTCTGGGTCACGCACGCGAAGTTCAGACAGCACTGGCACGGGAGGCGGACCGTATTGAAGGCGATTTGATTCACGCCAGACTCGCTCACGTACGAGCATTGGTACGCGGCAATGCGAATGAACTCAGCACGGTTGCTTCCCGCTTCGAAGCGATGTCCGCCAATTTGCTCGCAGCGGAAGCTGCTGCCGACGCTGCCGTCGCATGGCGTCGGGCAGGTGAGCCCCGCCGCGCCAAGGCCGCCGAGCAGCATGCCCGTCTGTTGGCGGACCTCTGCGAAGGTGCCCGGACACCGGCACTGCAAAGTGTGGAGGCGCGCGCCATACTCAGTCGCGCCGAACGCGACGCAGCCATCCTTGCCGCCGCTGGACATTCCAACAAGGAAATTGCGAACGAGCTTTGTCTTTCGGTGCGCACCGTCGAGGGGCGACTCCAGCGGGCCTATACCCGGCTGGGTGTGGGCAGTCGCGCCGAGATGGCAGAAGCACTCGAGGCGATACGCGTCGCTGATGAGAGATGGGTCGAGTAACGAGTTGTATACCGGACACGCCGCGTTACGGCACCGCCGTCGGTGTGCACCACCGTTGTTTCCCAACGCTTCTGATCGCTGCTCAGCCCAGAATGCGCCTCCAATCGGAGACCGGTGCTGCGCCTACACAACCGATATCGAACCAACTCTCACCGGTCCGCAGGGCGTCGCCGTCGATGATCAGCCGCAGGAGCCCGCATGCCAGCATTCGTTGAGCGTTCAAGAGCATGTCTCGTGTGCATGAAGTGGCGTGTGGGACACATTGTGACGCGTGGTAGATGAGTTGTCACTGTGGTTGGCGCCGGAGGCATTGGGGAGATCGCCGAACCGTGATCCCGCCATTCGCCGCGGTCGCAGGGCGCGGTCAGCGCACCGGTGGAGGACCGAACGGTGTCCGCCGCGATCGTGTACGTACTCACCAATGGATGTGCATGGCCGCCTTTGCCGCCCCGTTCAGGGTGACCGTGCCGACCGCGCACCGCCAGTTCGCCGCATGGGCGGCGGTCAGGGTGTTCGAGAGGCTGCACCGCGAGGTGCGCGACTTGCTCGGTGGCGCCGGTGAACTGGACTGGACGGCAGCCATCCTGGACGCGGCGAGCGTGCGGGCGAAAAGGGGGCCCGCTGACCGGGCCGAGCCTGGTCGACGCTCTCACCGGCCTGCCGTTTTTTCCAGATAGAATCCCTGGATCTGACAACCCCGAAACTCCGAAGTTATTCTTGCCCTGTCGTTTACAAATCGTCAGACGCGGCGGGTGTCGGCGTGAGCGGAGACTGTAGAGGATTGCGCCGCCACAGAGGAAGCAGATGCGGTGACGGCCCGAAGTCGGCGACAGCGTCGAGGTCGAGCTGGTCGAAGAGGCCGCGAGTTGCACGCGCGTGGCGCCACGTTCGCGGCCTCTCCGTCAACTACTCTGCGAGAAAGATGGACTTCAGTTGGAAGAAGGCGGACAGTCCCTCCGGACCTAGCTCACGTCCCATACCGCTCGACTTGATGCCTCCGAAGGGCGCGCCGTAGTCGAGGTTGAAAAAGTTGACTCCGACCGTACCCGTCTCCACACGCCGAGCGATGTCCAATCCCTTCCGTACGTCGGAGGTCCAGATCGTACCGCCCAGTCCGAAGTCGGAGTCGTTCGCAATCGACACGGCCTCTTCCACATCGCGATACGGGATCACAGTCAGGACCGGTCCGAAGACCTCCTCGCGGGCGATGCGCGCGTCGTTGCTGACGCCGCCGAACACGGTTGGCTGAACGAACCAGCCTTTATCCTGGTCGGGCCGTCCACCGCCCGCGGCGAGTGTCGCACCGCTGTCCTTGCCGAGCTGAATGTACGACTCGACGCGTTCGCGCTGCCGCTTGCTCACCAGGGGGCCCACCTGCGTGTCGGCGTCGAGCGGGTCACCGACTGTGAGCCCGGAGGCCAGTGCGGCCACTGCTTCGACAACCTCGTCGTGACGCGTCTCTGGTGCGAGGATTCGGGTCGAAAGGAAACACGTCTGGCCATTGTTCAGCAACGAACTCGTGGCCAGCCCCTGCGCCACTGAGGCGATGTCGGCATCATCGAGCACGATGGCCGCGGACTTGCCTCCGAGTTCGAGTGTCACCGGACGCAGGAGTCTTCCGCAGATTTCGCTGATCTTCCGCCCAGTCGGTGTGGATCCGGTGAAGCACACCTTATCGACGCCGGGATGTGCGACGAAGTATTCGCCGATGTCCGGTCCTCCGGTAACTATGTTGAGCACGCCGGGGGGCAACCCTGCGCGGTCGGCGGCCGCGGCAAGCTCGAACGAGTCAAGAGTCGTCTCCGGGGACGGTTTGAGTACCACGGTGCACCCTGCAGCCAGCGCTGGGGCGACCTTGAACATGGTCAGTATCTGCGGGAAGTTCCACGGGACGACCGCGGCGACAACACCGACCGGCTCGCGCCGGACGATGGTGGTGCCCATACCGTCAACTCGAGGTCGTGTTTCCTCCGCGGGCAGGGTGCGGATGAGGGAGGTGTAATACCTCAGAAGGTTGACCACACCTTCACCCTCGGCCCAGTTCGCGATGCCGATCGGCATGCCATTTTGGACCGTGGTCAACACGGCGCGCTCGGCAGAGTTCCTCTCGAGCTCGTCGGCGAAGCGGTCAAGCAGATCGGCGCGCTCATCGATTGACAGTGCAGCCCACTTCGGCGAACGCAGTGCCCTCTTCGCGGCCGAGACGGCATCGTCCACGTCGGAGGGCGCGGCGAGCGTCGCCACCCCGATGGGTGTCTCGTGGATCGGTGATACGACTGTCATCGAATTGCCGCTCGCGGACTTACGCCACTCGCCGTCAATGTAAAGCTGTTCGTATGTGTACTTCATTGGGGTCCTTTTCGCCTTCAGTCGGGGGGTATCGTCAGAGCTTCACGGGGCGACGCATCGTCGTGTCCAGATCCGCCTCGTTCTTTTGGATAGCTCGACCCACTTCATCGGCCGAGGCGATCGCCTTTTCGTCATCATCGATTGCCAACGCAGCTTTTACATCTCGCAGCGTGGCGAGCGCTGCTCGGGTGTCATCATGGGGAAGCCGGCGCGCAACCATCTCCTTGAGAGCGATCAGCCGAGACGCGGCTTTGACGACATACTTGAACCGTGTGTCAGGGATGTGCATACTTTCGCAGAATTCATCGCTGGTGAGTTGGCGCAGAAGTCCATAACTCATCACGATCTTCTGTCGCTGAGTCATATTTCCCATGAGCCAAACAGGGATTGGTTGATAACCATCTGTGGATTGCGTGGAGTAACCGATGAGTGAATGCAGCAGAATCCTGCATGCTTCGTCGGGCTCACGTTCGACGGCAAGAACGATCTCGTTCTTGTATAGCGAGTCGGCGACATCCACGTGGTTAAGCTCATCCGGAACGCCCATCACGTACGCGATGTAGCGCCACAGAGCAAAAATGTCTTCCTTCTCCTGATCGCTGTAGCGGAAGCCGAGAAGCTCGAGTGCGCTCACCAAGTTCGCGCAGAACACTTTACTGGTGGTGAAGAAGAGATCCGTGTTGGTGATGGGAAGGCCCCACTCGTTCCACTGCCACTTCGGCGAGTGCCCAACGCCAAAACGAACAGCACAGTGCACGAGGCGCACGCGGACCGAGTATTTGAATCCGTGGCCGTTACGTCGCATCCCGTCCGGGCTGGTCACCGCGGCGACCCACCGCAATGTCTCGGCCATCCGTGCACCGGCCCGGTCCTCGTCGATCAGCAGGCGCGTGAAGTTCAGCGCTTTCGTTCCCCCATAACTGCTGAATCCGAAACCGATTGACGAGTATCCCAGGCAGATCGGGACAAAGCGGCCGACGCGCCAGATCGCGACAGAACCACGTCGTAGCTGATCCCAATCGACCCAGTCAGGCACGGTGTCGACGTGCTCGAAGAGTCGCACAAGCTCGACTGGCGGGTTCTCGACGGCGTCAATTCCTTCTTCGAGTGCCTGGTTGAGCATCTGGCGACCACGTGCTTTCACGGGCCGCAGGGCTTTCCATGCCGAGTACGCCAACTCATCGCCCAAAGTCATGTGGTCCACCACCGTCTGCACCAGTTGCGGATCGAACCGCCGCTTGACGCTACTCAGGTTGACTACACGCCCGAGTGCCTCAGCTGCGACCAGATCGGCCGGAGCATCGGCCGGCCGAGGCAAGCCGTCGGTGCGGACATCTGCTGCAGAGTTCATCAGCTTCCTCCAGTTGTTTACCGGGCGATTTCGTCGTCGCCTGTTTGATCTGTGACCCAGTACACATCGAGACGGCACCGTCGTCTCGGGTAGCCACTACGCACTTTTCTCCGGTCCCTCTACACGCGACGCATGTGGTTATCGCGATCCGAGCCGAGTCGACGAGAGTCCACCGGAGTCAATCAGCGGGCGTACTAGGCCGCGCAGCCTCACGGCCTGGCAGCAAGTCTTGGTGCGCGCGCCCAAGCCTCCACGCATCAGTGAACCGAGTTTCATTCTCCACCGCGAAGAAGAAGAATCTCTACTTGCGGCGCGAGAAAGCCCCGGCCAGGCCGAATGCCACCGCCCCAGCGATCCCGATCGACGCGGTGACCCAGGAGTACGCGGTCACCTGCGCACCGCTCTGAGCGGACACGAAAGAATCGTTGAATCCGCCCCATTCTGGTGACACGTGGATGAGAAGGAAGACGGACGCACTACCGAAACCGATCACCATAGCGGCGACCGATGCGTATCGGTAGCGCCACAACACTGACGCTACCGCGAGCGCCGAAATCGCCACAGTTAGTACCGCCATGACGATCTGGACGCTGCCAGGCCACACAGCATGGTGGTCATCGCCGGTCAGCCCGCGGAATGCGTGATCACTGCCGTGTATGACCATGCAGATTGCGTAGCCAAACGCGGCCCACAGAAGTGGGCGGTTCAGTGCCTCCGTGGCGGGCCTTAATGAGGTGGCATCGTCCGTAGTCATCGGTATCCTAATCGTCGGCTGACGTGGGTTATGCGGTGCGGCTTGGCCGCCGTGGCGCGCCCACAGGGTTCTCCCCAGCAGACGACAAGACTGATATTTCGTCTCGCGTAGCTGCTACCCGACTTGCGCCGATTTACTACTTGTTCGGTAGAAGCGACGCGATAGCGACCGACTCTCGATGAATGCTTGAACCGCAGACATCGGGTGGCTGGCGCGGAGGGGCTTGCTCGCTGACCTCGCCCCGCGCCCCCGACGTGCGTTTCGACCTCCGCAACGAATTTTCCAGCACGCGAGACGGTGCTGAGATTCTGGGACCTCGCCACAGAGTTCCGGAGTGCTTCGCCGTCCCGCGGTCCAGCGCGGGTTCGACCATCTGCCACGACTCGTCCAACTCTCGTCGCGCCGAGCGGCATCGACGGCAAAACAGCTAGCACTCCTCCCTCTTGACTGCTAAATTCTTGGATGGATCCGCGTGACACGCTAACGATCCTCTCGACCAGGTCGCGCCTATCACCACTGAGCCGTCCCCGATACCGTCGCTCAAACTGTCAGCGGACCAGTCTCCGAAGACTCTTCGATCGGTGACGCGGATATGTGCAAGTCATCCCGACTCGTCAACCGCACCAAGGAGGATCATGACCGCCCTGGCCCCCGCAGCTCGCGTGACGACCGTGGCGTGCGTTCTTCTGTCGACAGCAACGAGATCGCAAAAAATGGTTTGCGTTTGCCTGCCGTGTCGATCTCTCTGGGCGCGCTGTCCATTGCGTCATTTTGGGTGATTGGGCTGGGCTTCGTACTTGCAGTGGCCGCGGCTGTCTGCGGCGCTGTCGCCACGTCGCGGTCCGCGGTAGCGGACGACGAGGCGCCATCGTTGCGGGCACTTCTGGGCGTCGTTGCCGGCGCCGCGGGGATTACCGTCTCCGCGATCGCCCTGTTCCCCATGCTGGCGCAACTGTGAGCCGAAGGCGTGGCCGCGGCCTTCCGGTCGATATATGCATTGATCCGCGCGATCTGTGACCGCTACCCTCCCCGGCTCGCACTGCCGCGAAGCTCGCCTTCGGTATCCGCAGACGCGACGACCCAAGTTGTGCAGCGCTTTCGAATTTCTCGTACCCAAGCCGCGGTCGTAGACGCCGGCACCATCGCGATCCCCCACAGTACGACCGAGTACAAGGTCCAGGCGGCCCATCGAGTGATCGATTCGGGCCGGACATTGCCTCGCCCGTGATGACCATCGGTCCCGCTATCTCGGTGTCCACTATTCGGGGAACCCCACCCGCTTCTACATGGCATCAAGTGGCGTGGGTGGTGCGGCGGTGGTCCCAGGCGATGTGTTCGTCGTAATGGGTGCGGTGTCGGAGGCAGCCGTGCAGGATGCCGACGAGTCGGTTACCGAGGCTGCGTAGTGCTTGGTGGTGCAGGTCGCCGGCGGCGCGCCGCTGGTCGTAGAACTCCCGGGCGCCGGGACTGGACGATAGTGCGCAGAAGGCCCATCGGTCGATGGGATCGCAGAGGCGTCAATTGCGGACGTGGCGGGCGAGCACGGCCCGCTTCTCGCCGGAGACAACGGGCACTGGCGAGGTGCCGGCGGAGTTTCTGCGAGACTCGACGGTGGTATAGCGGTCGGGGGCGTCCGAAGAACTCACCGAACACCCGGGCGCCGAGGATGACACCAAGTCCTGGCAGGGAGAGGCAAGTGTTGGCGTCCGGGTCTGCCTCCCCCAACGACTCCTGGGCGCCTGTGCCGAACGCTTCTTGCCGACCGACTGCAGGAAACGTGGTACTTCCGTCTCGCGCTCAGGCAACGCCGGCGGGGGTAGTTCCTAAGGCCATCAGCTGAGCGCCGTCGAGATACTCTTCTAATCGTGCAATCTTGCCGTCGGCGCCGAGCCTAAACACCTGGCAAGACGGTACCCGGCACTCGCTGCCATCGGCGTAAATTGCCCGAAGATCATGTAGCTGGATCCATCCACTCTTTGTCTCGAAGATTCGAACTTCCTCGTACAGCAGACGGCAGTTCGCGGAAATGCGCTTGAGGATGGGAAGGTTGTCTTTGAGCGAGATCTCGCGATTGTCGAAGTTGCGCCAGACACGACCATTTACGCTGAACAGGGACATAAACGTGCCGAAATCGCCTCGCACTACAGCGTCGACGACTCGGTACGCTAGTTCCGTCTTATGGATTGATGCGGACATGCAAACCTTCCTTCTCGTAGGGCCTGAGCGATGCTCAGGCTCCGCACACGAAACTCGATGGGCCTTGCACGCGTCGCTAACTCATTCTGACCTGCACAACAATCCGCCGTGCAGGACGCGCCGGGTTAGTGTGAAATAGTTCCACAGGGCACAACACCACCAACGGTCATCCCGCGAACGCCGCCGCTAAAGCCGCGCTGCCCGCCGTGCAGACTCCGGTGTTGTCGTCGCTCCACATAGGATTCAGCTTCAACGTCGAGATGCGCCAACCCGCGGGTGTGCGCACGTGCTCCTCCTCTTCATAGACGCCACGAACGCTAAAGTTGGGATTGCCGCCAGACGCCGACGGTAGGAGTGTCCTACGTAGCCCCGACAGGCTGGGTAGCAAAATCGTTACGCATGCAAATACGGCTTCCTTGCCCAAAGGCGGGTAGCACTTCGTCGTTAGAATGCTCTGCGATAGTGCATATTTCGAACTCGTAGCAATCCGTTCCACCGGGCCGAACATCTCATCGCTGAAAGCCATCCCGGTGGGGGTGGTCACAATGGTTTGGACCGGAGGAAAAGCTCATCGTAGGTGCCTCCCGGCCAGCGAACGCCCGCCGATCGATCACTGATCTCGGTTGTTCATCATGTAGTCGTAGAGCGCGATTTCTCGGGTGTGCGCTTGCACTTGTGCGACCCTGCCCAGGCCCGCCAGAACTTGGCTAGGGAAGTGGCAGGGCCGCAGCAGAATCTGAGCGCAGGCGGTGACGGCATGGAGGATCGAGGCGAGCATGTTCCCTCTTCGACTGTCGGTGTAGCTGGTATTGAAGGTTCGTCGGCAGAGCACACTGCCAATTGGATAGCGCGATTGCCCTACTCCAGAAATGAGTCGGGTGGAAGCGGTCCCCACGTGTTGAGGGTTTTGGTCATCCGGTCGCCTGGTTCCCACCCGATGGCTGGGGTGGATGGATCGGGGATGTGCACCATGTCGGCGAACAGTTCGATCCGGAGGCCTGATGATGGGTCCCGCACGTAGGTGAAGAGGCTACGACCAGGACGATGACGTCCGGGGCCGTACTCGACTTTGAAGCCTTGATTGTCGAGGTGGTCGAGGATCGGTTGGTAGGCGTGCCAACCCGGGACCTCGAAGCCGAGGTGATGGACTGCCCGGGGTCCGCCGGGGCGCAGCGCGATGTTGTGGTGCTCGGTGTCGGTCCGCATCCAGAACAGTGCTTCACCGATATACTCGGACAACCGAAGTCCGAGCACATCGGTGAAGAAGGCTGCAGTTTCCGTCGGTTTCGGGGTTTTGAGGTTGATATGCCCCATCCGGCGCGGGCGAATCACCGACGCTGACGGGAGTTCGACAGCCAAAGTCGATGACAGCTCGAGAGACACGGTGATGTCCGTCGCGGGGTCTACGATGGTCAGCGCCGTGTCTGAGACGCGGCGAGCGTCGAGATGCTTCTCGAGTTCTTCCAGATCAACATCGGCGGGCAGCGACAGAACGACGCGCTCGACTGCGAGCTGTTCGCCCGCGATCAGTTCGATGGCGCCCTGGCCGCGACCGGATCCGTACTCGCCCTCGCAGACCGCCAGCCAGCTACCATCCTGCTGGATGATCTGCATGTCCAGCCCACGACCGAGGAACTCGATCGTGGCCTCGGGGTCGGGGACGGTCAGAACAATGCGTTCGACTGTTCCCGGTGCGTGGCCCGAACTAGGCATCGATGGCAACGTATTGGAGATCGAGGTAGTCATTGATTCCTTCTCTTCCGCCCTCACGCCCGAGTCCGGACTGCTTGATGCCACCGAACGGTGCGGCCGCGTTGGACACGATCGCGCGGTTCAGGCCGACCATGCCGAAGTCGAGTCGCTCAGCCGTGCGAAGTGAACGTTCGACGTTGTTCGAGTAGAGGTAGGCAGCGAGACCGTACTCCGTCGAGTTTGCCAGACGAACGGCCTCGTCGAGGTCGTCGAACGCTGTTACGCCGGCGATCGGGCCGAAGATTTCCTCACCGAACATCCGGGACTCGACCGGCACCCCGGTGAGCACTGTCGGTTCGAAGAAGGTGCCGGGGCCGTCGATGGCGTGGCCGCCGGTGCGGATCTCGGCGCCACGCTCGACCGCGTCTTCGACCAACGCCGACAGGGTGTTTCTGGCAGCGTCGTCGATGACCGGTCCGACCTGGGTGTCGGAGTCCAGTCCATGGCCGACGGTCAGAGTGCCCATTCGCTCGGCGAACAGTGTGCTGAATTCGTCGATGACCGCACTGTGCACGAGGAAACGGTTTGCCGCGGTGCATGCTTCGCCCATGTTGCGCATCTTGGCGACCATCGCTCCGTCCACAGCGCGAGCAACGTCGGCGTCGGCGTCGACGATGAACGGTGCGTTTCCGCCGAGTTCCATGGACGGGCGAACGATGTTCTGGCCGCACTGCGAGATCAGGAGCCGCCCGACACCGGTGGACCCGGTGAACGAGATCTTCCGGATGCGGCCGTCTGCCAGGAGTGCACCGGAGAGGCGACCCGACCCAGTCGTGGTGACCACGTTGAGGACGCCCTTGGGCAGACCGGCGTCGAGAAGCAGCTGCGCGAACTTGATCGTGGTGAGGGGCGTCTGTCCCGCCGGCTTGACGATGGCGGTGCAACCCGCGGCCAACGCAGCACCGATCTTTCGGGTTGCCATGGCGAGTGGAAAGTTCCAGGGTGTGATGAGGAGGCACGGACCGATGGGGCGGCGAGAGATCAACAGACGCGATCCACCGTCGGGTGACACGCGGTAGTCACCTTCGAGGCGCACGGCCTCTTCGGAGTACCAGCGCAGGAATTCGGCGCCGTAATCGACCTCCGCGCGGGCCTCGGCGAGTGGTTTGCCCATCTCTGCGGAGATGAGTCGTGCGAAATCCTCACGTTGCGCCTTCAGCGCATCGAAGGCGCGTCGCAGAATCTCGCCTCGGTCACGCGAGGGTACGCCGGCCCACCCGGCGGCAGCATTGTTGATCGAATCCAGCGCCGCGATGCCCTGTTCGACACTGGCGTCGGCGACCTGCGCCAACATCTCACCGGTGGCGGGGTCGACGACGCCGAATGTCGATTCGGTGGTCAGCCATTCGCCGTCGACGAGCAGGCCGCTGGCGAGCCCGGCCGCGGTGTGGACAGCTTCAGTAGCAACAGTCATGTTCTCTCCGATTCATTTCACGGCTTTGAGTTCGGTGATGTCACCGATCTCGCGGCCGAGTCCGCGATCCGTGGCGTTCTTGATCAGGACGGCCGCAAGCGCGAGGTCCTGGAGAGCGGTACCGACCGACTTGAAGATCGAGAGGTCCTTGTCCCCACCGTCGGCACCGAAGTTTCCGGTCCAGTCGGCCATGGAAACAAAGGACTCCCGCTCGACGGCGCCTGCCGTGATGGCTGACGTGACGTCCCCTGACTCGGCAACCACCGACTCGAGGTCGTCCACCAAGACGGTTCGGGCGCGGGCGAAGGTTGCAACGTCGAGCTCACGCAGGTCTGGCCGAGTGGAGCCGATCGAGAGCACGACGGCGTCCGGCGCGAAGCTCGTTCCGTCGACGACCGGCTCGGTGGCCTTCGTGCACAGCACGGTGACCGGGCAGACGCTGGTCACATCTTCGACGCGATCGACCGGCTCGACCTCGAGGCCGAGATCCTTACCGAGCCGGTCGGCGAATTCCTGCCGCTTTTCCACCGACCGGCTGAAGACATGCACCTTCGTCAGCGGCCAGAGCTGCGCGAAGGCGCGCAGGTGACCCTCGGCCTCGAACCCCGTGCCGATGATGCCGAGCACGCTGGTTCCCTCGGGACGGAGCAGGTTGCCAGCCAGCGCGGTCGTCGCCGCAGTACGAAGCCGGGTGACCTCGGACGCGTCGAGCATCGCGAGCAACTCTCCGGTCTTCTGCAAATAGACCAGCAGCAGGTACCGATTCCCGACACCCTTGGCCAGGGTCATGATCTTGGCGCCCATGTACTCGTCGAGCGCGGCCGGCATTGCCCGGAAGAAGCCGGTCGGCACGTTGACATCCATGCGCGTGGGAAGCTGAAAATTTCCCTGCCGCTGACCATCGAGCGCCAGTTGCGCTGCATCGTAGGCGATTTGCTCGTCGCAGAGCTGCTTGATCACAGCACTGTCGAGGTGGAGGGTCATCGCGCCCTGCCGGTGTAGAAGTCGTCGTCGTTGGCGGGCAGGTCGTATCCGGACGCGGCGAGTCCGGCGCGCAGCGATTTCATCTGACCCGGTGCCAGGCGCATCGTCGGCATGCGAAGGAGGCCGCCGTTGAAGCCGTTGAGCCAGCTGAGATACTTCCAACCCTGACGGTGAATGAGGTTGGCGCCTGGGAACGATGCATGGAATGCGCCCTTGGCTTCACGAGCTGCGTTGTAGCTCCAGAAGATCTCCATTGCCTGGTCGAACTTGTCCGCGACGAGGGCGTCGATCAGCTTCGGAACACGGTCTCCGTAGGACTCGTACGCGCTGGTGCCCCACCACCGCGTTCCGAACAAACGGTTCTGCGCCGGGATCTGCTGCTCCTGCGGGTATTCCACCACGAGGTTGTCGCCGACCTTGTCGACGACCTCGGTGAGGGCGGAGAACAGAGCCGAGCCGCCGCCCTCGAACTTCAGTGCGGCCGCCGATTCGATCTTGCTCATCTCTTCGAGCGCCTCCACCGGGAACCCGGTCGGCGACAACGGCTTGAAGCCCCACGTCGTCGCCGCGAACAGGATCATCGCGAGATCACTGCTGTCGGTGACATATCGAGTGTGCTCGACGATCTCGGCGGCACTCTTGGGGCGGAAGCTCTGCGGGTAGGACAGCAGACCCGCCTCGATACCAAGGTTCTCCGACAGCTTGGCGATCTCCACAGCCTGATCGACCGTGTCGAAGCTCAGGTGCGAGACGATCCGAAAGCCCTCCGGAGCGGTCTCCGCGGCAACCTCGAGGAAGCGCTTGTACTCGTCGAACGTCGTCCCGCTTTCCGATGCGACGAGCGTGCCCCAGAAGCCCAGCTTCGCGGCGTGATTGATGTCGTGACGAATTCCGGCCTCGTTCAGCCCGGCGAAGTCCTCGGTGAAGGAAGGAAGCGTGACGCTGCACGCACCGACCCACTCATTCTTCGCGCGATCCTTGATTTCACCGCGGTTATAGGAGAGTGCCATCGTTAGCTGCCTTTCGTAGTGGAGTGAGCGATCGAGATGGGCTCGTAAACCCAACGGCCACTGGTGAACCATGGCCGCCCAGCGAGCGAATCACGCCGAGGAGTGTTCCGGGCCGCTTCCCGCTCGGGTGCGTCCAGCACCGCCGGTGAGGCGATCTCGTGGAGGGCGAGGTGCGTCCAGGCCGGTCCGTCGAATCCAGGGCGGACGAGGAACCGGCGTACTCGGAGCCAGCCGGGAACCTTCATGAGCAGTGGGACGTGCTCCTCCTCGTACCAGCCTTCGAAGTCCGGTTGATCGCTGGCCGGGACGTTGAATGCCACGACGAAGAGCGTGTGGTTGCTACCGGTGAGGTCCGAGGGCGTGCCCTCCGGTGCGGTGTCGGAAATCTGGTCGGTGATGTAGCGGGTGAATCCGGTGACGGAACTGAGCATCCGCGCCGTGCGATCTGACGGGTCGGACTTGAGCTCCTTGTACTCCGGTGTCTCAAGCGCGTCCATGTCGTCGATGAAGTACGTTGCCAGATGCCACGGATCGGCATCGGTTCGGTACCTCAGCGCGTGTGCGAAGCCCGGAATCGCCATCCGCACCGGGATGTGCTCGGTCTCGTACCAGTCCTCGAAGTCCGCTTCCCAGCCCTGCGGTGGTGCCATCTGGGAGAAGAGAAGTCCCTTGCTCATCGGAGGCCGTCTCCGATCGCGTCGGACTTCTTCAGGCCGCCGATGCGGTGGTGGACCCGGCCTCGGGTCGCCATCGCGGCGATGACGGCGATCTCGTCGGGACGGGGACCGGTCGGGATCGACAGTGTGATCGCGTCGTAGAACTCGCGTACGAACAGCGCCTTTTTGTAGGCCAGCGGGACGTCGATCTGGGTGCCGGCCGTGCCCATCTTGGTTGCGGACGTCACCCAGCCGGTGCCACCGATACCGTTGCGCATCGCGTCGCCGAAGGGGGTCGTCAGGCAGGCAACGCCGTGCTCCTGCTCACCGGCAAGGCCGATGATGGCGCCCTTGCCGCAGCTCTCGGCCTCCCGGCCGCCGAGCGCTGCCTTGCACCGCTCGACCAGCTCCACCGCCAGGGCACCGCTGGGCTCGAGCAGCTCGTCGAGGTTCTCGCTGTACCGGCCGACATACGGGTTCGCGATCACCGCGGTGACCGCCGCCTTGATCAGGGGTTCCGCGACGGCGGGACCACCGTCGGCGTTGATCTGCTCCACATGCGTGTACCAGGCCCGGACTTCGAAGTCGCTCATCAATCGTTCCTTCTCGTAATGGTTCAGTGGCCGCCGGCAGACGGCGCGGCGGAGGATCCTATGACTCCGACAGTCCGGCGCGCGGCGGGTGTGTTGCGGCTCTTGGTGAATCGGACGACGCCGTCGGTGATCGCCGCGCAAACGCCGGGTACGTCGCCGACCTCCAGCGCTTCGGCCCAGGTCTCGCCGAGCGAACCGAGTGGCGCATCCAGGATCAGCAGGTCCGCCGGGCGCCCGACGTCGAGCCGTCCGGCGTCGAGTCCGTATACATCGGCGACCTGACCGGTCATGCTGGCGATCGCCTGCTGCCAGGTGAGCCCGCCCAGCGATACCAGCTCGGCGGTGAGGTGCCACAGGGCAAGTGGCACAACGCCAGTGCCTGTTGGCGTGTCGCTCGCGATCAGGATCCGATGTTCCTGCCCGTGCTCCCTGGCGAGGCGACACAGGTCGAGTGAGGAGCGGAGGTTGCCGGCCATGACGAGCTGGAGAGCCATGTCGCTCTCGCGCACGAGCCGCTCGTTGTCCTCCTTGCTCATCGCTGTCGGCCCGCCGTTTGCGTGGAAGGAGACGTTCGGGTCGATCTGGAGAAGCGACTTGGCGTCCATCCGCTCGAGCGTGCCCGGGATCGACCCACCTCCCGTGTGGACGTTGACCACGATGCCGGCCTTACGTGCATCGCGGACCAACGGCACGTAGTCGAGCGGTGACGAGACCGCACCGAAGCCGCCCTTGGCGAGCCACACGCCCTGCTCCCGGAGATAGGCGAAATCGTCGTAAGTCAGGCCTGGTTCGAGGATCACCGAACCCGCGTGAACGGTCATTCCTCCGGGCCGGTAGTGCTGATAGGAACGCTGAGCCGCGACGGCCAGCGCCTTGACGCCCTCGGGATCGGTCGGGCGGCCGGGCACGTGCACTTCACTGGCACTGATTGCGCGGGTGACGCCGCCGTGTACGTAGCTGTCGAGGAAGCCCACCGTGTTCTGGCGAGGCGTGTAATCCCCGAAAGTGGTGTGCACGTGGGAATCGATCAACCCGGGAACGACGCCGGCGCCCTGGGCGTCGATTACGACGTCGTGGGCGTCAACGTCGACCTCTTCGCTCTGGCCGATCCAGGTGATGACACCGTTGTCGCAAACGATTGCGTCGCCTGCAAGCGGTGTTCCTGCTGCGTCACCTATGTGGCTGAGGCCGATGGACCTGATCGCCAGGCTCACGGGGATCTCCTTGTCGTTGGGACTGCGACAAAGGTGTCCACAGTCAACTGTATACAGTATAGGCGAAGCATTTAGATGTCCAGCACCCGCGACACGGCTAGTCCTCGATCCGGATGGCGTTCATGGGGCAGACGGGGATTGCCCCCTGCACGGCAGCCTGCTCTTCGGCGGTCTCTGCGGTGGCCCGCAGCAGGAGTACCTGGCCGGAATCGTCCAGGTCGAAGAAGTCAGGTGCGGCGGTGACACAGTTTCCATAGCCTTGGCATATGCCGAGGTCGACGACGACTTTCATCAGAGAAATACTCCTAGATTCTTGGTGCTCATCGACGACTGGTCGATGATGATGCGGCGCTTGGAGATCAGCCAGCTTTCGTCCTCGCGCCGCAGGATATCCTGCCGTTCTCCCACGATCAGGTCGAACTGGCCGAGGTCACCCCGACTGCGGTAGAGCAGAAAATTGGTTCGGACGGCCAAGGTGCCGTCCTGCTCGCCGGGCCGGACACGGACGTTCGTGACCAGGCGGCGGGTGTGTGACGGCGGATCCTCCGCCCAGGCGACATCGGTGCGTAGTCGCTTCGCGCGCAGCACCAGGGACGCCTTCGTGTCATCGAAATGGCCGAGCTCATCGATGATGTCGGGAGCCGGGGACTTGCGGGTCACCCGGATCGGGGCCGTGTATTCCGCCTCGGCAGCGAACAGGTCGACCCACTCCTCCCAGCACCGCTCATCGAGCAACTCTGCCTCATAGGAGTAAAAGTCCTGGACCTCGATCCGCGTGGCGAGATCGATCGCGGTTTTCCGGATCACTTGTGCCCCTCCAGGATCTGGTCGCGCCACACCTTGTAGTACGTGCGGGCTGCGGATTCGCTGAACTTTCCGTCGTATACGTCACCAGGTCCCGGGAATTCGTCCTTCTCCAGGGTGGGCATGTTCAGCCCCATGCCGTAGTTCAGCACGAACTCCTCGTTGCGATACAGCGCAGCGTCCGACGAACGTGTCTGCATCTCCCAGTTCTCCGTGTCGTCCTGGTCGAACATCCCCGACGAGCTGAAAGTCTGCGTGTACATACGCCTGCCGAGCTTCTTCCACCACTCCGGAGCGTTCTTCTCCACGAAGTGCCACGACCACACCTGACACTTGTTCGCTCCGACGGGCTGCCACACCCGCAACATCGCGCCCGAGACCCGACGGCCCTCGACCTCGATGAAGTTGGGGATCAGGAACGTGAAGTTCGGGAAGATGTTGCCGTGCAGGTTCTTCAACCGTGACAGGGTCTGATTCTGCCCGTCGTCGAGGTTCACGGCATACTCGTCGGCGAGCTCCTCCGGGAAGTAGCTGTGCCCGTCGAAGTGCACACCGACACCGAGCCCGTGACCGCCGCCGGCGTCGACGTGGTAGCCGTCCCGCCCGAAATCGACGCCCTTGACCATCCCCAGACGCTGGAGGAACGAGTGAGCCGTCGCAGTGTGATAAGCGTCCGACGCGAAGTTCTCCGCGGGAAGTCGCCAGTTCGTCGGCACCATCCAGCGCTCCGGATGACCGACCACCTCCATCTCGGCGCGACCGACAACCAGGTCCAAGTACCACTTGGAGTTGCCGAGAAACTCGTCCAGCGACGGCCCGCTCTTCGCCCAGGTGGCGAAGATGAGGCCCTTGTACGTCTCGCAGCGGGCCTCGACGAGATGGAGCGCGTCACGGTCCAATCCCTCTGGATACGCGACTCGCTCGAAAGGGGCTCCCATGAAGGTGCCGAGGAAATTCCCCTTCGAACCGTAGGTGAACCCGTGGTACGGGCAACGCCAGTTGTTCACCTCACCGAAGTCCTCACACGCCAACCGCATACCGCGGTGGCGACACGCATTGAGGAACACACGGACGATCGAGTCGTCACCGCGCCCGACGATCACGGACTCCTCGCCCATCGTGCGCGTCACAAACGAGCCCGGCCTGGGAATCTCCGAAACATGGCCGAGGAACAGCCAGTTACGGCCGAAGATCCGCTCGACCTCCAACTCGTACACGCCAGGGTCGGTGTAGGTGAACATCGGAATCTGACCACGCTCCGGCACTACCGTCTTGCGAATGCGGCTCTCGATTTCCGCTCGGCCCTGTGTGTCATATCGACTCATGTAGACAGAATACACTTTTTCAGTGGGGACGCCTAGAGTCAGCAGAAGAATTCCAACCTGACTCGCAATCTCCTCAATCATGCTCTCGCCGTGGCTGTCGAGAGCCGTAGGGCACACCTGCTCGGCCTAGGGTTTCCACCTCAAGCGGTGCGATCAGACGGGTAACTGCCCACGTCCGGCATCATCTGGCGAGCGACGTAATGGGGTGCGGCGAGCCTGGCACACCTTGCTACTGCACCCGAGGACCGCAGCCATTCGCTCCGCGGTCCTCATCACCGCCTTTCAAGAAGAATCCGGCACGAGCTAGCTGTGAAGCACCCCGCTCACACTCGTGCGGGACGACTATCTCGCCAACGTGGCGGCCCAAACGCGAGAGGGCTACGGACGCTGGTCGACGACATCGCCTCGGGCGTACTCTCCCGTCGCCGTCCCCACGGTGGGAGGAGTCCGGCATCTGCCCTGGCGCAGCGGTACGGCCGCAGCGATGGCAACGCCGAAGGCCGGGGCACACCAGGGTCGTGTCGCCCAGGCGGGCCCGTCGAAGCGGAGGCGCCCAATCGGCCTCGCCGGTGCTGTTCCTCGAACGCTCGGCCAAATTTCGGCAGCCTTCAAGAGAATTAACCAAGAACTGCGAGCACGTGCCCCTCACGGCGCCGGCGACAGTGCACGCCGACTCGCGATTGCCACTGGTCGGCACTTGTATGTGCGCACATCCTCCGCGCCGGCAAGGATCGCGGAAAATGAGCCAAAGGTCGTTACCGGTCCACATCCTTCACGCTACTTTGACCTGGCGACTGAGGAACCACCGTCTCCACACCGGCCCCGACGCTCCGCACGCGATCGCTGCGTACTCGCTTGTGAGACCCTCGGCGATCCTGCCCAGAACGCCCGCTCGAGATCTCGGCGCACCGGAGGACGTCCCGGTGACCGCATCACCGCACGATCACCGCACGCCCCGTCAACGCTGCCGCCCACCGTGGTCGTCCCATTCCCACACCTCCATGATCGAGGTGTTGCTTCCACTGATTGAAGCTGTTCCGACTGTGCGTATCCGAGTGAATACCAACCTGGTGAAGTGCAATGGAAAGCAGTTCTCCGGCGGGTGCACAGCGCGTTCTTCCAGAACGCTGCTGACCAACGGAGTAGGGGTGGTTGTCATCACCCGCCAGCCCAAGATCCTGCACGTTGACGCAGAACGCGGTGTCGACGAAGCCGGCCAACGTCCACGCGTAGACATCCCACGCGGTCAGGTGTCAAGCAACCACCGGCCGCAACTCAAGCCGATGGTCTGGCCAGGCGGCGGAATCGTCCCAGGGTTCGTCGTGCCGCAGGCACCACCACAGGCGTCCGAGAAGCTTGTGGCGAGGTTGCGCAGGGCCGCATTGTGATGGTCGCCGGCGGCACGGCGTTTGTCGTAGTGCGCGCGGGCGCCGGCAGATTTGGTGAGCATTGCGAACGCCCACCAGGGACAGGGGTCGCCGGGGCGCTTGTTTCGGACCTTGCGTGCTTCACGTACTGCGAGCGCCCCGACGCGCTGGTGATCGGCGCCGCGCCCGCAGATGCCCGCAGCCCGCTCGGGTTCGGGAAACGGTCTCGGTCCTCACCTATCTCGGCGAGCACGCGGGCCGCAAGAATCGGTCGAGAACGGGTACCGACCTCAGGATCGGCGCCTGCGGGTGCGAATCAAAGGTGCGACCGAGTTCTTTCTCGAGTCCGTCGAATGGCCTGGTGCATCGAGGCGATGACGCCCAGTAGGCCAGTGGCCGCCACTCCAAGGGCGGCCTCGACCATGTGGTAGCTGGCGCAGCACCGGGGTCTTCAGATCGCTGAGGATCTGCTCGACCAGGCTCGGATCGTTGCGGGCGGCCGCTGCGACGCAGCAGAGCCTCGAGGCGACGACGGGTAAGCTTCTACCCGGCACCCGGCGTGGGGACCGCTAACGCTAACAGGACCGTCAGTGCCGCGCGGTGTTTGAGATTCGGGAATGCCTGCAGTGCTTGCGGATAGAACTCAAGCAACACCGAGCGAAGACGACTGATTGTTTGGTGCAGCGCCCAGACCGATTCCTGGTGTTGCGCCAGACGACCATGCGCAGGTATGGAAGGCGCGGGCCGACACTCCCGGGCGGAAGTAGGCGGTCCAGCCCCGCAGCACCTGGTTGAGCTTGTGCAGAAGGACTGCCAGCGCGAACAGCCTTCTCCGCGTCAGCTCGTCGCGGCCGACCACCCCCAGAGATCCTCTTCTCCCCCACCTTCCTGTTCCAACGTCGCTCACCACAAATCCGATCGATATCGCGCAGGATGTCGACGTTGGTCGATCGCAAGCCGAGGCCCCAATGAGTGCCTGCCGACGACGAGGCACCCCAAGGCGAGCCGGAGCTATTGCGCCCGCGCGCTCCACCGGCTCTCACGAGCCCTGCGCGCAAACAGCTCATGACTGAAGCGAAGCGGGGCGCAAGCGTTGACCGTCCGGACCATCCTTCATAACTCAATCGGGCTTCATAGCTCAATCGGGGGAATTACGATCGAGGTCCGGAGTCGCAAAGGCCCCGGCAGTGATGTCAGACAAAGCCTGCGCATCTCTCTACAAGAATAGGACCTCGGCTACGCCCTGGCCGAGCCTTCCGGGACGGCCGAACAGATGTTGCGGCAGATGGCATTTCACCCGGCGCCCTCCTGACGCAGCCGTCCCGCCTCGAGCACGGCCTCGCAGGTGTGTCGCACATGCTCCTCCGACGCAGCGCGGGCCCCTGCCGCATCCCCAGCCTCAATGAGGCGGAGGATCTCATCATGTTCTGCACAACTCTGACTAGGTCGATGCACTCCGTACCCCCGCGACCACAACCTCGTGTAACGCTCAGAGCGCCGGCGCAGCGGATCGAGCAGTTCGAACGCAGCTTCAGCGCCCGAAGGCTTGAAAAGCAGCTGATGGAACTCGGTGTTGAGCTCGAGCCAGGCTGAGTGATCTCCCTCGGCGCGGAGCCGCTCGTTGACGTCACGAGCGGCCGCAATCACGTCTGCGTCAATGTACGGGACGGCTTGCTCGACGAGCCAACCTTCGATCAGCGCTCGCAACGAGAAGACTTCGACCAGCCTTTCGGGGTCCGTACCTCGAACCACGGACCGCCGATGCGCACGAGACTCGATAAGACCCTCAGCTTGGAGCTGCCTGAGGGCCTCGCGAACGGGCACTCGCGACACGCCGAAACGTGCCGCCAGCTCGACTTGGTTCAATTCGACGCCATCGGGAATCTTCCCAGAATTGATGGCATCCCGCACCGCTTCAGCGATGTAATCAGCCGTGATTCGACGTCCCAAAAGGGTCGTCCCTACGTCGATGACTGACAGATCTATCGAGACTGACATGTACACAGAATACACAATCACCCCTGAACGGCAACGGGGCGTAAGACGCGCTGTTCCCGGAAACGATTCCGGAGAGAGCACGCCGCACGCATTGAGCGCTCACGATCCCGTGAGGCCTCCACCGATGCCGCTTCCAATGCTCGTTGCTGACCTCGTCGAAACCCTAGATGATCAGCGGCCGAGAGCGCCGGCATGCTGGACCCGCCCTGAGCCGCCCTGAGGACGACGACATCGAACACAAACCGCGACTGGATCCTGACTGCGGACGGCTGGATAAACGTCGCCGCAGACGAATTCGTGCGCTCGCGACACCCACCGACCCGCCGGGAGCGGGTGTCGATCCTGGACCGAACCGCAACCCGCCTCCTTCGATCCCAGCAGATGCCCTATTACCGCAGGTGGAAATGACGTTCGCGAAGGAGAACGCGCTCTGCTCCTGCAACCGACTCGATGCGAGGTTCGACCCCAACTACCATCACCCGCCCCCTGAATTCTTCGCCCAAAGCGATGTGTAGATCGACGGCGCATGGGCGGCCGAGGAGTCCGATCGGGCACGCACAGCAGCACCGGTCGATCTGGGTGCAACCCGGCGGTGAACGCACCATGGAAGCCCGCGAAAACGATGTCCGGCTGCATGGTCAGGTCGAGGATCTTCTCCATAGCCTGATCCGCGTCGGGAAACCTGGGCAGGTTGAAGCCTGTGCTCGGCACCATGACGTACTGTCCACCACCCCATTCACACACGACGAACGAGCGAGACGACCACCGTCCGCCGTCGACTTTCGCTCGAAGCTGGTTGCCGGCCCAGGTCAGGGCATCAACATTCCTCCATTGACGTGAAGCACTTGGCCCGTGATGTACGCAGCCCCGTCACCCAACAGAAACATGATCGGCGCGACCACATCGCGTACCTCACCGATACGCCCCATCGGTATTATTTTGGATTTGGTAGCTTCGTCGAAGTCCGCGTTGTTCTCGACCATTGCCGTACGCACGGGGCCCGGCGCGACACTGTTGCAGCGAATCCCTCGCGTTGCATACTCGAGGGCAATCGACTTGGTCAACGCTTCCACGCCAGACTTTGCAGCCGCATAATGCGCCCCTAGTGGGTAACCTTTCCTGCCCCACCCGCTCGAGAGCGTGACGATCGAGCCGCCGCCAGCTTCGATCATGCCCGGTAAGATGCTGCGGGACAGCAGAAATGCGCTGGTCAGCGAAACGTCGATAACGCGTTTCCACTCGCTCTCCGGCAGGTCGGTCAACGGAATCTCGCTGACAATCCCCGCTGCGCACACCAGTCTGGTGGGTGGGCCCAAAGCGCCCTCCACCTCTTGAACCGCTTCTTTCACAGCCTCGGCATCGGTGACATCGCATTTCACCGACATCGACGCATGCGAGGAATGTTGAAGATCCAGAACGGCGACATCCCAGTCCGCGGCCCGCAGGGCCTGTACGATCCCCTGCCCGATTCCACCGGCGCCGCCACTGACAACTGCAACTCCATTCATCGAGTCGCATCCTTACCCTTGTTGGAGCGTGCGAACACGCTGCGCGTGTACGCACAACCGACGCGGTCCTGCGCCGAATTTGTGTCGAACATTCGTACCAATTGTTCCTTACTCAATTCCCCATAGCTCCTTGAATCCGTCCTCGTATGCAGTGCCGTAAAGATCCGCGTAGGACGTGCCACTCGATTGAACAGTTTCCCGCGTGACGTAGCGGGTGGGCACTACCGGACTACCGGGCTCCTTGCCCAGCATTCCACGCATCACTTGGTTGAGCGCCAACCAACCGGTCTGGTAGTCACTGTTGCCGGCCACTCCTCCGACGATCGTGGTGCCGTCGATCAACTTGGCGACATCCGGCGGAGCGGAGGTCGTGAAGAACGCGAGATTGTCTCCCTCTCCGGCTTGCTGAGCTGCCGGCGTCATGGTCAGCGCCATGGTTGACAGGATGGGAAGCATCACGTTCGCGTCCCGGTACTTGGTCACGAGTGACGTTGTCAGGGCGGCAAGATTGCCGTTGAACCACTCCTCGAGTTGGACATGACGCGCATCAAGCACCTCACAGGTAGAACATTTGCTCAGCCCGTCCTCGATACCGGCAAGCACCGACGGACCCGGATCGATTCCGTCGGTGGTGACGATAACCGTCTTGGCGTCTCCACCCGTCTTCACGATTGCCCCCGCGGCGGCGAGTTGCCCGTTGAGATAATAGTCGGGCGCAGCGACTGCATACACTCCAGCACCACCCCCCTGCCCTGGTGCTGTCGGATCGGGTTGGTTGTTGCTCCCCGCTACCACAGGGATGTTGGCTGCGTCTGCGTCGGCGAGTTGCTTCGATACCAGTCCGATAGGGACACCGATAAGAATGACACCATCCATTTTAGTCGAAATTGCTTGGGCCACACCGGATGTCATCTCACTCGGTGCGTTCTTAGCGTCGTACAGATTCGTCTCGATGCCGACGAGAGACGCTGCCTCCTCGATCGCTTCGATCATGCTCACAAGCGCCGGCGTGGTCTGATTGGTGGTTACGAGGGCGATCCGCTTACCTCGGAGCGTCGACACGTCGAACGCGTCGTTCGGCGCGACAAACTCCGGCACTTCGCTGTACTTGTCCAACTCGGCTTGCGCCGCCTGCACAACTGGGTTGTCCGACAAGGCCGCTGCCTGCGCGCCGCTGTCCGAGGATTCGGCAATTTTGGACGACGAACAGGCCACAAGAGTCAGTGTCGTCGCTGCGGCAGCCAACGACAGGAAAAGTTTGCGTTTCACTGAGCCCTACTCTCTCTTTCATACGGTGGATCGGACCCCGCGAGATCGCGGGTTCCGTCAGATGCAACTTCAGTAGAGAATTTGGTGCACTGCATCTTTCGACGTGGTTGCAGTCGACACTTCTGCAACCTTCCGGCCACGACGAACTACGATGACCCTATGGACGTTTTCCCAGAGTTCGTTGAGGTCGCCGCACACATAGATCACCGCGAGTCCTTTCTGTACCGACGCTTTGTGCATGTGCGCCAACAGGTCTGCCCTCGCACGCACGTCAACTCCCTGCGTCGGCTCGTGGACCACCAAGAGGTCCGGATTCGCCTCGAGGCAACGAGCCAGGATGAGCTTTTGCTGATTCCCTCCACTGAGGGAGGTCATCGGGGCATCGGGACCCTCGCACTTGACCCCAAACGCGCGCACCGCTGTGGTGGTGCGCGCCCGCTCGTTTCGGGAATTTCGCATCAGACGGCCGAACCCACCGCGGTAGCCGAGCATGAAGTTCTCCAGCACCGACGCGGAAGGGATCAACGCTGTTCGATTTCGGTCGGCCGGGATCAGACTTCCCCCCGCTCGAGCGAAAGCACTTGGGCTGCTGACATTGCGCCCACGCAAGAGGACTCGACCGCGGCGGGCTTCGGATCCACTTCCGGTCAGTAGATACGGCGTCTCGTCGTATCCCGATCCAGGGACTCCGATTATTCCGACGATTTCTCCCTCGTCGACATGAAAATCGAAGTCCTCGACCAGGTCTCCGCCAAGGCCCTGGACGGCCAGAACCGGCGCGCTACCGGCGCTCGTAGCGACTGCTGGGATCGCCGGTGCCTCAGTCGCGACAGCACCGGTCATCAGCTCGATGAGGGCTCGGCGGTGCAGCCCGCTGGCCTCCTGAGTCGCCTTCGCCGAACCGTCGACGATGACGGTCACACGGTCGCTCAACTCCAGGACCTCGTCGAGATCGTGCGAGACCAGAAGAATACCTGTTCCCAGATCTCGCAACCGCCGTAGAACTGCGGCGAACCGACGTGCAGCCGAACCGCGCAGGACGCTGGTCACTTCGTCGACAACCAGCACCGCGTTCGTGGCATCGCCCATCTTGGCGAGTGCCCGCGCCACTGCAACGAACGCCCGTTGGTCGAGGGGGAGCTTGCTTACCGCGACGTCGGGGGGAATCGATACTCCGAGTTGGTCGAGCACTCGGTCCACTACCTCCCGCTCGCGGGAAGCGGAAAGGCGCCATTCTTTGAGAACACCACAGATGTTCTCCCGAACTGTGCCTTCCTCGAACAACCCCAAGTTCTGGTGGACGGTTCCCAAAGCCGTCGCGGAGTCCGATATCGTGACCGATCCCGAATCCGCCGGGTATGCCCCGGCGATGATTTTCACGATCGTCGACTTTCCCGAACCGTTAGCGCCAACCACTGCATGGATCTCACCGGCGCGCAAATCGAGCGAAGCCCGTCGCAGCGCATGGGTAGCGCCAAACCACTTGTCGAGTGCGTCCGCGCGAAGTAGAACCGCCGCGTCAGGCATGCGACACTCCAGCGCTTGCGGCGCTCACCGATGCACGTTTGGCCGCACGAGCCTTACGCAGCTTCACCACCTCGAACGCGCCCAGCGCCACGATGAGGAGGCCGCCGTTGAACAGGTAGCTGCTCCACTGAGGCACTCCCGCCATGTTGAGACCGATCAGGGCAGTTCCCAACACATACGCAGCGATGAACGTGCCGACTGCGTTGAATCGTCCGGGGACGATAGCCGACGTACCGAGGAATGTTGCGGCGAACGCTGGTAGCAGATAACCACCGGTCTGGGTGACACTTGCCCCTCCGTTTTGCCCCGTCAACATGACACCGGCGAAGCCCGCAAGCAGGCTTGCTATCCCCATGCTGCCTATGGTGAGCCGGCGTACTTTGATTCCGAGTAGAGAAGCAGCGTCCTTGTTCTGTCCGACGAAGAACAGCCGACGCCCGAGCAGACTCCCCTGAAGAACCGTGGTCGCCCCGATTGTCAATGCGACCAGGATGAAGAATGCAGTTTGAATACCACCGACGGTGCTGGAGAACAGATTCAGGAAGCCGGCGGATGTCGTGGTGATCGTCTCCGGTCCGACGATTGCCAGGCCCACACCGGTGGCGATCGTGCCGGTAGCCAGGGTGGCGATAATCGAGCCCATCCGTGCATAGGTCACCAGTAAACCGTTTGCCAGCCCGAAGACGAGCGCATATAGCAGGGCCGACGCAATTGCCACGACGGAGCTCGCCCCGTCGGCGGCCTGCAACGCAGCGATGCCCGCCGAACCGCCCATCACGCCTGCCACTGAGAGGTCTACCTGACCCACCACGGAGGCCACTGTCACCGCCAGCGCTATCACGCCGACCGTGGCCTGCGTGCTCAGCACCAGCCGCAGAACGTCACTGGAGAAGAAGGTAGAGCCATTGATGAGGGTGAAGACGATGACCAACGCCACGAGCACGACGACGAGGGACCCCTTCGCCAGCCAGGCGCCGAGGTCGAGACCTGTCTTATCGGTCGGGGTGTGCGTTTCGGTCGTCAAGCCCGAGGGGGCCGAGTCGATGCTCACGGAGGGACGCTCCTACAGTTCGAGGAATGACGACTGTATTCAGTCGTCAGGTCAACGTTATCTTGGTCACCCCCGGCCGTAAAGACCCAGTTCTTTTCGATCTTGTGTCACCGCGCCACGTATTTCTATGGCGCCGTGGAACGCGGGTCCGCTCATCGCTCGCAGCGCTGACCCGACCCTGTGATTTTCAGACTGCCGCGCGATTATGTGAGTCGAATCCACGAAACCGATCGAACTCCTGTAACCCAAAGGCACGCCGGCGGCCGAGAACGTTCGGGTTGCTCGCGGCGGCCGCCGGCGTCACTTGAACCCACGCCCGGACGGGGAGTCGATCGACATCATTCGCTAGCAATGCCTCTGAGAAATACATTCTGTCTATATGACGATTTGACATGCAAGCCCTCAGGGAGTCCGAGCGCCGCGCGGTGACGACTCGGTTGTCCGCGTATTCCTCAATGCGCGACCGTCACCGCGGTATGCGGTTGGCGTGTGAGGACTTCGGTGAGGTGAACAACTGGCGTTCCCCATTCCACGGGTTTACCTACAGTTCGAAGGGAAATTACCTCGGCACCTTCATGGGGCCGGTGAACGAGTCACGTACCCAGAGGGATTGGACTGTGACGCGCTCCACCTCGTCGAAGCCCGCTGCGAGACGTACAAGGTGGGCGTGGTTGATCTGCTGGCCGGTTTATCAGCTCGCCCGCGTTCGGTGTTCCTGGGTCGTGGCCGCGGCAGCCGGCGTGGCCCGGTTTGTCGGGGCCAGGCAGTCTGTGGCGGTTTGCAGTCGATGATGTTGCCCCAGACGGTTGTTCAGTCGGATTGTCGCGGACAGTGAACAAGCAGGTGGAGCATGGGTTTACGTGTAGGCCGGGCGAATCGGGCGGGCACGTTGACCAGGTGCCGGCGCAGTGTGCCACCGCGGGCGACGGCATGGCGGCCGCCGGCGGGCGTTCCGGCGGCGCACAGCAGGTTGTGCGCGATCGCCGCGCAGAGCGTCCAGGCACTGTCCGCCGAAGCGACCGGAGGGAACGAGAGCGAGTGGTACGTCGATGAGGTCCGCGAACACCGTTTCGACGATGGCATGTTTGCGGCGGATGACGTCAGCATCGACGGTCGGAAGATCGGAATTGGTGAAGAATGTCTAATATCGCCAGACTGGGAACAATGCGTCCGGATTGTTCGCGTCCTTGACCCGGCGCACGATCAGGCGGGCGGTGACCTTGTGGCGTCCAGAGAACGCGGTCTACTCGGCATCGGCATCGGAGATCCGCACACCGGTGTCGGGATCGGTCACCACACCGGGATCGTGCACCGGCATCCAGTCCGCTGGCGTCGATGCTGGCGATCGCCTGAGTGATGCGCGGATACGGGTCGTCAACAGAGACCTCGATGCCGGCGGCAACCGCAGCGCCGACGACGGCCGTGTTGGCGAACGCCGAATCGACGCGGGCCATGATCTTGCCGTTCGCGCCGCAGGCGCGGGCGGCGGTGATCGCCGAGCGCAGCTGGGAGGCGGCACCGCGCCCGGAGTCAGTCTTGCCGGCCCCGCAGCCGCATCTCCGCGACAACCGGGGCGCTCTCGGCGGAGGATCGTGACGTGAGAAACTTGATTGTCTCTCTACAGGCAGCGCTTTCGCCGTTCGCGCCCGTCACTCCCGCGGGACTAATCCACGGATTCCCGGCTAGAGAAGCCCACTCGACATGATGGCTTTCGACTACGGTATCCAACGGGTGAACATACACTTCGGCAATTCTTGTCCGGCACAGTTCTACTCTAACGCAGGCATATTCAATACTTGCATCACCATCGTCGAAACGCTGGCGATCCGATCTTGTGCGAATGTTTCGGTCGCTGCGAGGACACCACCGGCATCGTTCCGTTCGCCCGTCTCGTCGAGCAGGTCATGACCCAAGCGCCCTACGCGTCGGCGGAGCGAGTGTTCTGGATTGTGGACAACGGCTCGTCACACCGGGGGCAAGCGGCGATCGACCGGCTTGCCGAACAGTTTCCCAACGCGATCATGGTCCATACACCGATGCACGCGTCGTGGTTGAACCAAGTCGAGATCCTCTTCTCCATAGTTCACCGAACGATTGTCTCGCCCAACACCTTTACTGACACCGACGAAGTCGCCGCACGACTGGCGGCCTTCGAGACCCACTACAACCGGGCAGCCCAACCGTACAAATGGAAGTTCACCACCGCCGACTTCGCCGATCTGCCCGCCAGGCTCGACCGCCACGAACGCGACCATGATCAGCCCGACAAAACAACCGCTCAAGCCAGTGCCGCATGACCCCCGACGAACTTATGGGCGGAACCACTGAGGTGGAGTGAGGTTGCACTCAAAGCTCGACGCCAGAACCGACCGAACATGAATCCGATACGATGAACATCTCGAGCTTCCGGCCCAGTATATATTCTCGTGCATAACCAGTCACGTCACCACAATGTGGATTGAGCAAAGCAGATCCGTCCGAATTTCTCCGGGCGACGGCGGACACCTCGATCATACCTTCTCGGCACGTGCGGTGAACTCGCGGGCCATCCTGATGCGCACTCGCGCAAGCGCTCGCGGAATTCCGTAGCTCTGCGCGCCGATTAGTCGGTCGTCGCGGAAAGCCTCGATTGCAACGTTTCGACTGTCGGGATCGTGCTCAACGACGTCGAGTCGATCCGCGAGCGCTGGTATACCTACCGATTGAAGACGCGTGCCGCAATGATCTGACCAGAAGCTGGGAACCGCAGCGAAGGCCGTGTCGCTTCGGTGTCCGTACAGCAATGTTCGTGCTGCCGCGCGCCCCTGCTCGACGGCGTTCGACCAATGCTCGATCCGAACCACCCTGTCGTCGAACAACGGATTCGGCCAGCGGGCCACGTCGCCGGCAGCCACGACTCCGTCCAACGGTCCATCCGGACCCAGTACCGCACAATGCGCATCGCACAGGACTCCGTTCGTCAGGTCGAGGTCGTTGCCTGCGAGCCACTCGACGTTCGGGCTCGATCCGATGGCGACCAACATGGTGTCGTAGGCGAGCTCGGTACCATCGTCGAGCACCGCTTTGCCCTCGTGGGCGGCCTTGACGCTCCGTCGGATCCACAGATGGACGCCACGGGCTCGGAGCATCTCTTCACAGGTTGTCGACACCCGTTCTCCGGCAACGGAGAGTGGCGCATCCAGGCTGACGACGTCGACCTCGATGCCAAGGTCCACGGCCACCGATGCGACCTCGACCCCGATGAATCCGGATCCGACGATAAGGAGACTGCTGGACTTTTCCAAGGCTGTCTTCAACCCAAGCGCATCTTCCAGTTTTCTCAACTCGAATATGCGCTGCCCGTCGGGTATCAGATGAGGGAGGCGGCGAGGGCGCCCGCCCGTTGCGATTGCCAACGAGCCAAACTGTACTGTTCCACTATTTGTTTCGAGACGTTTGGACCGAAAGTCGACACTTTCCACCCGGGTACCCAGCGACCATTCGACGTTCTCGACGGTCGAACCCGACGGAAGAGCCAAGGACGCCGTATCGGCCGTACCGAGGAGCAACTCCTTGGACAGAGGAGGCCTGTCGTAGGGTTTGTGCAGCTCGTCTCCGATCACGATCAGACGATCCTGATAGCCTTCGTCCCGCAGCGCTTTGGCCGCACTGACTCCCGCCAATGATGCCCCTACAATGACTACGGGTTCTTCCATCGCCCTCTCCTACCATGAATGCATGCTGTATCTGAGATCTGTATTCGCTTGCCGCTTAGCTGCCCGCGCCGGAGAACGTTGGACAGCCGAGAGATGAGCGGCGCAATCATCGAATGCTACGCAACCCCGGTCGGTAGCCACGCGTCTGCCGAAATGCTCATCCCTGCGATATCATTTGAACTGCGGTTCACCCAGCCATCTCAGGGCGAGCGTCATTGCCTTCTCCGAATCGGCGACGCGGTGATTGGAATGAGATGGGTCGTGGACGAAGGCATGATTGGCATCTGGGAATCGCACGACTGTGACGCCGTGATCCTCCACATCACGAACCGCTTCGTCAGGAGTCAACGAATCCTGACCGGCGACCACAGATAGAATCTTGGGCCCGGTACCGTTCGCGAGGAACGACTGGATGGAAGCCCTGCCTTCGGTTCCGGTGAAGTACTCTGCTAACGGCCCGTAGAAGCTGACTGCTCTGGCAACGCGATCGGAAGCGCTGGCCTTGTACGCCCAGGTTCCTCCTAGGCAGAATCCCACGACGTCGACACGATCCGCCTCCGTTGCATCGCATGCCAACGCGATGTCGCCGAGCACCCCGGAATCGGTGAGTTGCTCGACGGCACGCAAACGGTCTGGGACGGAACCGAGACCGGTGATCCCCGGGAACGGGTCCAACGCGTATACAACAGCATCCAACTGACCGGCAATCCTCGCGCACATCTGCTCGAACACGGTCCGCAACCCGAAGATGTCGGTCAATACGATCACACCTCGGTGGCGCTTGCCTGCGGATGGCTTCGCAACGAGTACATTCGTACCGCTACTGAGCACGCTCTGTTCGACCGTGATTTCCGTCGACGTCATGCTGCTTCCTAGTGCGTCGGCAGAGTGACGGGTGCCGAGGTGAACGGCACCGCATTCTTGTCGGTCACCGTGACCTCCAGCGTGCCGAGGTTCCCGATCTCGACCCTGACCGAGTCGCCGTTCGCCAGCGGACCGACTCCCGCGGGGGTACCGGTGGCGATGATGTCGCCGGGCAGGAGAGTCATGACGCTGCTCGCGTAGGAAATAAGACCATCTACGTTGCAGATCAGCTGCGCGGTGTTCGCGTCCTGCCGCAGTTCGTCGTTGACCCAACATTTCAAATCCAGATTGTTCGGGTCCGGTACTTCGTCTGCTGTGACAACCCATGGACCAATGGGGGTGAAGGTGTCGTACGACTTACGCATGGAACGGTCTTCCGCTCCCCGACAGGTGATATCGAGGAGGTTGACGTAGCCGAAGACGTAGTCGCGTGCTTCGTCGATCCCGACGTTGCGAGCCCGGCGACCGATGACCACTCCCAGCTCGCCTTCTTGGTCGATTCGCACATCCGAATACGGCAATTCGATCGGCGTCTCGGGGCCGGAGACACTGGTCCCCGACTTGAGAAAGATTCCGAAATCCACGATCGTCTTGTTCGTGGGCAGACCGAAATCGATGATGGCTTTATCGGATGCCATCTCTTTCTGATGGTCATAGTAGTTGACCGGCGCGGCCACAACTTTGTTCGGTAGAGGCAACGGAGCATGGAGCGTCGCTGCTGACAGATCGAACCGCTCGGCATGGTCCAGGAGGTCGTCCGTGACCGCCTCGGGGCCGGCACCGGTGGACAGAAGCGCGTGCAGCGGGCCTTCTTTTCCGACGATCTGACCGTCGAGAAGTGTTGTTACATCTACAATTTCGGAGCCAACAACCACGCCCAGGCGTGAGTTGTTGAAGTGGACGAATCGCATCGGTGTATCTTTCTGTAGTTCCTGCGGACGATTGTGGTCGCGATGTGCATTTCCGAATGGCCGAGCCCCGGATTCGTCGACCTTCACGTGGTGGTGATTAACTTGACACCGTTGTTGAGCGTCAGAGCCCACTGAGAGAGTCGACGTCTCCTACCTCGATATTGCGAAGGAATTCCAGTACGGTCTTGTGCATTTCTTTCGTAGTATTAGGCGAGTACAGCCATTCGAGGACGTCGTAGTTGTCGGAACTGCGGCCTCGGAGCGCAAGATCTCGGAACTTTGCTCCGGTGCCAGGCAGGTAGCAGACTTCGCCGGAGAATCGTGCTGACAACTGTACAACCGATGTCCGCAGGAATCGCTGTTCTTCGAACTCGGCAAACACGGCGGCCGGGTCGTCGGGACTTTTGGCGACGAGGGCACCCAGAGCGACGGCGTCCTCCAGTGCCTGAATTCCGCCCTGTGCAAGGTACTGCAACATCGGGTGGGCTGCGTCGCCGGCCAGAAGCACCCTGCCCGATGTCCAACCCGAACTCGGGTCGCGGTCGTACATAGGCCAACAACGTGTGAGGTCGAGCTGCTCCACCGCGTCGCGCACATTCTCGTCCATACCGTGGAAGATGCTGCGCAATTGGCGCGCCATCTCTTCGGTGTCACGGTGGTCGGTCCCCTCTGCGACGCGAAAGACGGCAACACGGTTGAGTAGATCGCCGTCGCGAATCGGGTATTCGATGTAGTGAAGACCGTCGTACACCCAGATGGCAACTTCACCGACGGAGTCGTCCACGCGCGGGCTCGCCCCGCGGAATGCCACGTAACCGGTGCTTCGCGGGGCATCGGTCTTACCGACTGCCTTGCGGATGGATGAGCGGAGACCGTCGGCACCGATGAGTGCAGTTCCCTCGTACGTCGAGCCATCGGCGCATATTGCAGTGACACTGTCGTCGTGTTGAACGACTTCCTGAACGTCGCTGCTACTGGTCAACGTGACCAGTCCGGTGTCGACACATGCCTTTATGAGCAGGTCCAGGAGGTCTCCCCGGTGAACCACGAGGTACGGTGCACCGAACTGCTCTTCGAACTTGGTGCCGAAGTCGAACGAGATGATTTCCGAATTGTCGTCGGCGCGACGGGCAATGTATCGCTCGGGCCTACGGCCGGTCCGTCTGATCTCCTCGGCGACGCCCAGCGTATCGAGCGCGCGAATTCCATTCGGACCGAGCTGAAGTCCCGCGCCGAGCTCCCCGAAAGACGGAGACTTCTCCAGCACCTGACTACGCACACCGTTACGTGCGCAGGCGAGTGCGGTAGCCATTCCGCAAATTCCACCCCCGACGATGAGGATCTGCTTGTTTTCCGACGTCATGACGCGACCTGCTGCCTGTAGAGTCCGAACGGTTCGAAGATGGGAAGATCACTGAGAGCGAATAGAACTGCGTCCTCGCTGCCGTTTTCCACGTGGTGCTCGTGCCATGACCATGCAGGGACCACGAAGAAGTCTCGCTCACCCCAATCGAGACGTTCTCCGTTGACAATCGTATGACCGCTGCCCTTGACGACACAGAAAATGGTGCTGGAGGTCTGCTTGAACGACGTCGTCGAGATTCCCGACTTCAGCAGTTGGAGGTAGCAAGCCAGCGTCGGAAGCACGTGACCACCCGTGACGGGATTGATGTATTCCAACCGTGTGCCGTGCAGCGGATCGCTCACACCGTAGGCCGCCATCTCCTGCAGAGCGGCCCAGGTGTCACGCCACTTGTACACGGTCATCGGTGAATTGAGTCCCGCCGATTGCTCGCCGGCAGGAAGTACGCCGGCGCCGAAACGACCGGTGCCGGCAGCCTCCGGCTTGGTGATGGGCTGCAGGTCGCCGTCTGGGAAGTCCTCGAAGAAGGTGGCGCCAAGATCCTTGACGAATGGGGCATCGAGTCCGTCCAGCCACACGAGCGGCTGATCGCCCTGGACGCGGTGGTCGTGCCAGGTGGAGCCCGGTGTCAGCACCAGGTCGCCGTCCTCCATCAGTACCGGTTCTCCGTCGACCACAGTATGCCCGTTGCCACCCTGCACGATGAAACGAATTGCTGCGGGCGAGTGGCGATGCGTCAGTGCGACTTCACCCGGGAGTACGAGCTGATACCCGGCGGACATCGTGCGAGTCGCACCGAATGGCAGAGCTGGATTCTTCGCGTTCAGAGCGCGCCGTCCAGAATCCACGCCGACCACCGATTCTCCGGCCTCGTGAAGCAGGCCCATGACCTCGTCCCACCGCCATACGAACGGCACCTCCGGGATGATCGGCTCCGGATTGCCAGGGCCAGGCATACGCCACACGGGTTGCAAGTTGGCGGCCGACACGCGTGACAAGTACGCGTCCTCTGTTTGAACGTTCTCATTCGATCCCATAGGGAGTCCTCCGCTCTTCGGGACTATCGTTTATAGACCGGCCCTACCGTGGGCGGTGCACATTCAGCTAGTGTCGACTGTATTCATTAGTGGTCGAGCCGTCAAGGACACCACACGGTGAAACCGGGCTGGCAGAACGACGAATTCGCGTTCGCACAAGGATGTATGTGTACCTGAACCGATCGACCGGAGGCACGAACAGAAACCCGCAACGGTCGACGAGCACCCTTCACATCCCATGATCGAACGACTGCCTTCACGGGACGACGGGGTGCGATTTCGAATACGACAGCCCGAAGAAGCCAGGTGGTTAGTCCGACAACACGACACGGCCCACCTGAGTGGCCGACGGCTACCGAGCAATCAAGCGACCGCGCCGCTTGATTGCTGAATCCTCAGGCCGTCGAACCCGCCATGCGCGACTCCCCCACGCCTTCTTCCCGGCACATTTTCCCAGCCTCGAGCACTGCCTCACATGTGTGCCAGACGTGCCGTTCCGACGCTGCACGAGCGCCCTCCACATCTTCGGCTTCGATAAGCGAGAGGATTTCTTCATGCTCGGCGCAACTCTGCGCGGGTCGATGCACCCCATCGCCGCGCGACCACAGTCGTGTGTAACGCTCAGAACGCCGGCGCAAGGGATCCAACAACTCGAGCGCGGCTACGGCTCCGGATTGTCTGAACAACAGTTGGTGAAATTCAGTGTTGAGTTCCAGCCATGCAGTGTGATCGGGTTCATTTCGCAGCCTGTCGTTCACGGTTCGGGCTGCCTGAATCATCTCGGGCGTCAGATGCGGGATGGCTTGCTCCACAAGCCATCCTTCGATCAGGGCTCTGAGTGAAAAGACTTCGAGTAATCGGCCCGAAAGATCTCCTACGACCGACATGTAGACAGACTACAACAGGGCCACTTCGCCGGCGTCTCACGCCCAGTTCGTGCACACGTGGACAACTTGGACCCAACGGGCACCAATATGTTCGGGGCTTTACATCGGGTCGGAACTAGGCGTCCACATTGACGGATCTGCCGGATCGTGCCAGCAGGACTGTGTCCGGGATTCGAAGTGCTCGGTGCCGCGATGCCCGACACGACGTTCGGGCCGCAACGGATACTTCCGTTGCGGCCCGAACGGCACATCGATGTGGAGACGATCAGAGCAGAACGACTGGTTTGATAACTTTGCCCGATTCCGAATCAGCGAATGCTACGTTGATTTCTTCGAATGGGTAGGTCTGGATGAGCCGGTCGAATGGGAAATCTCCAGCGCGATACAGTGCGATCAAATGCGGAATGAATGTCTGCGGCACGGCATCGCCTTCGACGATCCAAGAAATCTTGATTCCGCGGGCCAAAGCACCCTGCAGATCGACGCTACCGTTGGTGCCGGCGGCGGAGGCGCCGACCGAGCCTGCGTGGCCCGCAACCGCCAACGACTCGATCATCTGTTGGAAGACCCCGGCGTTACCGGTGGTGTCGAGCGCTGTTTGCGCGCCGCTCTGGGTGATCTCACGGATTCGTGCGACGGAATCCTCGGTCGATCCGTTGATTGTGTGTGTCGCGCCCAATTCCTTGGCCAGCGCCAGACGGTCGTCGTTGACGTCGACAGCAACGATCGTCTTCACGCGCGAAGAGACAGCAGCCAACAGGGCCGAGAGACCGACCGCGCCGGCACCGAAGACGACGAAGTTGCCGTTCGCATCCGGCTTCAACACGTTGAGAACTGATCCCGCGCCAGTCTGGATTCCACAACCGAGCGGGCCTGCCAGTTCCAGCGGAAAGTCCTCCGGGATCTTGACGAGGCTGCGCGCAGCGACGATGGCATGCTCCGCAAACGATGATTGGCCGAAGAAGTGCGATCCCACCGCGGCGCCGACGGAATCCGAGAACGCCGACGTTTGATCGGGCCGGCCACCCATGAAATTGAGTCCGAACGACTCAAGACAGGAGGTGGGGTGTCCCGACAGGCACAACTGACAGGTTCCGCAACTGCTGACACTGGCAACGACATGGTCACCCGGCTCGAGATGGGCTACTCCGGCGCCGACCTTCTCCACGATGCCGGCACCTTCGTGCCCGAGCACGACGGGAGGCCGTGTCGGCAGCCAGCCGTCACGTACCACGGCGTCGGTATGGCACACGCCGCACGAGACAACCTTAATCTGGACCTCGTTGGCCTGCGGTTCGCCGAGTTCGAGATCCCGGATCGCAAGCGGGTTTCCATATTCTTCGAGTACAGCCGCTTTAACTTTCACGATAGTTCGTCCTTCACCGCTGGGAGTGGATTCAATTCAAGAGTTGGGTAGCGCACGCCTGTGCGAGCGTTGGTCAGCCGGGGTAGCTGCGACTGCCGGCCTGCAGGGTGATCCAACGCAATTCTGTGAATTCGTCGAGCGAGGCACGTGCTCCGAAGCGGCCGTAACCACTGTCCTTCACCCCACCGAACGGCATCAGTGGATCATCTTGCAAGGTGGGGCCGTTGACGTGGCACACACCCGCAGAGATTCGCTTGGACAACTCCAAAGCTTTGCTCAGGTCGTTGGTGAAGAGGGCGCTCGCCAGACCGTAGGGGGTGTCGTTCGCGATTTCGATCGCCTCGTCCTCGGTGCTCACTTCGATGATCGAAGCGACCGGCCCGAACGATTCTTCGTGGTAGATCCGCATCTTCGGTGTGACGCCTCTCAGCACGGTGGGCTTGACGAACAATCCGTCCCGCTCTCCGCCTGCCAGGACTTCAGCTCCGAGATCGACCGCGTTCTGGATCAGAGACTCGACATGATCTGCGGCTTTGGCGTGGACCATCGGACCGATCTGCGTACGCGGATCGAGTGGATCACCCACCGTCATCGCCGACACTGCAGCAGCGAGCTTCTGCGAGAACTCGTCTACAACTTCCTTGGCGACCAGGACTCGTTCGGTGGACATGCAAATCTGCCCTTGGTTCATGAATGCGCCGAATGCTGTTGCCGCAACTGCATCGTCGATCGACGCGTCTTTGAGGACCAGCAGCGGCGCTTTGCCGCCGAGTTCGAGCAGAACGCGCTTGAGGTGCTTTCCTGCCAACTCTGCGATGATGCGGCCGACTCGGGTAGAACCCGTGAAGTTGATTCGACGTACATCGGGGTGGGAAACGAGACGCTCGACGATCTGCGGCGCCTTGTCGGGGGCGTTGGTGATGAGACCGATCGCGCCCGCGGGCACACCGGCGTCGTGCAGAACCCGCGCGATTTCGGCCTGCGTGACTGGCGTTTGCTCGGAGGCCTTGAGAATGACCGTGTTTCCGTATGCGAGAGGCATTGCGACAGCACGAACACCAAGAACGAGCGGCGCATTCCACGGTGCGATACCAACGGTCACGCCCGCAGGCTGCCGTACGGCGAGAGACGTCAGTCCGGGCACGTCGGACGGAACGACTTCACCGACCATCTCGTATGTTTGGGCAGCAGCTTCCTTCAAGTAGCCGACAGATGCATATATGTTCATCTGACAGAACCCGAAAGTGGCACCCATTTCGCGTGCAATGGACGTCGCGATTGTGTCGCTGCGCTCCAGGAGCAGCTGTGCTGCCCGTTCCAAGATCTCCCTGCGCTGACCAGGGCTGGTCGAGCCCCACGCTGCCTGTGCTTGAACTGCGGCTGCGACGGCATCGTCGACGTCGTCGACGTCAGCTGCTGCAACACTGGCAATCGGATCTTCGGTGCCACTGACGTAAGTGGTCACTGTGGTTCCGGCACGTGCCGGAACCCACTTTCCACCGATAAGCAGCTCCACGCTGCTAGTGCTCTCGGTCACTTGCGCTCCTCATGTTAAGAAAGTGGTTGGCTGACGTGCCTGAGGGGTATCGCCATGATCGCTTCGCTAGGCCCCACAGATACGCATTTCATGGTCGATGCAGATATGGTGCCGATCATGGAAGATCGATTGTGAGAGTTCGTAGTTCTGACGAACGTGTTGTATCGCCACCGGTCGCGACGCGTGACACGCACAGGCAGAGAGTTGTGTCGGTCGTTTTCTGCGATTCGCTCAAGAACACGTCACGATGGTCGATCGTGCCGTCACAGTCCAGGACCCGCACGCTGCACAAGCCGCATTCGCCTTTTCGGCACCCCCACATCACCTCGACGCCTGCGTCCTCCAGTGCGTCGATGAGTGAGACGTCGGTGCCCACGGTGACTTCCAGAGGGAGCGCCGGAATCGAGACCCTGAATGCCTCGGTCGCCCACGCACCACTGTTGGCGAAGGTTTCGAAGCGCAGATTCGGCAATGCCAGCCCACGCGCGGTCCACTCATGCTTGACAGCTTCCATCAGTCCTATCGGACCGCACATGTACAGCTCTGTATCGGAAGCCGCACTCGACCCCGCGACCTCGTCGATCAGAGCCTTGACGTCCAAACTCGTGTCCTCGTCGTCGACGTGAACGGTCACATGCTCACCATGCTCCAGGACAAGCTGGTCGAGATACGCCATGACGCCGCGCGTGCGACCGACGAAGTTCAGCTGGTAGTCCGCCTTCCGACGTCGTAGGGCTGTTGCCATCGCTGCCAGTGCAGTGATTCCGATGCCTCCCGCGAGCAGGACGTAACGTGACGCACCTACTCCCAGCGGGAAGTTCTGCAGGGGCCCGGCAACCCTCAACCGACTGCCGACGACGAGCTCGTGCATGGCGCGCGAGCCGCCTCGCGAGTTGCGAGCGAGCTGCACACTCAAAGTCCACAAGCCTCCCTCCTTTTCGGAGTTCACCACGGAATACGATCGTCGAATCTGCCGCCCCTCGTGACTGACCTCGATATCGATGTGCGCACCTGGCGCAACCGGGTAGGGGCGGTCCGGTCGCAACACCAAACCCCGCACACCTTCGGCCGGATCGAATGCCTCGACGACTTCAGCGAACTGCCAAGTCCGCGACGAATGTTCGCTCACAACTCACCCGTGATTCGAGCGTCGGATGGGCGACCCTCGGCCTGCAGCATGCGATCCAGGATGCGCCGCACCCACATTCCGCCGGCGTCGATATTGAGGCTGTAGAACTCGTAGTCGGGATTCGCGTCGATCGCGGCCTGCTGAGCAACCAGCATGTCTTCGTCCTCGCCGAACACGCCCTTTCCGCCTTCGCGCAGAAATGTGGTCAGAGTCTGACTGTCGAGGCACCAGTCACGCATGAACGACCAGAAGTAGTGGCAGGTCCGGTCGGTTTCCGGAGTGATCGTGTTCATCACCGTGCCGGTCACGCCCTGACTACGGTCACCCTCGGGTGCTCCGGTCCCTGCCTTCGCAACTCCCACGTCGATACGGATCGTCGAAGGCGCCTCGAACTGAATGATCTGCCATCTGTCGACCTTGCCGTCGTAGCCCGGGAAGCGGTCCTGCAAGTTCTTCTTCCACAGAGGTGGGGCGTCGACATTACGCATCCACCTGCTCACCACCACATGCGTCTCGTCATGAGTTACTTTGAACTCGGCGTTCGACAGCTCGTCCTGGCCGATGCTCGACGAGTGGACAAATTCTTCGTGAGTGAGGTCCATCAAATTGTCGAGCATCAGTTGGTAGTTGCAGTGGGCGTATATGGTCTCGCCGTCACCCGCCCAGCCCTGCGAGTTCATCTGATGCATATCCGGAACGAGGTCGGGGTCCGCCAGATCAGGATCTCCGAGCCACACCCACACGAATCGGTAGCGTTCGACGACAGGGAACGACGGCACGAGTGCGCTGGGATTGATTGTGTTCTGCGCCGGCATGCCCGTGCATCGCCCAGCCCGGTTGAACCGCAGTCCGTGATAGGGGCACTGCAATTCATCGCCTATTACCTTCCCCTTGGACAGTGGGGCCAGCCGATGCCAACAGGCATCTGCCAGGGCGGAAATGCGGCCGTCGCGGGTGCGCCACAGTGCCAGTGGACGATTGGCCACCGTTCGCGCGAGTGGTTTGCGGGACGACACCTCATGCTCCCACGCCGCTACGTACCACGCGTTGAGCGGATGGTTGAAGATCTTGCTGGTTGCAGATGTCGGCGCGTTGGTCTCGGCGTCTTCCAGATCGCGAGGTCCTGCGGGCGTGAGCGCGGTCGGTGAAGGTCCGGCCATGTCGGGTCGAGCGGTGATCGTCATGCTGTTCCTATCCGTGTCGCATCGCGTATGGTGCACATCACACCGACCTAGTGTCGACTGTATTCAGTTCGCGCAAACGAGTCAAGGGCACACATTGATGGAACCTTGACCCCTGACCGCAGAATGAATACAGTAGCCACTGATAGCTGTGAGGTACGCCACGTGGGCCGGGAGGACACCCTTGGATCTTCCATATGTTCGACCGTCGCAGGCGTCGCCGCACCTGCCCCTACGAGGACCCACGTGCGGGCGGAGAAGTAGAAGTGAGACGGGTAAGCACGGATGAGTGAGAACGTTTGGCGCACAGATGCTTTGCCTCTCGCGAAGGCCGTCGCACCGCAGAGACGGGTCGGTTGCGGCTTCTGCTGACACCACGTCTCGGCCCGGGCAGTGCGGTGTCAGCAGTGAAACTGAAGCCTCAGCCCAGCTCTCGACTCGACGGTCCGGGATCGGAGTGCACGAGCCTTTGACGAATGAAGGAAAACCCCATGACCATCTCAATCAATCGGGACAGGTGCGAAGGCTACGGGATGTGCGCGCAAGCCGCACCTGACTTGATCGAACTGGACGACGATGGCGACCCTCAAATCACAGATCCAGAGCTACTGCGTGCCGATCTCGACAAAGCGCAGAGCGCCGCCAGAGCGTGCCCTGTTGCCGCAGTCAATCTTGCCACGTCCCCGTCCACCTCAGCGAAATAGAGGAACTGACGATGACCATCACCACCGGCACCACGCACCAGGCAAAATACGCATCTGATATCGATCCTTTCAGCGACGAACATCTGCAGGACCCGTACGAGAACTGGGCTGCGCTGCGCGACATCGGTCCAGCTGCTTACCTGACGAAGTACGACATGTGGATTCTCACCCGGTACGACCAGGTACGCGAAGCCCTCGGCGACCACGAGACCTTCGTCTCCGGCCGCGGGGTGGGGATGAATCCCTTCTACAACAAGGCCTATGAAGGTGCGCCGCTCAACACCGACCCGCCGATTCACGGCGAACTTCGTAAGGTGTTCACTGATGCGCTGCGCCCCAAGTTCATTCGCAAGGCCATCGGCGATATCGAGCGCAACGCGACGCAGCTCGTCGACCAGGTCCTGGAACGAGGAACATTCGACGCGGTCGAGGATTTCGCCAAGGTTCTTCCAGTGGAAGTAGTGATGGACCTCGTCGGCTTCCCCCTCGAAGGGCGTGAAAACATTCTGATCCGGGCAGAAGGAGCATTCAACGCCGCGGGCCCGCAGAATCAGCGTGTGACCGATTCGCTACCCAAACTGGATCAGCTGTTTGCGTACCTACACGAGGTGGCCACACCGGACAATCTGATGCCCGACGGCTTTGGTGCGATGATCTACGCCGCAGCGGACCGTGGCGAATTCCCGCCGCAGGCCTGCATCCCCATCATGTCCGGCTATCTCACCGCAGCTCTGGACACCACGATCACGGCCACTGCCAGCGCGATGATGCTGTTTGCCCAGCATCCCGAACAGTGGGCACTTTTACGCGAGGATCCGAGTCTGGTGCCGTCCGCGTTCCTCGAGACCGTGCGAATGGAGTCTCCGGTTCAGGTGTTCTCGCGGGTCACCTCGCGCGATGTTCAGTTGGAAGACATCATCATTCCTGAAGACTCCAGGGTCATACATTCTTACGCTGCCGCCAACCGCGACCCACGCCACTTCCTTGACCCTGACAAGTTCGACGTGACCCGCAACCCCGTCGACACGTTAGCGTTCGACTACGGCGTCCATGATTGCCCCGGTCAGTCACTGTCGAAGATGGAAGCTCACGGCTTGTTCGATGCGCTCGCCAAGAAGGTCGATCGCATCGAGCTCGCGGGCGACATCAAGTACGTGCACAACAACCTCACACGCGGACCCTCCGAACTTCCTGTTCGCGTCTACCCGCGTTAATCTCCAGCGTACGTAGCGCCCGTATCCGCGGCCCAAGAAGTAGGTCACCAGTGAAAATTTCCCACAACGAGACTCAACTGACTCTCATCATCGATGAGAAGTTCGACGCAGCAGACGGAGTCGCAGTACTCCGACTCCGATCTGCTGATGGTTCAGACTTGCCTAAATGGTCGCCCGGCGCCCATATCGATTTGCTCTTACCCAGTGGGATGACACGGCAGTACTCACTGTGTGGTGATCCGCTCGACCGATCGATGTGGCAGATCGGGGTTCTCCGCGAACCTGCGGGCCGCGGTGGTTCGCAGATGATCCATGACAAACTGGCGGCCGGGGACACCATCGAGGCCCGCGGTCCACGAAACCACTTCGAACTGGAATCATCACCGAAGTACCTTTTCATTGCTGGCGGTATCGGCATCACGCCGATCATGGCAATGGCTGATCATGCCGAGAGGAACGGTGCAAGCTGGAGCATGGCCTACGGGGGTCGAACAAAAGCCAGCATGGCATTCGCAGACGAATTGACAACTCACTATTGCGACAAAGTCGCGCTTTGCCCACAGCATGAGACAGGTCTGTTGGACCTGGACGAACTGCTGAAGGACATTCGTGAGGACACTCTCGTCTATGCATGCGGACCGGCCCCGCTACTCGATGCCATTTCGGAGCGTTTCAGCAAGTACGGGTGGCCGAACGGCGCGCTACACGTGGAGCGATTCACCGCCAAACAGGGGGTCGAGCCCGCATCGAATTCCTCATTCGAAGTCGAACTTTCGCTGACAGGGATGACGATAACGGTCGATCCGAACGAATCAATTTTGGAAGCGGTGACCGCCTGTGGCGTCCGGGTAGAGTCATCGTGCAGCCAAGGCACCTGCGGCACATGCGAAACCACTGTACTCGACGGCACCGTCGATCATCGCGACTCGATTCTCACCGACGATGAGCAAGCCGCGAACGACACCATGATGATCTGTGTATCGCGCGCGAGTTGCCCCCGCCTCGTGCTCGAACTTTGACACAGATACGTCGTCAAGTCCAGACGTGCAGGGAAGGCCATGCCGACCTGACTATCACCACGTCGGTAAGCTCACTCCGTCCGGGCCACGACGCGACCGGCTCGTAGAATCCGTGGGACCGGTTCCACACCCCAATGCTCCGAAGGGCGCGACCTACACCGAGGGCACTGAACTCGCCCCGCACGACTATTTCGCCACCGTGGCGCGGGCCGAACGCGAGTGGCTGCGAGCACTGGTCGTCGACATCGTCCCGGGCGTATTCCCGTGGCCCTCCCTGCGGTGAGAAGCGAGTCCGGATTCTGCGCCGGAAGGAGCGTGGAGGCGAGAGGCCGCTCCACCGGCCGCGCCGGTGTGCCTCTTCAAACATGCTTCACAGCACGCTATCTCGCGGATGCCGCTGGTCGGCACGGATAGCAATGCAACACATAAGGCTTCCTGTGCCTCTCGTAGACTGGACCGTAGCCCAAACACCCGGCAGCCACCAAACCCGATCCTGCGATTACCAGGCCATGGGAGCCGGAAAGAAGGTTTCGCTCCACTGTGCACCGGTAGACAACACCAGGCGGTTACGAAATAGACCCGCAAGAAGTCGAGAGCTTCCTAAATACCTTCTCCCGCTGTCGAGACACGGACAATCCGACTTCCACTGGATCTCAGAGCAAAGAAAGCACAGTGACATGCCCTTCCTCATCGTTCATGCGGCGATCGCATTGACAACGTGGCTGTCCACCGCCCTGGATCGGGCCATCCTTGATTTCGCACGGCGATGGGCGCCCTTTGGGCACGCTCCACCGGAAGACATTCTGGTCGAGTTCAGCATGACAACCCGCCCGAACTTTCCTTTCATGAGTGCCAGCGTCTCGAATAGCTCGCCCACGACGCACGGTTTTCCCTTCAGATGAACCCATGCCCGCGGGTGGGGTGATCCGCCCTGGAGGTCTCCGGCCTTGTCCCATCCAGCTTTCGTCCTCGACCGCGACGCCCTCGTGAGCGGGCCAGTCAGCCACTGTGTTCAACGATCGATTGGAGTATCGATTCCTATGTCCGACAACAGAGCAGTCGTCTACGCCGGTGCCGGCAAGGTGGACGTCGTTGGCGTCGACTTTCCCACGTTCGCCCTGCAGGACGGGCCCGGCGTGAACCCGGCCAGCGTGGGACGTGAGTGCCCGCACGGGGTCATCCTCAAGGTGGTCTCCACCAACATCTGTGGTAGCGATCAGCACATGGTCCGGGGTCGCACCACCGCGCCCGAAGGCTTCGTCCTCGGCCACGAGATCACCGGTGAGGTGATCGAGGTCGGCCCGGATGTCGAGTTCGTCAAGGTCGGCGACTTGTGCTCGGTGCCGTTCAACATTGCCTGCGGCCGCTGCCGTAACTGCAGGGAAGGCAAGACCGGGATCTGCTTGAACGTCAACCCCGACCGTCCTGGCGCCGCCTACGGCTACGTCGACATGGGCGGTTGGGTCGGTGGTCAGGCCCAGTATGTGATGGTCCCGTGCGCAGACTGGAACCTGCTCAAGTTCCCCGCCCGCGATCAGGCGATGGAGAAGATCCTCGACCTGACGATGCTCTGGGGCATTTTCCCACCGGCTTCCACGGCTGCGTGACCGCCGGAGTCAAAGTCGGTTCTACCGTGTACATCGCCGGCGCTGGCCTCGTCGGTCTCGCCGCCGCGGCCAGTGCACAGCTTCTCGGTGCCGCGGTTGTTATCGTCGGTGACCTGAACAAGGATCGGCTCGTGCAGGCCCGCAGCTTCGGGTGCGAGACGGTCGATGTCAGTCTGGGCGATCCGAAGGAGCAGATCGAGCAGATCGAGCAGTTCCTCGGGGTGCCAGAGGTGGACTGTGGCGTCGACGCCGTCGGTTTCGAGGCTCGCGGGCACGGTCATGGCGCGGCCACGGAAGCTCCGGCCACCGTCTTGAACTCACTGATGGACATCACCACCGCCGGAGGTGCGATCGGCATCCCGGGTCTTTACGTGACCGGTGACCCCGGGGCCGTCGACGAGGCCGCCAAGGTCGGTGCCCTCTCACTCAGCCTCGGCACTGGATGGGCCAAGTCATTGGCGCTCGCGACAGGCCAGTGCCCGGTCATGAGCTACCACCGGAAACTGATGATGGCAATCCTCCACGACAAGGTCCACATCGCCAAAGCCGTCAACGCCAAGCCGATCAGCCTCGAAGGCGCCCCCCCCCCCCCGTTACGTTATTTACGGTCCTTCACAGAAGGGCTACGGTCGCCAGACCCGGTATG
>NZ_JARJBD010000075.1:0-50636 GCF_029269925.1 Rhodococcus sp. T2V
TTGACTCGATCAAGCGGGTGCAGGTCCTCGGCGCGGTGCAGGAGCGGTTCCCGCACTTGCCGAGCCTGGGTCCCGAGCAACTCGGCACCCTGCGCACCCTCGACCAGATCGTCGATCTCCTCGTCGAGGGGAGTGATGTCCACCCAAAAGCTGAAGCCGCGGCCACCGCGCCGCGGCACCTCGTCGAACTCGTCGCCCTGCCCCCGATCGACCACCAGGACAACACCTTCGCCGACCACCCCCACGCGGTAATCATCGAACTCGGACCCGACCAACACAACAGTGACGGCGTCGCCCTCGCCCACGCCCTCACCGACCATCACTGGACGGTCCGCCGACTCCACCTCACCGGCACCCTCGACGACATCGACACCACTCTGGCCGACGCTCTCGACGAGCCCACCGACCTGTGCATCGTCACCGTGGGCCACACCCACGACTGGACCGACGCGACCCGGGCACTCGGCGCCACGATCCTCGCCGCCAAACACACCCACCCCGCACTCGGGAACACCGCACGCACGGGCACGCGGGCCGCGTTCGTCACCGTCACCCGGATCGACGGCGCACTCGGCTTCGTCGGCGACGGCGACCCGGTCGGGGCACTGGCCGGCGGTGTCGGCGGCGTCGTCAAGACCCTCGGCGTCGAGCACCCGGAACTGTTCAGCCGCGCCCTCGACATCCACCCCGCCCTCGACGGGGACCGGTTCACTGCTGCCGTCCTCGCCGAACTCCACGACAGCGCCATCGACACCCCCGAGGTCGGAGTCGGCGAACTCGGCGACCGGCAGACCCTAGTCCCCGGTATCCACGCCTGCTCCGCCGAACCGACCAGCGTGCACCTTGACACCCCCGTCGAGATCGCCGCTCTGACCGCCGACGATGTCGTCCTCGTCACCGGCGGCGCCCGCGGCGTCACCGCCCTGTGCGTCCGGGACCTCGCCCGCCACTGCGACGCCCGCTTCATCCTGCTCGGCCGCACCGAACTGGTACCCGAACCGCAGTGGGCACACGGTGTCGAGGACCATGATCTGCGCCGGGCCGCGATCGCCGGACTCGGCGGCACCGCCACCACCCCACGGGAAATCGCCCGCACCTGCGCGGCGATCACCGCGAACCGCGAAATCCAGGACACCCTCAGAGTTTTGGGGGAGCGCGGACGCTATATCGCCGCCGATGTCACCGACACTGCCGTCATCGAGGCCGCGCTCGGCGCCGACCGCGACCAGATCACCGCCCTGGTGCACGGGGCCGGTGTCCTCGCCGACGCACTGATCATGAAGAAAACCGCCGGCGAGATCGACCGGGTGCTCAGCCCCAAGATCGGCGGGCTGGCCGCGGTCCTCGGCGCCCTCGGTGAGACGCCGCCGCTTCGACACCTGGTGTTCTTCACCTCCGTCGCCGGGCTGTACGGAAACTCCGGGCAGGCGGACTACGCGGCGGCCAACGAGGCCCTCGGCCGCTTCGCCGCCACCTGGAAACAGCGGCACCCCGACCATCATGTGACGGCCATCGACTGGGGCGCCTGGGACGGCGGCATGGTTACCCCGGAACTGCGCGGATACTTCCTCGACCGCGGCATCACCCTGCTCGACCCCGATGTCGGCGCCCGGGCCTTCACTGAACAGTTCACCACCGCACGCCGCGATGACGTCGTCATTTTGATCGGGGAAGCAAGATCTCTGGCGACCGGTCAGCCGTCGCACCGATCCGATACGCTGGTCCGCCGCAGTCTGCGGGACCTGCCTGCGCACCGCATCATCGCCGCCCACCGCATCGGTGACCACACCGTGCTGCCCGCGACATTCGGGCTCGGCGCGATGATCAACGTCGTCGAGCGAGCCCACCCCGGGCTGTGCGTGACCACGGTCCGCGACTTCCGCGTGCACAAGGGCATCGTCTTCGATCACCCGATCACCGATGTGTCGATCGAGACCACGCACACCGCCGACACCGAACCGGTGCGCGTGCACGTCCAGGTCTTCGGGACCGACAACGACAGACGGGTACCGCACTACGCGGCCACCTTCGAACTGTCCACCACTCCGGACACGGCACCGGTGATCCCGGTCACCTGGCCGGCCACCGGTGTGGACGCCGAGATCCTCTACCGGGACGCGACCCAATTCCATGCCCCACCGTTGCAGGGCATGCGGCGCATCCTGCGTGATGACACCGACGCCCTCGTCCTCGAATGCGCCCTGTCCGGTGCGCCGGTCGCGCTCGGCGCCTTCACCGGTGTCCTGCACAATCCCGTCCTCGCCGACGTGATCCTGCAGGGACCCCCGGTGGCCGGTCACCGGGCACTCGGATCGGCCTGCCTGCCCCTGGGCGTCGGCCGCATCGACTACTACGACACCCTCCCCGACGACGAACCCTTCGTCCTGATCGTCGACAACGCCCGCCCCGGGCCGGTGGACGCACTGGTCGATGCGTGCGCAGTCACCGCGAACGGCACTGTCCTGCAACGGTTCACCGACGTCGCCGTCGTCACCACCCCCGACCTGTCCGAGAAGTTCCGTGAATCAGTGAGGCAGTGGAGCGCATGAACCCCGTGCCGACGACCACCCCCGACGCCCTGTCCTTCGACGGCGTCCCGTTCAACCCGGTCCCGATCACCCCAACCATTAACCCGACGACCAGCCCCGCACCTGTGCCGAGTGCACCGGCGCGCGCACTGCCGGCCACCGCGGTGACCCCGCTGGCCGAGATCCGCGCCGGGCTCGTCGCCGCCCACCGCGCCGCTCTCGCCGCACAGACCGCGGTGCAACGGCGCCTGCTCCGCCACGCACTTACTACCACCACGCAGGTCACACCCCCCACCACGGAGGTCATCCCGCCCGCTACCGGCAGGCCGGTCCTCGCCGTGGCCGCGGCCCCGGAGGGGGCGTTCAAACCCCTCGCCCGCACCGGCGTCGACCGTCTCGACGCCGCCGCGCTCGACCTGCTCACCCGCGGGCAAATCCCCGCCGTGTTCGGGCCCGCCTATCAGCAACTCGGCGCCAACCCCGACATCCGCCTCGCCGACGACTCTCCGCTGCTCCTGCACAGTGTCAGCGAAATCGGTTTGCGCGACGGCGCACTCGGCCTCGGACGCCTGCGCGCCCGCTACACCGGCAACCCGGCGGCGGCCGCCGTCCAAGCCGGGCAGGTCTTCGCCCTCTACGCCGGACTGCACCTGTGCTTCGCCGACGCGCACCTCGACGCCGCCGCCTCCGCCACCGCAGCGACCGATGCATCGACCGAATCCGACCTCGAACTGATCGTCACCGACATCGACCTCGTCCCACGCCCGCACCTGACCGCCGAAGTCCTGTGCGGCGGATCGAGCGTGCCGGTGTCGGTCACCGTCACCGAAAACCCCGCCGCCGTGATCGGTCCCGGCGCCGGCGGCACCCTCGACACCTGGACCGGACGCATCACCGCAGCAGGAGAAAAGGCGCTGCTCAACGAATTCCACATGGCCCATCTGGCCCGCGGTGACCAGGGCATCGCACTCGGACCCGAATTCGCCCACTACACCGGGATCCGGGCCACCCGCGTGCCCACCGGCGGACTGCTCCTCGTCGACCGCATCACCGACTTCGACGGCACCCGCGGCACCCTCGACCAACAGCTCAGCTACCGCAGCGAGTACGACTCACCCGCCGACTCCTGGTACTACGCCGACACCGCGAACGAATCCATGCCGCACTTCGTGTACATGGAAACCTCGCTGCAGGCCGCCCTCCTGATGGGCTACTACCTCGGACCCACACTCACCGAACCGAACACCACCCAAAGCCTGCGCAACCTCGGCGGAACCGCCACCGTGCTCCGCCGCGTCGACCTGCGCGACAAGACCATCAGCCAGACCTCCCGGCTGCTGTCGACCACCCTGCTGCCTGGGTCCTCGCTGCAGAGCTTCGACTACACCCTCTCCGTCGACGGCGAACCGTTCTACCAGGGAGAGACCATGTTCGGCTACTTCAGCGACCAAGCACTGGCCAACCAGACCGGCCTCGACGCCGGCCGCCACCGCCCCACCTGGCTCGCCGAGCACCCCGACCAGGGGAGCACCCGCCGCATCGACCTCGACGCCCGCCGCCGCAACCCCGGCGACCGGCTGTGCAACCGCCGCACCCTGGCCCTGCTGGACTGGATCGACGTCGTCGACGGCGGGGGAGCGTTCGGCAACGGCTACCTGCACGCCCTGCGCCGCATCGACCCGCAGGACTGGTTCTTCTCCCGCCACTTCCACCTCGACCCCGTCATCCCCGGATCGCTCGGGGTGGAATCGGTGATCCAGGCCCTGCAGGAGTGGGCCGCCGACACCGGACTGGCCGACCACCTGTCCGACCCGGTGTTCTCCATCCCCGCGAACATCGCCTTCACCTGGAAATACCGCGGACAGTTCCTGCCCACCGACGGCACCTGCGAACTCGAGGTCCACATCAAGACGGTGACCCACTCGGCCACCGGAGTCGTCGTCACCGCCGACGCGTCGCTGTGGAAACCGGGTCTGCGGATCTACGAACTCGAAGACATCGCCATCGAATTGACCGAGCGGAAGGCCCCGGCATGACCATTCCCTCCGTGACCACACCGGCCCGCGACCTCACACAGGTACGAGCAACCCTGCTGGACCTGACCGCACCGTGCTGGGTGGTCCACGGTCCCGACGGTATCGACATCACCGCCGACGCCGGTCTCGCCACCCGCACCGAGGTGCTCACCGCCGTCGGACCCCTCCCGCCCCACCTGCTCGGCGATCACACCTTCGGCGCCTTCCACGGCGTCCGCTACGCCTACGCGGCAGGGGCCATGGCCAACGGCATCGCCTCCCCGGCCATGGTGACGGCGCTGGCGCGGGCCGGGTACCTCGCCTCCTACGGCGCCGCCGGAGTGGTCCCGGCACGCGTGGACGCCGCCCTCGCCGAACTTGCCACCACCCTGGGCGACCTTCCCTACGCCTGCAACCTCATTCACAGCCCGAGCGAACCCGCCCTCGAACGGGCCATCGTCGACGCGTGCCTGCGGCACCGGGTGCGCTGCGTCGAGGCCTCCGCGTTCATGGACCTGAGCCCGGAGATCGTCCGATACCGACTGACCGGACTGTCCACCGCCCCCGACGGCACGGTGATCCGGACGCACCGGGTCATCGCCAAGGTCTCCCGCGTCGAGGTCGCCGAACTCTTCCTCCGACCGGCACCGGCGGCACTGGTCCGGCAGCTCCTCGACCGCGGCGACATCACCACCGAGCAGGCACGGCTCGCCCCATCGGTACCGATGGCCGACGACATCACCGCCGAGGCCGACTCCGGCGGACACACCGACCGGCGCCCCCTGATCGTGCTGCTGCCCGACCTGATCGCCGCCCGCGACCGCATCCACCGCGAATTGCCTGCGCTGGAGCAGGTCCGCATCGGCGCCGCCGGCGGCATCGGCACCCCGGCCGCGGCGGCCGCCGCGTTCGCCCTCGGTGCCGCCTACGTCGTCACCGGCTCGATCAACCAGGCCACCGTCGAAGCCGAGCAATCCGAGGCGACCAAAACCCTGCTCGCCGGGGCCGGCGTCGCCGACTGCACGATGGCCCCGTCGTCGGACATGTTCGAACTCGGTGTCCAGGTCCAGGTCCTCCGCCGCGGCACCATGTTCGCCACCCGCGCACACCGCCTCTACGACACCTACCGGGCCTACACGGGCATCGACGCGATCCCCGCCGCGCGGCGCGAGGACCTCGAATCGGCGGTGTTCCGCCGACCGCTCACCGAAGTGTGGGACGACTGCGTCACCTACTTCACCGAGCGCGACCCCGCCCAACTCGCCGGCGCCGCCGACGACCCGAAACGCAAGATGGCACTGATCTTCCGGTGGTACCTCGGACTGTCCTCGGGGTGGAGCATCCGCGGCGCCAACGACCGGACTGCCGACTACCAGATCTGGTGCGGGCCGGCGATGGGCGCCTTCAACAACTGGGTCGCCGGCACCCACCTGGCCGCCCCCGCCCACCGCCGGGTCGCCGAGATCGCCCACCACATCCTCGAAGGCGCCGCCTACCTCACCCGCGTCGGCCAGCTCCGCACCGCCGGCGTGCGGCTGCCCTCCGAGATCGCCCGCTACCTCCCCACACCCCGGGAGGAGCGGTGACCGCCGCCGACACTCGCGGGGCGACCGCGAACCTTCTCCACACGATCAGCGACTACAGCGCGAACTACCTCCAGGATCCGCGCACCGAGCACACCGGCTCCGCCGTCGACCGGAGCGAACTGCGCCGCCGACTCGCCGCGCCGCTGCCCCGGACCGGCGCCGACGCGGAAACCGTGCTCGAGCACCTGATCGCGCACGGCGAACCGGGACTCCTGCACTCGGGGGCACCGACCTTCCTCGGCTTCGTGATGGGCGGCGCCTATCCGGTGGCGGTGGCGACCGAATGGCTCACCTCGGTATGGGATCAGTGCGGGGCACTCTACGCCACGAGCCCGACCGCGTCGGTCGTCGAAGAAGCGGTGTCCCGCTGGCTGATCACCCTGTTCGGGCTGCCGTCGCACACCTCGGTCCGCATCACCACCGGCTGCGCGATGGCGAACCTCACCGGCCTGGCCGCCGCCCGCCACCACGTGCTCGCCGGTCAGGGCTGGGACGTCGAACGCGACGGCCTGATCGGTGCCCCGGCGCCCTCGATCCTTCTCTCCCGCGGATGCCACGTCACCGTGCACCGAGCCCTACGGCTGCTGGGGCTGGCCGGCCAGGTACGCCTCATCGACACCGACGATCAGGGCCGGATGCGACTGGACGCCCTCGAGACCGCCCTCGCCGCCACCGGCGGACCGAGGATCGTCTGCGGACAGGTCGGCAACGTCGACTCCGGCGCCATCGACCCCATCGCCGATATCTGCGACCTCACCCACGACCGCGGCGGCTGGGTCCACTTGGACGCCGCCTTCGGCATGTGGGCCGCCGCCAGCCCCCATGTGCGCAACCGGGTCACCGGAATCGAACGCGCGGACTCCTGGGCCACCGATGGCCACAAATGGCTCAATGTGCCCTACGACTGCGGCATCGCGTTCTGCGCGCACCCGGTCGCGCACCGCGCCGCCCTGCGCACCAGCGCCGACTACCTCACCCCCGCATCCGAGGGCGGCCGTGACCCGGTCGACTTCACCCCCGACATGTCCCGCCGGGCCCGCAGCCTCGTTCTGTGGGCCACCCTGCGCCACCTGGGATCCGACGGCGTCGCCGAGCTGATCGAACGAAGCTGCGCCCTCGCCCGACGCCTGGCCGCGGGACTGTCCGCCGTCAGCGGGATCACCGTCGTCAACGACATCATCCTCAACCAGGTCCTCGTCGCCTTCACCCCCACCGCCGACACCACCGACGCGGCCCACCTCGAGCACGTCGTGTCCGCCCTCCAACGCGGCCCGGTGGGGTGGGCGAGCCCAACCACCTGGCACGGCCGGCCCTGCCTGCGCCTGTCGGTCTGCAACTGGCAGACCACCTCCGCCCATATCGACGCCTGCATCGACGCGATCGTCTCCGCACACCGGGGCGCGGGCGCGCCGGCGCGGACCACCACCATCGAGGAGCTGGTATGACCCTGTCCGACGCGTCGACGACCGCCCCTGTCGTCACCGCAGACCCCGATCTCGATGCCGTGGTCGACACCCTCGTCACCGCGTTCCGGGACGACCCGATCATCGAATGGGCGATCCCACCGAACACCCTCGGGCGCGACTACCACCTCGCCGCGTTCTTCGCGTCCACGACCGAATTCCTGCTGGACCACGGCGGGATCGTCGCCGCGCCGGAAGACTATTCGGCAGTCCTGGTCTGGTCACCGCCGGGTGAACCCGCCGTGTCCGACGCCGAGAACCGGATGTTCCTCGACCGGCTCGCCGCCTCTACCGGTGCGTGTGGGCCCCGGGTACGGGCGCTGATGGAGGCACTCGACGCGCACCACCCCACCGACCTTCCACCGCATTGCCACGTCATGTTCGCCGCCGTCCGGCCCGAACACCGGGGCACTGGTGTGCGGGCGGCACTGACCGACGCGCTGCGCGCGATGCGACTGCACGACGGCATCGGGGTGTACGCCGAAGCGTCCAGCACTCGCAATCTGCGGCTGTGGGAACGCCTCGGGGGCAGGCGGATCGGCGAGGAGATAGTCCTGCCGGATGGTGGACCGTCGCTGTACCCGATCTTATTCGGTCGGCCGCCCGAATCGACCGACACACCCTGAAATACGTTGTCGACCGTGGAGCCGGCGCCCGAATCGGTGGGCGCCGGCTCCGTGGTATGCCGAAATCCTATTTCAGACCGGATCGAACGAACGCATTGACAATGTGCCGCTGCAGCACGACGTAGAGCGCGAACACCGGCAGGCATGCCAGCCCGGCGACGGCCATCATCGGCCCCCAGTCGTTGCCCTCGGTCCCCATGAAACTCCGCAACCCCAACTGCACGACCGAGTTGCTGCGCTGCAAAACCACCGCCGGCCAGAAATACTCGTTCCAGGCATTGATGAACAACAGAATCGACAGCGCCGCCAGCGCGGGACGCAGATTCGGCACCACGACGGTCCACAGGATCGACCATGAGGAACGGCCGTCCAGCTTCGCCGCCGCAACCAGTTCCTTCGGGAAACTGGCCATGTGCTGGCGGAGCATCAGGACACCCAGCGCGGAGCACAGCGTCGGCACGATCACCCCGGCAAGGTTGTTGATCAGTCCCAGCTGGTACAGCAGCACGTAGTTGGGGAGCATCGTGACCTGGAACGGCACCAGCCAGGTGCCGACGAACGCGAGATAGAGCAGCCGTTGGAAGCGGAACGAATACATCGCGAACGCGTACGAGGCGAGCAGGGCCACGAGAAGCTGACCCGCCGCCGAGACCGCCGAGACGGCGAACGTGTTGGCGAGCAGCCGGATCACGTCGACCTTCTCGGTCGCGTCCACATAGTTGCCCAGTGACAGCGGCCACGGAAAGGGGGAGAGGGAGCCGACGTCCTCGGGCCGTCGCAGTGACGTCGCGAGCAGCCAGTAGATGGGAAAAATGCACACGACTGCGGTGGCAATGAGGACGGCATGTCCCCGCGCCCGCCGCCACAACGGTTCGGGTACGACTGCCTCGCTAGTCGTCATGGAACGAGATCCTTTCCGAGATCCACACGAGCACACCCGCAACGAGACCGAATCCGACGAACAGCACGATGCCCGCGGCGGCACTCAGGCCCGCGTCGAAGCTGTGGAACCCGTAGTCCCACAACAGGTAGTAGATATTGGTCGTCGCCTGCGACGGTCCGCCCTGGGTCAGGGTGTCGATGAGCGGGAACGTCCACTGCGCGCTCAGCAGCGCGGTCATGAGTCCGAGGAACACCAGCGTGGGCGACAGCAGCGGCAGCGTGATCCACCAGTCGATCTGCCGCCGCGTCGCGCCGTCGACCCGCGCCGCCTCGGCGTAATGATCGCTCACCCCGGCCATTCCGGCCGAGACCACCAGCACCGCGAAACCCATGAAATGCCACCCGGTGATCAGCACGATCACCCACTGGGCGGTGCCCGGTTCGCGGATCCAGTTGGTGTCCGAACCCAGAACACGGTTGATCACCCCCGCGCCGGGGTCCAGCAGCCACTGCCACACCGCCGCACTGGCCACCGGGGCAACCAGAAAAGGCGCGAAGATCAGGCTCTGGTAGATCGCCCGGGTGCGCCCGCGGATGCCGCGTGTCGCGAAGGCGACCACCACCGGCATCACCAGGGTGAACGGCAGCAGACCGACGATGAGAACCACGGTCCGCCAGACCGAGTCCCCGACCGCCGGCAGCTCCAGCAGCCGCTGATAATTGTCGGCACCCACGGGCACCATCGGGGTGGTCGGCAGCAGATTCCACGAATACGTGGACAGCTGGGCGGCCTGGAGCAGCGGCCGGTAGGTCCACACGATCAGCAGCGCGACCGCCGGCGTGAGATACAGGTAGGGGGCGGCCGCCCGCGCCACCCTCCGCAGAGGGTGGACACGGACGGCCGGGACCACGACCGGCGCCTGCGCGGGTACTGCCGCGTCGGCGAGATCCGGTACGGCAACAAACACGATCGCCTCCTCAGCCCGCCTCGAGCGCGAGCGCGCGCAACCGGTCGAGCATGTCCTGCTCGGGGATGTCGTAGACCACCTCGGCCGGGGTCGCCTCTACCGCGGTGGCGACCACGGCATCGCCGAGGACGTCGATCCGGGTGAATCCGTATCCGACATGGCCGCGGTGACGGCCGACCGGGGCCATTGGGTCGACCCGGTACGACAACGCCGGACCCACCCACACCGGAATCCCCGCCACCGCACCGGTACCGGTCAGGTGCGCGTGCCCGCAGAGGATCATCCGGACATCGGAGCCGGCCAGGACCGCCGCGAGCCGGTCCGGCTCCTGCAGTCGCAGGTAGTTCACCGTCGTGACCGGCGACGGAATCGGTGGATGGTGCAGGACCAGGAGCGTGCCGCGCGCGCTCGGCCGGGACAGGGTGCCTCTGAGCCAGTTCAGTTGGTTGTCGGTCAGCCAGCCCTCGTGCCGGCCGGGGGTGGTGCTGTCGAGCACCACGATCCGCAGTCCGTGTACCTCGTGCACGGCGTCGTACGGTGCGGTCAAACCACCACCGTCCTTGGTGCTGCTACGTCCGCACAGTTCGGTGCCGAACGCGGTCCGCTCGTCGTGATTGCCCATGGCGTAGACGATGCGGGCACCGAGGGCCGCCGCCGCCGGTTCGACGACCGCACGCAGCCGCCGATAGGCCTCCGGCGCTCCGTTGTCGGTGAGATCGCCGGACAGGACCAGCGCGTCGACCCGTCGACCGGATCCGACGATCCGGTCGAGCGTGTGGCGCAACGAGTCCAGGGTGTCCACGGCGTCGTGGACGAGCGTCCCGCCGGCGGTGATGTGGGTGTCGGTCAGTTGCACGATCGTCAACTGGTCGGACGGGCCTGCGGTGGTGCTCATTCGGCGGGCAGAAGCGCGGTGGCCTGCTTCTGGGCGGCCTCGAGGGTGGACTTCGGGTCGGCGTCCTGGTACACGCTCGCCTCGACGGCATCCATCATGCCGTCGCGGATCTGCAGATAATTGTTGCCGGGCATGGAGATCCACGGCTCCATCAACTTCAGCTGCGCGAGGTTGGGGGCGAGAAGCGGATTCTTCTGCGCCCAGTCCTGCAGCCCAGCCGGGTCGTCGACCAGCCCCGTCCGCAGCGGCAGGTAGCCGATACCCTGTGCGATCTTCGTGTAGGCCTGCTCGCTCGTGAGGTATTTGATCAGCTCCCACGACGCCCGCTGCTTCGCGGGGTCCGAGGCGAACGTGAACAGGGAGGCACCGGAGTTGGTCGGCACCGTGGTCTTGGCGGCAAAGGCGGGCATTGTGGTCGCGCGCAGATCCCACTTGTCCTTGGCGCCCTTGATGAATGTGCCCTGGATCGCGCTGGTTTCGAGGATCATGCCGAGGTCACCGCGGGCGAACGCCTCATAACCCTGCTGCTGGCTCAACTTCGGGGTGGCACCGGAGCGCACCAGATCCTGGGCCATCGCGGTGACCTGCACCGCCGGGTCGTCGGCAAAGCTCAGCGTGGACCGGTCGTCGGAGATCACCTGCCCGCCGTTCGAGCGGACCAGGCTCTGGAAGCACCAATCCTTGGCGGTCTTGGTCAAACAATCCAGGTACACCCCGCCCTTGCCGGTCTTCGCGGCGATGGCCGCCGCGGCATCGGCAACCTGATCCCACGTGGTCGGCGGCTGCGCGGGGTCGAGCCCGGCCTGCTCGAACAGGGTGGCGTTGTAGTAGAACACCGGGGTGGAGAAGACGAACGGAACACCGTAGGTGGTGCCCTCCCAGTCACCGAGGGTGCGGGCCGTTGGCGCGTACGGGTATTTCGCGCCGTCGAAGTTCTTCTGCACGGCCTCCGTGCCCACCAGGTCGTCGAGCGGCTTCGCACCCAGTTGATGAATCGTGAAGTCGAGGTCACTGAACCCGAGCTGCGCAACATCGGGTGGGGTTCCCGCGACCGTCTGGCTCTGGATGCTCGAGATCGTGTCGGTGGCCGGGTTCGGGCTGTTGCCCTGAGGCTTTTGCGCGGTGACCTTGATGTTGGGGTGCAACGTGGTGAAGTCGGCGATCAGCGCGTTGAAGGTGTCGGTCCACGCTCCCGCCATTCCGTAGTTGTAGCTTTCGAACACGATCGACACCTGCTGGTCCGGTCCCAGTTCCGGGACCGGACCGGAACCGCTGGCCGAGGACTCCGTGGTGGTGGTGCCCAGGCCGCCGCAGGCGGTCAGGGCCGCGGCGCTGGTCACGAGCGCGACCAGCGCGGGCAAGGTCTTCTTCACTGTTTTCTCCTGTGACGTGTGAAAGGCGAAGCGGGATCGGGTGGCCGGTTCAGGCCACTGAAAGGGCGGAGGCGCCGGGGACCGATGCCTCGTGCTCGTGTGGTGGTCGCCAGAGAAGGCGGCGTCCCGTGCCGGATTCGAACAGGTGGAGGTCGCGGGACTCGACACCCAGTCCGACGGCATCGCCGGCCCGCACCGGCACGGGCCGAGGGGCCCGCACCGCGAGGCTGGTGACGCCCACGCTGATGTGCACGATTTCCTCACCGCCGAGGTTCTCGATGGCGGTGACGACACCGCGCAGGCGGGCCTCTGGGGCGTTCAGACGCAGCCGTTCCGGCCGAATCCCGACCGTCACCGTCCGTGACCCCGAAGCCGCGCCGACAGGCAGTCCGAGCGGTGCATCCAGGCCGTCGGCCACCACATGCAGCTCGCCGGCCCGGTCGACGATCGCCGCGTCGAACAGATTCATCGGTGGGGCACCCAGGAACGCGGCGACGAACGTCGACCGCGGCGCGTCGTACAACTCGGACGGGGTTCCGACCTGCTCGACCCGGCCCCCGTTGAGGAGTGCGATCCTCGTGGCCATGGTCATCGCCTCGACCTGGTCGTGGGTGACGTACAGGAACGTGGTGCCCAATCTGCGGTGCAGCCCGGTCAGCTCGGTCCTGGTGGCACTGCGCAGCGCCGCATCGAGATTCGACAGCGGCTCGTCCATCAGAAACGCGCCCGGCTCGCGCACCATCGCCCGGGCGAGCGCGACTCGCTGACGCTGCCCGCCGGACAGGGCGCCCGGCCGCCGGTCGAGGTGCTCGTCCAGGCCGAGGGTCGCCGCCACGTCGGTGACCTTCTCGCGGATCTGCTGCCGCGAGCGGCCTCGGGCGCGCAGCGGGAAGCCGATGTTCTTCGCGACGGTCAGGTGGGGATACAGGGCGTAACTCTGGAACACCATCGCCACGTCCCGCTGCCGCGGCGGCGTCGCGGTGATATCGCGGTCGTCGAGCAGGAGTCGCCCCGCCGACGGCGACTCGAGTCCGGCGATCATCCGCAGTAGCGTCGACTTGCCGCACCCGCTGGGCCCGAGCAGGACCAGAAACTCACCGTCCGTGATGTCCAGATTCACCTCCCGCACGACCGGGGTCGTGCCGAACCGTTTCGACACCCCGTCGAGTCTTATCCGTGCCACCCACGTCTCCTCACATCCGTTGTCGTTCCGGCGGAACGACAACAGTTGCCGGTGACTGCCCGGTGAACGCCGCGCAGCCGGCTCATGTTGACCCGCACCCGCGGTAACAGCGGCCTGCACCAATAGGAGAACATCACCGGTGCGATCGACAGTTGCGATCACCCGGACTCCGGAGGCGATAGGCGATGTCTATCGCACAGACCGAAAAACAGTGCATGCGAGCGTGTTTGACGGCACCGAACTTAGCCTGATTCGGTGACTTCGCATCCAGACACCGGCCCCCGCTCGACGCTGCTGCTCCTCGGGATCTGCGCGATGACGTTCGTCGTCTACCTCGATACCAGCATCACCCCGGTCGCGCTGCCGGACATCGTCGGCGACGTGGGCGGCGGCACCGCCGCCCAGTGGATCCTCGACGCTTATACCCTCGCCTTCGCGTGCCTGCTCCTGGCCGGCGGGGTGCTCGGCGACCGGCTCGGTGCGCGGCGGGTCATGCTCACCGGGGCCCTCGTGTTCACCATCGCCTCGATCGTCTGCGCCGTCGCACCGAGTATCGGTCTGCTGGTCGCTGCCCGCGCACTCCAAGGAGTCGCCGCCGCAGCCCTCGTCCCACTCTCCGTCGCGGCACTGAGCACGCACATTCGGCAACCGCGCGCCCGAGCCCGCGCCATCGGCCTGTGGGGTGGCACCGCCGGCGTCGCGCTCGCGGTCGGACCGCTGCTCGGGGGAGTGCTGGTCACGGCGACGAGCTGGCGCGCCCTGTTCTGGATCAACATCCCGATCTGTCTCGTCGGATTCTGGTGCCTGCGGGCATCTCTCCGGCGGGACCGGGCGGGATCCGGCCAGCGGATGGACCTCCCGGGGCAGCTGCTGTTCATCGCCGCCGGCTGCGGGGCGACCCTCGCGCTGATCGAGGGCCCGCACCGCGGCTGGAGCTCGCCCTTGATCCTCGGCTGCGCGGGCGCCGCGGCGGCGGCGATCGCCGCGTTCACCCTCTGGGAGAACCGGACCTCGACACCGCTGCTGCCTCGGGGGTTGCTGCGCATTCCCGAGGTCGCCGTGGCCTGTTCGGTCAACTTCCTCGGACTGTTCGGGCTGTACGGGGTGCTGTTCGTGCTGACGCTGTACTTCCAGCGAGACCTGGGACTCTCCCCACTGCACACCGGTCTGCGGTTCCTGCCGCTTTTCGGGATGCTCGGGATCGCCTCCCTCACCGCGGCGAGCGTTGCCCGCCGACTCGGCACCCGGCCGACCATGCTCACCGGACTCGCCCTCATCGGCACCGGTCTCGTCGGGCTCGTCACCATCGAGTTATCGGCGCCGCCCGCCGTGTACCTCGGTGCCCTCGGTCTGCTCGGCGCGGGGATCCCGCTCTCGGGTGGTGTGGTGGCCATCGCGGCCATGGCGAACGCCGTACCGGAGACCACCATGGGCGCCGCATCGGGTGCGATGAACACCTTCCGCCAGTTCGGTGCCGTCTTCGGTGTCGCGGTGGCCGCTTTGCTCTCCCCACCGTCCCCGACCACCGCGGTGACCCACCTGTCGGCCACGTTCCTCGTCGCGGCCACGGGCGCAACGCTCGGCGCGGTCCTCACCGCTTTCACGCTGCGCCCGAAACCGCCCGCCCCTCAGGCGAAAGCGGAACCGGAGTCGATCCACTCCGCCACCCGCTGAGCCACCACCGGAGAATCCTTCAACCATTCGAAATGATCACGGTGCACCACCGGAGAGTCACCCTCGACATGCCACTGCGTCACCGCCGCCGCCGGCATGCGGGAGACCAGGAAGTCGACATTGGACTTGGGCCCGAGCCGGTCGTGCTCGAGGGAGACCGCCAGCACCGGCACCGTCATCTCCGCCAGTAACGTGTCGTAGTCGACGGAGGCACCCTTCGGGCGGTAGCGGCTGGTCAGCGAGTGCTTCGACCAGTCGATCATCACCCCACCCGCCATCGCACCGGGAATCAGCACACCGCCCGGCCAGTACCCCTTCACCCGTGACACCAGACCGATCCACTGGATACTGGTCAGGGCCTCCACCCAGCGGCGGGGGCCGAACGCCCGCCAGAACACCGTCCCCGTGCCGATGACCGTCACGCTGGTCGCCGCGGTCGGCCGGGCGGCCGCGAACAGCAACGCCAATTGCCCGCCGAGGCTGTGCCCGAACAGATGCAAGGGTGCGTGCGGAAACCGCTGCCGCAGCGCCGCGACGATCGCGGGCAGGTCGACCTCGAGCATCTCGCGGTACCCGAAGTCGTTACCGTCGCGCAGCGCCGGCCGACTCTCGCCCTGTGCGCGCAGATCAGTCAACGCCACCGACAGTCCCTGCGCGTGGAAAGCCTTGCCGAGCGCCAGATAGTGCTTGGCCTTCATCGCCATCGCCGGCAGGATCAGTACCAGCGGCGCGTCCGGGCGGGCCGAGGGGAGGACCCGTACCCGGAACGTCACCCCGTCGGGAGTAGTCACCGCCACCGACTCGAGGGTGGAGTACTCCGAGGGTGGCCGCGTCGAAGAGGTCGTCATCATGCGTCCTTGTCGTTCGCTCGGGCGGGGAACACGGTGTCGACCACGTAGTCGAACGTGAATTTCGCGACCACGACGTCGGCATCATCGAGCAACATCGCTTTGCCGGACAGTTCGAACCGCTCATCACGGTCGGCGGCCAAGATCGTGCGCAGTTCGCGTTCGTCGACCGTCGCGACCGCGCGGATCCGACCCAGCGCCGGCTTGCGGTACGAGGCGCCCGCGCCGCGCAACACCAGCCGCGCGATGGTATCGAGGCGGGCGGCGGCCGCGCCCACGAACGCGGCGGCACCGGCGATGTCGGCGGCGGTGAACAGTGCCCCCGCATGCACGGTGCCCATGTGGTTGGTGACGTCCGGGGTCGCGGGAATCTCCACGACCGCGCGGTCCGGTCCGAGCTCGGTGATGGTGGTGCCGGCCGTGGTGCCGAACGGCACCATGCCGTCCGACACCGAGCGCAGGTGCTCGTAGTCGAGGGCGGTGGGGTTCAGGGTTCCGTACACGGCGGCGAAGCCGGTGCGGGCCCGATCATCGGTGTGAGTGGTCATCGGGAAACTCCTCATGTCGTGGTGGGGGAGGGTGTTGTGGTCAGCGGACTGTGCGCAGGACCCGGCGGGCGATCGACCAGCGCAGCACCTCGGACGGTCCCTCGTAGATGCGGAAGGCGCGGGCCTCGACCAGGAATCGGGCGACGAGGTGGTCCTCGCACACCCCGAGCCCGCCGTGCAGCTGCACCGCGCGGTCGAGGATCCGCCAGACGGCCTCGGACACGAATGTCTTGGCGATCGACGCGTGGTGGCGCGCCGCCGACGACGCCGGCCCCTGCTCGTCGATCGACTCCGCGGCGGTGCGGATCAGTCCACGGGCGGCTGCGATGTCGATCTCGCTGTCCGCGACCAAGCCCTGGGCCATCCCGTGCTCGGCGATCGGCACCCCGAACGCCGACCGGCCGGTGATGTGCCGGGCCGCCATCTCATGTGCGCGGACCGCAAGGCCGAGCCAGTTCATGCAGAACACCAACCGGGACGGTGCCAGGCGCACCTGTGCGTACTCCATGCCCAGGCCGACCTCGCCGAGCACGGCGTCCCCGGTGATCTCACAGTCGACGAAGTCGACCTCACAGTGCCCGCCCGGAACGCTGTGATCGAGGGTGGGCATTCGGCGCCCGACCCGGAGCCCCGGATTGTTCTGGTCGACTAGAAACATGGTCGGCCCGTCCGCGGTCGCGGTGACACAGATGGTGAACCCGGCACCGTCGGCGCCGGTCGTGAAGTGCTTCTTCCCGTTGATCACCCATCCGGAGCCGGTCCGTTCGGCGACGGTACTCAGCAGCGACGGATCCGACCCGGCTCCCGGGGCGGGTTCGGTCATCGCGATCGACGACCGGATCTCCCCCGATGCGAGCGGCGCCAGGTAGCGTTCCTTCTGCTCGGGGGTGCCGGCGTGCGCGAGCAGGTGAATGTTGCCGTCGTCGGGAGCCGACCCGTTCACCGACAGCGGCCCCAGCAGACTGGCGCCCGCCGCCTCCAGGACACGTGCCTGCGCCCTGGTGTCGAGGCCGAGCCCGCCGTAGCGCACGTCGGACAGCGGACCGAAAACTCCGGCGTCCTTGGCCTTCTTCTGCAGGTCCAGGCGCAGCGCGTCGTCGACGACGCGCCCGTGGGCGACGACTTCGTACTCCACCGGAATGACGGTGTCGCGAATGAAATCCGAGGTTCTTGCGACCAGCGGTTCGAGTGCAGTCATGAATCGGTGTCACTTCCGTGTTGTTGCGGATAGTCCAGTCCTCGACGGTCAGTCTCACGCGGCGCGCGTGCACTGCAGAGTCGTGATAGCGAACGCCGATCGCCCGAGTCGATTGCTTCTCATCGCAGGCGGGCGATCCACCACTGGGCGAGTCTGGACCAGACAGCGGAACCGAACCGTCCGCGCCCGGCTCCGTCTCCCCAGGAGGTCTTCACATGCTTTCGGCCGACGGCACCTTTCCGGTCATAGTCGTTGCACGGCAGCACGAAACCCCGGACGTCGTCTCCCTCGAACTCGCGTTACCCGACGGCAGCGAACTGCCCACCTGGACACCGGGTGCACACATCGACATCGAGGTCGGTGCCGCCGGAGTCCGTCAGTACTCGCTCTGCGGCGACCTGCAGGACCGGCGACGGTGGCGAGTCGGTGTACTCCTCGAACGCGACGGGCGCGGAGGATCCCGGTACCTGCACCAGCAGGCTGCTCCGGGAAGTACCCTGACGGTGTCATTGCCACGCAACAACTTTGCCCTCGATAAGTGCCGGAACTACATCTTCGTGGCCGGTGGAATCGGGATCACCCCGATCCTGCCGATGATCGCCGCAGCCGAGAACCAGGGCGCGACCTGGTCCCTGCACTATGGCGGTCGAACCCGCCAGTCCATGGCCTACCGCGACGAAATCTCGGCATACGGCCCCCGGGCGCGCGTGCTGCCCCAGAACGAGTACGGCCTGCTCCCACTCGACGACATTCTCGCGGGCAGCGACCCGAGTGCCCAGATCTACTGCTGCGGACCCGAACCCCTACTCGCCGCGATGGAGTCCGCCCTCGGGACCGCCGAGTCGCAACGGCTCCACCTCGAGCGGTTTCGGCCGCGCACGGTCGGCGAGGACTCCGGTCCCGACCGCGACTTCACCGTCAAGATCGCGAGTACCGGTGCCACCATCCGAGTCGGCGAAGATCAATCGATCGTCGACGCCCTCGAGGACGCCGGGATCACAGTCGAGACGTCGTGCCGGGAAGGCACCTGCGCAAGCTGTGAGACCACGGTGATCGAGGGTGAGGTCTGTCATCGAGACTCGGTGCTGTCCGCCAGCGAACGCGAACAGAGTGTGTCGATCATGCTCTGTGTGTCGCGGGCCCGGTCAGACCTGCTGGTGCTCGACCTGTAGTACGGCTGGTCAGACGCCACACGAACGCAAGGCCACGAACGGACCACCCAATACTCAGGGGCCGATGGGCAGTCTTGCCCGCGCGGACAACATCGATACCGCCGGCACCGACAACGTGCAGGCGATGCCACATCATCGTCGCACCGGGCAACACCCCTCTCCCGGCCAGCGACACGGGTGTCGTCACCAACGCGTACCGCGGGCCGCACGGCCCGCGGGTGGCACACCGCAATCTGCAAGCTGATCAAGAAGGCGATCTGTATCACCGAGGACCTCGCCTCAGCTCCGCCACCCGGTCCGGTCCCGCTACCGATGACCAGGCCGATATCGGACAGCTCCAGCAACGTCGAACCGGCGTAGCCGGAGACACCGATGACCTGTGCTCCTGCCGTTCGGGCCGCCGTTACCACCGGCCGTACGGTTGCCCAGCTCATGTCGCTGTCGCTGAGCGCCAGGCACACGTCCCGAGACGTAAGGCGCCTCGCGGCGAGGTGCAGGAGGACGGCATCGGTCGGTGCGTCAGCGGGCCGACCGCCGCGGGTGAACCGTGTGGCCACTGCTGCGGGTGCCGAGCCCGAATCCCTGTTGCTGACCACCAGCACTCGATCTGCCGACCCGAGAACGTCCGTCGCTCGGCCGAGTTCGCCCTCGTTTAACGGGGCAAGAGCGCACGCACAGTCCGCGGCCGTCGCGGCGACGAAGGCTCGCAGCAACCTCGCATTGTCGGAAACTTTTGCCGACTGCTTCGGTGGGGTGTCCGTGGCGGACAGATCGCGCACCAGCAGCAGTTTTAGCTGCTCAAATCCGCTGAACCCCAGACTCTGGCAGGCCCGGATGACTGTGGCCGTTGATGTACCGGCGTGTTCGGAAACGGCCGAGGAAGTTGGCGCCGCGAGGACCACCCCGGCAACTCGCCGCTGACTCGGTCCGAGGGAAGGGGCGAGGGCGCGAACCGTCGACAGGGTTGAGCCCACTGTCTGATCTCCCCGAGGCGTACGCACGTGCAACGGATAGCCCGCAGCAATGCTGTCAGAGGGGAATTAGCCCTCAGCAGCACGGATCGCAATTGTGCGATCGGAGAGGTAAACCCGTGCAAAGCCTCGCCCAGACGGCGACGCGAATCGTGATCAGACTGGCGGAGCCGTGCTCCCCGGTGCCAGGGAGCGTCCCCCGGTCGGTCACCGATTGCGAAACCGCCGACTGGGGAGGCGAGAACAGATCACCACGCATGCCGGTAGCACCGCAAGGGTTTCGTCGGGGTCGGAGGCACGAATGCGTCACACTGGGCGAGAGTGCCCGGCGGTGGCGGTGGCAGTGGTCGTTGTGCGGGGGCACGCTGTTCGGGTTGTGTTCATAGCGTCGTTCCGAGATCGGTGAGGGATCGCTCTGGCGGCCGGTTTAGTCTCGGCGCATGTATGCGCGAGCGAATCGTCGGACGGTGTTGCTGGGGCTGCTCGGCGGTGCTGTGGCTGTTGCGATGCAGAGCTACGTCGACCTCGGCGGCCCCGTGGACGCTGAGGCGTCGCCGATTCCCGGGGTCCCGGACGGGGTGATCCCCGACGGATGGCTTCCTGCCCCGCCCCCGCCCCCGCCCCTGCTGCCGGATACGGCGGCGATCGCGGCGAAGTATGCGGGTGCCGTACCGCACGAATGGGGTGTCGCGGTCACCGGCACCGCCACCAGGCTCGCGGCGGCGGAGCATCGGATCGCGCTGACCTTCGACGCCTGCGGTGGACCTCAGGGCGATGGCGTCGATGCGGATCTGCTGGGACTGCTCGAACGCGAGAGGCTGCCGGCCACCGTGTTCGTGAACGGCCGCTGGATCGATGCGAACCCCGGGCTCACCGCGCAGCTGGCGGGAAACCCACTTGTCGAGCTGGCGAACCACGGGACCCGGCACCTGCCGCTATCGGTGACCGGGAAATCCGCGTACGGCATCGCGGGCACCAGGTCGCCGGCGGAGGTGATCGACGAGGTGTGGGTGAACCACAACCGGCTGCTCGAGATCATGGGCCGGCCGCCGCGGTGGTTCCGCCCCGGGACGGCGCATTGCGATGAGGTGGCGGCGGCGATCGTCCGGGATCTCGGCGAGCAGGTGGTGGGATTCACGGTGAACGGCGATGCGGGGGCCACCCTGCCCGCCGCGAAGGTGCAGGCCGCGGTCACCTCGACGGCGCCCGGTTCGGTGGTGATCATGCACGTCAACCGCCCGGCGGGTGCCACCGCTGAGGGTCTCGCTGCTGCGGTGCCGCAACTGCGTTCGGCGGGCGTCGAGTTCGTCACCCTCAGCGGCGCCGGAAGCCTGGCCTGATCCGGCCGAGTTCCGGGCTTCGGTGCATGGTCGGAGAACGGCGGCGGACTGCTCACCAGGGTCGCGGTTCCGAGCGATTGCTCGACGATGGCGGCGTTCCCATGGTTCGGCGTCGGATGCTCGACGACTGCCTGGGCACGGTCGCGGCCCGATCCCGGCCGAGCACGGTGCCGGCCCACCGCGTACGACCGAGGGTGTTCTTCGTCCTGATCGGAAAGTCGCCGGAGGGGTCACCGAGGCGGACATGCCGACGTTCAACGGTTACGGAGGTCATCTCGCCGTGTGGGGTGCCGCGGTGCGGATCGGTGCCGGTGTGGCGGGGTATTCGCGCGGACGATTGTGCGCCGTCAGGCGGCGGTCACCGGGCGGTGCGAGCACCGTGATTGTGGTGCGGTAGGCGTAACGTCGGAACTGGAGGCTGCGGTGAAGTCGAGGGTGTGGACGGGGCCATCCCGGGGGAGGGGGAGATGGGCATGTGGTGGATCCGCGTGCACGTTGTCGCAATCTCCAATTCGCGCTGATCATTATGGTAGAGAGGGCGTTTCGGATGATTCGTTTCCTTCTTCGGGTCGTGGTCTTTTTGGGGTCGGCGGCGATCGGTTTGCTGGTGGCGCAGTGGCTCCTGCCGGGGGTTTCGATTGCTGCGTCGGGATTTGTCACCGCGGTGGTGGTGTTTGCGGTGGCGCAAAGTGTGCTGTCTCCGTTCATCGGGAAGGTGGTGGCGCAGAACGCGTCGGCGTTTCTCGGTGGTGTCGGGCTCGTGTCGACGTTGGTGGCGTTGGTGATCGCATCGCTGGTCGGTGGTTTGAGTATCGATGGGTGGCGCACGTGGATTCTGGCGACTCTGGTGGTGTGGCTGGTGACCGCGGTGGCCACTCTGGTGCTGCCGTTGGTGGTGTTGCGTAACAAGAAGTCGGGTGCGTGAAGGGACGGCGGGGCGCGTAAGAGGCGATTTCGGGTGTCGTGGACTTCGTGCCGCGGGCGCCTTGCGGCCGTCGGTGCGGGCCTGTGGTGGTGACGGCCCGCCACCGTAGTGTGGTTAGCGCCGCGCGCTCCCATTCTCGGGCGGTCTCGACCCCGTGGGCCGGTACACATTGCGACTCGCGATCGGCCAATGGGGCAGCGGTCAGCACTGGTAAGTTGCCCCACCGGACTGGTCGTGCTGAGGATCGTCCTCATTGGCCTACTCGCGCTCACGGCCACTCGAACTACTCATCCGCCCGGCCCGCACATCCGCCCCGCCGACGGATGCTACGCCAGCGCCTTCTCCTTGATCGCCCGGAACACTTCGCTATCGAGTTTGTCTGATGGCCGTTTGATCTTGATCCGCGTCCGACCTCTGTTGTGGCGAGTGTCCGTCGCAGGGCCGATGGTACTGACTCCGCGGCTGATTGGGACGATCTAGCGGGGTGGTGTGTCGGCGGCGGTATGTTCGGCGCCGGGGTGCTGATGTTGGAGAGGCGGCGGGTGCGTTCGGATCCGTGGTGGCCGGCGAGGTGACCGGATTGTTCGAGGGCGGCGTCGACCATGGCCGGGTTGCGGGATGCGCCGCCGCGGATCAGCCGGGTGATGAGGCGGCACGCTCAGCAACGGACAACTCGCATGTGATTCATCCGCCGTTGCGTCGTTCACGCGCTCGCGAATCGCTGGGCTCGGCGCCCCGGTGAGGGACAATCTCCGCATGCCGAAAGTGCGGTGGCGCGAGGCGCCCGAGGAACACGATTACCCGGCGGCTGCCGCGTACCTGGACCTGCTCACCTCCCGGGATACCGTCGAACGTATCGTCGCGGGTTTGAGGACGGCTCCGGTCACAGTCCACAAGGCCAAGGACATCCTGCGCGCCTCGCGGCTGCGGTTGCTGCCTGCGGACAACGCGCATGTGGCCGCCGACCTGCGGAAGATCGAAGACGGCACACCCCTTTCACCCATCCTGCTCGTGCGTGGCGATCTGGCGGCAGGCACCGCACTCGAAGTGGCAGATGGTTATCACCGCGTGTGCGCGAGCTATCACACCGATGAGAACACGCAGATTCCGTGCCGGCTGACGAGTGTGCCGCCGACGAGCTGAGGTCCACCGATGTCGTTCGAGATCCTCGCCCTGATCTCGGCGGCCGCCCTGGCCGGTCCGTTGCTCGCGGTTCGTCGGGAGTGGCACCTGCCGGTGATGCTCGGCGAGTTGCTCGTAGGGATTCTTCTGGGCACGACGGGTGTCCGATGGATCCACCCGGAAGATCCCACCTTCACCTTTCTCGCGGACATCGGATTCGCGCTGATCATGTTCGTTGCCGGCACCCATGTACCCGTCCGCGATGCGACCATCCGGCCGGCTCTCACACAGGGCACCGCGCGGGCTGCGATCGTCGGGGTCCTCGCGGCGGCAGCCGGGTTCGGGATCGCCCGGGCATTCGGCACCGGCCATGCGGCCCTGTACGCGGTCCTCATCGCGTCGTCGTCGGCCGCCCTGGTGCTTCCGCTGATCGACTCGTTGCGGCTCGAGGGCACACCGGTGGTGCAGACCATGGCCCAGGTCGCGGTCGCCGACACCGCGTGCATCATCGCTCTTCCACTCGTGATCAACCCCGCCCAGGCGCCCCGCGCCGCGATAGGTGCTGCCGCCGTGGCCGCGACGGCGGCACTGTTCTACGCGTTCCTGAAGTATGCGGACGGCCGCGGCTGGCTGCACAGTCTGCACGAGGAATCGAAGGACCGCCGCTTCGCGCTGGAGCTGCGGATCAACCTCGGCGTGCTGTTCGCCCTTGCGGCGCTGGCCGTTCACACCCACGTATCGATCATGCTCGCCGGTTTCGCGCTCGGGCTGGCGGTCGCGGGCGTGGGCGAACCGCGGCGGCTGGCCAAGCAGCTGTTCTCGATCACCGAAGGGTTCCTCGGTCCCCTGTTCTTCGTGTGGCTGGGCGCCTCGCTGAACCTGCGTGACCTCCGCGCGCACCCTTCGCTGATCCTGCTCGGCGTCGCGCTCGGACTCGCAGCGGTTGCCGTTCACTGCGCGATACGACTTTTCGGGCAGCCACTGGCCCTTGCCGCATTGGCCTCGGCTCAGCTGGGTGTCCCGGTCGCGGCGGCGACCATCGGAGAGCAATCGCATATCCTGCAGCCCGGTGAACCCTCGGCGCTGATCCTCGGTGCCCTCATCACCATCGGCGGCACCACATTCGCGGGTGCAATGGCGGCACGCCACGGTTTCGCTTCGCGCTCCGCTGCGAAACCGGGCCAAGGACCAGAGCGCCGGTGATCACCACGGGGGGTGAATCGCGAGGTCCATCAGCCCGGTCTTGAAGCCGTTTATGGTTGTGCCTCCGGTTCGGTGTCTGGGTTGGTGCACAGTGCTGCGGCGAGTTTGGCGTCGGCGAGGTCGAGGAGCGTTGGGAGTGCGTGGGTGTCGATGTCGATGTCGAGGTAGGTGCATATCTGGTCGTCGGCCACGCCGGCGTCGCGTAGCCGCAGCGCGAGGGAGTAGGGGTGAGGCAGTCGCCGTAGCGCCTGCTCGCGGGGTGTCAGTGGCGTGCTCATGGTTTCAGGGTGCGTTCGTCGCGCATGGTGGGGTGGAGTAGCCGGCTACTCCAGTTGGTGACCGCGACCGGGAGGGGGCTGATCGCCGGTGACGATGGCGCCGAGGTCGTTACGGCCGGAGACACCGGTTTTGAGGGAAGCGCGGTGGAGGTGTCCTTCGACGGTGCGGACGGACAGGGTCATTTTCTCGGCGATCTGTCTGTTCGACAGTCCTTGGGCGGCGAAGGTGATGATCTCGCGTTGCCGGGCGGTCAATGGCGACGGCTGCTGCGCTTCGCGGAGGGCGGGTGTATCGGCGCCGTCGCAGGTGTCGGCCAATCGCTGGGCGCGGGCGGCGGCGGTGAGGGCGGATCCGTTGCGCTTGTGATGGCGGTAGGTGACGGCGGCGTGCGCGGCGGCGTCCATCGCGGACAGCAGATCACCCATGTCCTCGAACCGGCGTGATACATCGAGGAGACCGTCGGCGTCGTTGGCGGCCAGCGCTGTTGCGTGCCGGGCGGCCGCGGGGGCGCGGGGACCGTCTACCTGGCCGGCGAGTTCGTGGAGGCGGTGGGCGGTGGTGGTGTCGCCAAGGCGGGTGGCGGTGTGCAGGCACATCACCTCATGGGCGTGCTGGTCATGGTCGGCTGCGCAGTGGGCGCCGCGGTGCGCGAGTGCGACGGCTTCGGTGACGGCACCGGTGGCGGCGCAGACCCAGGCCCTGGTCAGGAGGTAGTCCGGCTTCAGATAGGGGACTGGTGTGGGGCACCAGACGTCGAGGGCGCGAAGGGTTTCCGTTGCGCTTGCGCCGTCTCCGGACAGCGCTTGGGTTTGGGCCAGTGCGCAGTACCACGCTGTGGGGATGTAGCCGTGGGCGATTCCCGCGGAGGTGAAGCGTTGTTCCAGGTGTTTCCGTGCCGCTCCCAGGTGTCCCGACGTGAGTTCGTCCTGCCCTTTCAGCAGGGCGGAGAAGCGTTGCGCGAAGCCGGGTGCATCGGCGCATTCGTTGCAGATGCGTGTGGTGACTGCGGTGGCATCGCGGAGGTAGCCTGCGAGCCGTAACCCCCGGGTGTGGAACTCGCTGTAGGGGAGCCGAACGGAGGAAACCAGCGGGGAGCCGGTCATGAAGTTGTAGGTGCGGTCGGCGTCGGGCGTGAGCTCGGATGCCTTTCCCATGTCCCCCTGGGCGATCAGGAGGGCACCCAACGCCCACATGCGGGCCAGCTCCGGAAGGTTCGGTGTCTGCAGCGCGGATGTTGCGGCGTCGACCGCGTCGAGGGGGCGCGCGTTGTATGCGTGGACGATCGCCAGACCCGCCACCAACTCGCCGTGCGCTTGGGGTGTCGTCGTCATTTCTCGCGTTTCGAGGAGCACAGCTTCGGCGTGCTCGGGGCGGCCGAGTATCCACAACAGATTCGAGGACCGGAGGAAGGCTGCCTCGACGCGGTCCTCGTCGGGGAGCGGCCAGGTGAGGACCTGGGTGAGGACCTGTTCGGATTCCTCGCCGCGGGAGAGGATGGTCAGGGCGACGGACAGGATGAGGTGGGTGTCGTAGTCGGCACCGTGTTCGATGGCCGCCTTACACAGGCCTACTGCGAGGTCGGCATCGAACAACGACAGTGATGCCAACGCGGCGTCGGTGAGGAAGTCGGGATCGACAGTGAGCCCGGCGTCGAGTGTGAGGACGGCGCGGCGGACAAGGTCGCGGGCATCGGAATCTTGTGTGGCGTCAAGGGCTTCGGCGATTGCACCTTGTAGCCGCCGTAGCCGTAGTGGTGTGGCCCCGGCGCGGCGAGCTTCGCCGTAAAGCGGGTGCGACAACCGCACCAGGTGCCGGTCGCTGCGGCCGACGGCGATCAGCCCGGCAGTGTGAGCATCCTCGACGGCGTCGGGATCGGTGAGGTCGGCCAGCATTTGTTCCGGCAGTGGTTCACCGACCGCCAGGACGTCGAGGACGGCGCCGACGGCGGGGGGAAGGGCGTCGAGTTGAGCGCCGACGAGGTCCGCCAGTCCCGGAGAGACGGTGGGGGGACCATCCCACCCCCACACTCCGGCATTGAGTCCTGGTTCCTGTGGTCTCGGGGCAAGTCGTCCGGTGACCAGTTCCTGTTCGACGAGGTGGCGCACGTACAGGGGGTTGCCGCGGGTGATGGTCCACAGCCGGCGGGCGGCGTCCGGGTCGAGCGGGCCGCCGACAACCCCGGTGACCAGTTCACCGGTTTCCTCCTCCGAAAGTGGTTGGAGTTCGATCCGCTGGAGGTGACCGTCCTTCCACAAAGCACTGAGTGCATCGGGCACCGGTTTACCGGTGCGAACGGTGACCACGACCGGGGCGAGGCGCCGCTCGACGAGTTGGAGCACCACGAACGCGGACAGATCGTCGAGAAGGTGTGCGTCATCGATTCCGATGACCGTCCTTGCGCCAGCGGGGTGGTCCGAAAGGTGATCGATAACACTGTGGACAACGGACATCGTGTCCGCAGTGCCGACGTCGGTCCACTCGGCAAATGCTCCGAGCGGGAGCGCCCGGGCGGAGGCGGTGGCTCGCGCCCACCGCGATGTCCAGCGTCCGGGGTGTACCTCGTTGAGCGCTCTGCGGGCCAGACGGCTCTTGCCCACACCGGCGGTGCCGGCGATTACGATTCCGCGGTAACCGTCGGCTCCGGTCACGGCGGCGTTGATCAGGCGTCGTTCCTCCGCACGCCCGACCAACGGCCAGACTCTGGCCACCTCCTGATCGTAAGCAGGGCAGCTGTGAAAAAGCGACCACCAGGTTCGATTTGTGATGGCCGAGCTCAAACGGGTGTACGTGTTTCCCGCTGTCCGTGGCACGGGTGTGGCGCGGGCGCTGCTGCGCCGACTTCTCGAGGATTCACGTAGGGTCGGCGCGGTGCTCGCGATCGCAGTGAAATAGTTCCTGGGAACGTCCTGTCCGCTTCAGGTGCGGCAGGTTATCGAGATGATTGTCGCACCTGAAGCGGGTTTCGGTCAGACAGCGCAGAGCCCCGCGATGGGGATTCCGATGAGCGGGATGAACAGCAACGGTGCGCATGCGCCACCGAACGGTCCGAGCATGACGGGATGGATTGTCTCGGGCGCCGGTGGTGTCGGGGCCGGTGCTGCTGCTGCGACACCGGAGCCAAACGCAATGAGGGGTGCGATTGCGGTTGCTGCGATCGCGGTGCGAAGTGTGTTCTTATTCATTGGTCGCTTCTTTCTATTGTTGGAGCGAGGGTGTGCTGAGGGCATTCGAAATTCCGGGGTGTGGCCGTAAGCGGCTGTGCTGAAGTCTGTTTGGGTGTGACATCGCCTCCTGTGGTGTGGGTGAGTGGCTGGGGTAGTTCAGGCGGGGGTCAGTGCGGTGTCGAGTTGGTGCGGTGCGGCGTGGATCCGTGACGAGTGCTGTCGGTTGCAGGTGGTGGTGTGGTTCTTCCAGAGCTGTCGTGTGTGGTGGCGGCAGATGAGTGTGAGCGCGTGGTGGGTGAGGGATCGATGATGCGGGTGGAGGAGCCGTGTCGTGAGCGCGCGGCGTTCGGGTTCGAGTGTGTCGGTGAGCCAATAGGTTTCCCGGGCGAGCTCGGCCGAGCGGGTGGTGCGGAAAACGTGGTGGAACCAGCTTTTCCATTCGATGTCGGTGATGGTCGCGGCCAGGATGGGTGCGAATTCGGTTTCTTCGTGGTCGAGGTGGGGGAGCAGGATGGTGCAGAGTCGTTCGAGTGCGCCGCGGAGGTCGTCGCGCACGCTGACAGCTCCTGAGCGCTGGTAGGCATGGGCGGTGTGTTTGACGGTTTCGGCGGCGTGGTGGATGCGCGCGTGGCCGAGGGTCAGCTGGTCGAGCAATGGTGCCGCGGAGGGTGTTCGCTGGCGGGCGAGCGGCCACAGGCAGGTCTGTTCGGTGGTGTGGTGGCGTTCGAGGAAGGCCAGGGTCCAGGTGAGGTGGTCGGCGAGTGCGGCGCGGCGGCGGGCGCCGAGCGGGGGCCGGCTGCTGAGGGCGTCGAAGGTGCGGCCGAGGTCGCGGCGCAGGGCGTCGTGGATGATGCCGATCAGGTGGGTGTCGACTGGGTGAGCCGGGGTGGTGGTCATGGCGAGTGCTCCTGGGCTGTGGTGCCGTACTGGGTGACGCCTCGTGTTGGTACAAGAAGCGTGCGCGCAGGCACGGGCATGGCCAGGAGTGGTGGAGTACCCCACCTGAGCGGTGGATGGTGCCGTAGATACTCCACCCGCGACGGGCTACGTGCGGGTGTACGGAAACCGGAGACGCGGCGGTTCACCGATGTGGTCGGGGTGGGTGCGTTCGGTGGGCCGGGACCGGATCGCCGTCCTCGTCGAAGAACAGGGCTCGCGCACTGCTTCTTCATGCCGTCGGTTAGGTGCTGTATCTGGCCGGTTTCCCGGAACGCGAATGCCGGAACGCGAATGCCAGGACGTGACGGGCGGGGATCGAGTCGAGGGAGGGCTGAGGGATCTTGGTTGTCGGTTCCCGCCCTGCCAGAGGGTGTGAGCCTACGGTGTACTCGGGTGTGGAATCGATGAGTGTCGGCGCGTACCGGTGCCGCTCGGCTGGTTCTGCGAGTGCGAGAGGCGGTCGATGACGGATTCGAGCGCGGATACCGCGCGGGTCTCGGTTTGGACGCTGCTGTGGCTGGCTATTGGCATCGTGGTGACGATGTTCGCGGTCTCCACTGCCTTCTCCGTGTACGGGAGGTTGGCGGTCCGGGCAGCCGTCGACGACCTGTCTCCGAGCAGCTGCTGCCCGCGCAGCAGGCGGTGGCCGAGCTGACCACGTCCTATGTGGACCAGGAAACGGGAGAACGCGGGTTCGCCCTGACCGGTGATCCGCAGTTCCTCGAACCCTATGACGCGGGCCGGCGTGACGAAACTGCACTGCTCGCGATCGGCCGGGCCCGGCTGGCCGGTGCAGGCGGCCTCGACGTGTTCGACGACTCCCGTCCTGCTCCCTGGAGTGGTCCTTCACGGTCCGAACGGCTACCCCGCCGGACTCCTCTGGATATGCGACCGAACGTCCCACCGCGTTGTGCGCGTGCTGGGGGATTGCCCCGATTGTGGTGGCGGCTGTCGGATCCTTCGCCCGGCGTTCAAGAATTCGGCAAGGATTCGATCAGGCCGATCTTCCAGGCTTTTCCTTGTCCGCTTCCCCCGACGAGACAAAGAACGCATCTCATGTCGATCACCCGCATCACCACCGTCGCCCGCACCCTCACTCTGGCCGCCGTGATCGGCGTGAGTGCCCTCGGTGCTGCCACGGCCGCCAACGCACAATCCGCCACGTCGATCTCCGCCCAGGACGTGACGTTCCTCGACGGTATGGCCGACGAGGGGATCACCTTCACCACTCCCGGCGCCGGGGTTGAACTCGCCCAACACATCTGCGGTGAGTTCGGGGATGGTGCCAGCTTCGAGGAGATTGCCGCCGAAGGTTTGGAGAACTCGTCGCTGTCCGCTTACGACGTCGGTTACCTTATCGGTAGTTCGGTGGCGGTGTATTGCCCTGGGTACACCGACGAGCTCCCGGTCTGACACCGGTGCTGTGCCCCCGCCCCGGGTCGGTGCGGGGGCGTCTGTGGTTGGTGCGTGTAAGTGGGGGTGGAGTGGTTGCTCTGTCGGGACGTCGGTACCGCCCGTGCCGGCGGCGGAATGACATGATCGCGGGCAGTAGGACCATCCACTTCGGCACCGATATTCCCGACAATGCGAGCACTGCTGGCTCGCTGCAAGGCCAGCGGTGACGGTGGGAATAGGAAGCACGTCGCATCCTCAAACGCAGACTCTCGGACCTCGTCTTCACTGGCCGCAGATCTCTCACTAATGGTCATCGCGGTGACGGGCCCGACCGGAGGCGGGAGATCGAACGCCGCTCCAGGTCATGAGTGCGGCGGAAATTGCGGCGGGTAGTGCATTGGCGGTGGCTGGTTGACGCGAGCGCGGCGGACCATGGTGACGATCACAGTGACGATGCCTGCGAGGACCAGCACGGCGCCCGTGGCGATAGCCAACAGCAGGTAGGTGAATTCGCCGGCCGTGACGTACCCGCCGATGCCGTAGCGAACGTCGGAGGGGGCCCCGGAGCAGCGGATCGTGTAGTCGCCGCTGTCTTTGACCGTGAAGGAGAACGCCGGTCGCCACTGGGTGACGGGGATGTTGAAGTGGGACCGGCTCAGGTACGGCGTGTCCTCCCGCGCGAGGAAGGGTTTCGCGGCGCTTACCGAGCACCTGATGCTGCTGTCGGACGTCGTGTTGGTGTACATCGTGTCGGTGTAGATCGTTTTCGATCCGCCGGCGTCCACGTGCACCATCGTGGCTTGGTCGTTCCCGAAGCTGTGGTCGTCGGTCGGGGCCCTGCCTGTCAGTTGAACCGCCAAGACGACGGACGCGGTGATGGTGACGAGCACGCCGATCGCGATGAGCGCCGCGCCGACTGCGTACCCGAAACGGCGCGGGCGCTGCTGAGATGACATGGCGTTAACTCCTTCCCACCGGAATGGTACTCGAGCTAGTTCACGCCATTGGTGCCTTCACAGGCGACCTGCTGCCACGGACCCCTCGACGCGGTCGCCCTATGGACCGCAGCTCCAACCACCAGCGTGACACTATCCGGCCCCTGTAGTGCGCAGGCCCGCTTGGGCCCTGGGCGTCGCCGTCTGGGTGCCGGCCGGGACCAGCTACGTCAATCGATCCGCAAAATTATTGTGGCTGTTCTTATTTGGGGATTCGGTGGTGATGCGGTATGTACACGAGGACGGCGACTGCTGCGAGGCCGACGCCAAGGACGATCAAGCCCACGGTAGGTACTTATGGGTCCTTCTTGCGTCCGGAATTGGTCGAGGCCGAGTCGACGCTCACCGTTCAATCATCGCGCGTCCGGCACCTTCATGGACGCGTTTTCAAACTCCGTTCGAGAGGCTAACCGAAGTCTTTCCGCACGAGGTGATTTCGCACCAGCTGGCGTAGACCAAGTACGGGGACGCCGCCCGCACGCACGCGCCGGTCGCGGTTAGCGTTGATGCCTTCGCCCAGGACACCCAGCCAGAGAGGCCGGGGTGACGGATTGACGCGGCGACCGGGGGAGCGCAGGCCTTGGGGTATGAACGCTGCGGAGGAAGCCCGCCAGATTTCGCAGGTCACTGTCCGGTTGCTGAATAAGTTCCCGGCCGCGTCGCGGGAGGCGGTTGGGAGCGCGGTGGGGGAGGCGGTCGCCCATTTCGCGGGGTGCCCGATTCGGGATTTCATTCCGTTGCTCGTCGAGCGTGCAGTGACCGCGAAGCTCGGCTCGTTGCTCGAGGCATGACCCGTCGACACGACGGCGGACGACTCGGACGTGGCGCAGGCGCGGATCTTCCTTTGGCCAGCTGGACGCGGAGATCACATCATCACGGTGCGCATCGAGACCGTCGACGCCCTCACCGAGTGCGCGCGGCGGGCCCACCGGCTGACCGACCGGCTGCGCGGCGAGGCCGCTGCCCGCGTGCCGAGTTGTACGAGGTGCATCGGCTGATCGATGCGATCGTGTTCCGGTTTCCCGAGGTGATGACCCGGGACGCATCAGCACGTCACTGAACTGACTACCCGGACATGGTGCTCGGGTCAGATGCCATTGGCCTTGCGGGGCCGTGCGAGGACCCCGCCACCCTGCCTTCTGTGTGCAGGGGGTTCCGTTGTTCACGGGCGCCGGCGCCGGCGCCCGCGCTCACCGCCCGCGTTCGTTCCGTTGATGCGGTGACGACAGAGTTGTCCTGGCGGCGAATTCTGTGGCGAACGACCGTCCCCGGAGCGGCGCGTCGACGATGATCACACCTGACGCCGGCCAACCGCACCGAACGGCGGGGTGGCGGAGGGGTGGTGGGCATGTTCGTCCTGGTCTGTCACGCGCACGCGGGGGAGAAGAGGAGCTGGCACGGCCCCGATGCGGGCCGCCCGCTGAGCACCCTCGGGTACTGGCAGGCCCGGAGCCTGGTCGCCGCGCTGGACGGCATCGAGCTACGGGCCCTGTTCGCCAGCCCCACGACCCGCTCGTCAGACGCTGCTGCCGCTCGCCGCGGCGCGCGGGCTGCGTATCGACGATCACCGGCTGCTGGCCGTGGACCGACCACCCGATCAGCTGTTCGCGGTGCTGGCGGCGGCGGAGGCCGACGGAGTGGTGTTCTGTACCTATGGGGAGGTCCTCGACGCCTTGGCGGATCCCGCGCGGGCACGGGACGCGGCATGGGTGCCGCCGGCGGCGTCGACTGCGAAGGGTGGTACCTGGATCGTCGACCGCCGCGACGGTCGGACCACGACATTCCAGTACATCGCGCCCGCCCCACCGAACTGACTGAGACTCGGCAACCCGGCCTGGTCGGCGGGCGTCATGGTGTTCGGAGGCTGAAGCCGACGCCACGCACGGTGCGGCTGCGGTGCGGGGCACCGTGGGAGTCGAATTTGCTGTAGGAGCTGATGCACGTCGACAGGGAGTTCCAGACGGTCTGGAGTACCCAGCCGCGGCCGACCTCCCGATCGGCGTTCTGCGAGAGAGATCCCTGGACTGGACGGTGCGACGCGGCGAAGAAAAGGCACGCACCCTCGCGTCTGCCTCCTTCGCACCCGCAGGGCGCCGAGCGCATCACCTTGTTTGTGCCCGAGTATGCCCACATCATGGGTGACCTGGGGGAGCATCATGCGGCCGTATGAGGTCGTGGCGACGGGAAACAGGCGCTCGGTGCCCGGCAACTCTCGTGCTGCAGCGGCAGTCGGGCGGGAGCGCGCCCTAGGCGATGAGCCGCGACCTGCGAGGTCAGCCGCGGCTGTGGGTCATGGTGCGGAGAAAGATGCGGAAGCTGGTGGGGAGCCGGTGGTCTCCGGCCGGGTCGCGGACGAAGAAACTCCGGCCGGCGGTGCGGGTGAGCAGGCGGGTGATGGCGAGGCCGGGGGTCCCGTCGGTGGTGAGCTTGAGCAGGGCTGTGCGGTCGGTGTCCTCGAGATGGGCCCAGAGACTGTGGTAGCTGATCTGCTGGGGGTGGACGGCGGTGGTGGCGGGAAGCCCACTAGGTGAAGGTGACGTGTCGGATCAGTGCGGTTCCGGTCGGGGCGGTGGTGCGGAGTTCGAGGTTCGTCGATCGGTGGGTGCCGCGTTCGGTGAGTTCGGTGGCCGCGATGTCGAGCAGGTCCTGTGGTGGGCATGCGGCGGGGAGGTCGAGGACCAGCCGGCAGATTCCCATGGGGCCACGATAGGTGCCGGAGGCGATCCGGCTGGGTGAGACCGGTGCACGTCGGATGCCGTAGCGTTCGATTGGTGGCGTGGGGGTTGGCATAGAAAATGTCGTGCGTCGCGGTGGGAGGGGTGAGTGTGATCAGGGCCGTGCTGGTGTCGGCGGGGGTGGGCTGTGTGGTGTTGGGTGGTGTGTCCGGTGTCGCGTTTGTAGTCGGGCTCGGCGCGATGACGGCGGCGGCGACGGCCGTGGTCGCGGTGACCACTGCCGGATTCCTCACGGCGGGTGCGGTGTTGGTTGCCCGCGGGAACGCTCATCGACCGGAGCCGCCGCAGGTGGATCCCGTTTCCGGTGTCGCTTCCAGTGTGCCCGCCGATCGGACGCCGTAGACACGGCGAGCGGGGCGCAGATCCCGATGGGCGTGGTCTGCGGCCGCTGATGGTCTCGGCGTTTCCTGTCGGGGCTTCGCTGACTGGCTGCCGGTTGCGGCTGCGGTGGGTTCTCGAGTGTGGGTGCAGCCCAGCGGCTGACTTCATTTATCCGGCTGTGTCATTCGCGCGAATGGCAGTCGGATGTCGGGGCGGTGTGGGTGCGGTGGGACCGGTTTGGCTTGCCGGGTCTCGACGACCCGGGAAATCGTGTCCTATGTGTCCGATTCGATTGCGGACGATCCGGACATATAGGGCGCGTCTGCCTTCTTCTGTTGGGGCCCGGCGATTTTGAGCAGCGGAGTGATCAGCGACACATCCATTGACAGCCGGCGGGTTCGGGGTCTGTACTTACCGAGCCCATACTTGTAGGGCAGCCTAACCTTCTTTTCGCTGGTCGCTGGTCGCTGGTCGCTGGTCGCTGGTCGCTGGTTGATGTGCGGGACGGGGGCCATCCACCGTGTGCGAGGGGGCGCGGTGACAATCGAAAAGGAACACATTCTCGTGGCTTCATCGCTCTCCCGCCGTATCGTCGGTGCCGGCGCGATCGCCGGATTCTCCGCTCTGGCCCTGGTTGCGAACCCCGCCATCGGCTCGGCCACGGTCACCGGGTCGTCGACGGTGACCAACAGCGCCACCACCATCACCGTTGTACTTCACGACATCGCGACCACCGAGGCGCTCAATCACTGTGAGGCGCAGATCTTCCCCTTCGACGCTGCGGTCTACGACAAGACCGCCCGGGTCGACGAGATCAAGTACCCCGGTTTCACCGGCGGTGAGTCAACGGGCACCTCGATCGAGCTGCCGGCGGGTACCTATGCGGTGATCACGCAGTGCAAGGAGGGTGCGAGCACCAACCCGTACGTCAAGCTCGGCCCGGTCGCGCAGGTGACCTTGACCGGGACCCCGGCCCCGAGCGGTACCGGCAGCCTCGGCGACCTGGGCCTGGATGATCTGCTCGGACTCCTCGGCGGGCTCGGCGGCTAGCAACAACCGGGTCGCCGTCGCTCGTGCGGAGACGACGACCACTTGCTCGGCCTTTCGCCGGCCGGCGGCCGCCCGCGGACTGCGCGAATGTTGTTCAGCGACGTCCCGGTTGAGTGACCGACAGTCCGGTGGGGGCGCCGGACCGTCGGTGCCCAAGGGGGGTCGGGCCGCGGCGAACGAACGACTCGGACATGGAAGAGCCGGGACAGGCAGGGCGAGGGGGCCTGGCTGGATCGGGGTGTTCGGCACGATGGACGTGAGGTGGTCGATCCAATCGGATTGCACTCCGCGCACCTGACAGTGCGTCAGGCGTCTTGATCGGGTCGAGCCAACCCGCAGGTGCCGAGGCAACGGCCTGACCGGGGACCCTGGCGGGATTTGATTGTCGATTCGCTGGTGCCGCCGATGGGTCGTTCCGGTGCGGGGTTATCGCGGTGATGTGTCGATCCGGGTCCACTCGCGGGCCCATTGCCGCATCCGGGTCCGGGTCAGTAATGCGTGTCCGAGTGCGGGGACGAGGGCGATGCCGCCGGATCCGAGGGCCCATGCTCCGCATGCGGCGGTCACGGCCACCACTGTGTCGTCTCGGTTGCTTCGGATGGGGCCGGTGAGGTTGCCGTCGGTGTCGACGCTGATGGTGATGGTCTGCCCCGCCGTCGCGTTGGCTTCGGTGGGTACGACGGCGGTGTGGTCCCCGGTGGGCGTCGACCAGCGGACTCGGGCACTGTCTTGGCGGTGGCTGGGTCGAGGTTCGTCATCGGGGGTGTCGGGTGTGGGGTGGGTGTTCTCGAGCAGGACTGCGGGTACTTGGTGCAGGCTGGTGCGCTGTGCTTGGGTTTGTTGTTCCAGCCGGCTGTGTGTAGCGGTTCCGTATGCCGCGGCGAACGGTATCAGCAGCAATATCAGCGTGGCGGCGAGTAGCACGAAGGTGGCCTCGTAGCGGTCGCTCCGGCGCATCAGGTGGTTGCGGCTCCACGGTCCGAGTCGCCACCAACGGATCGGGGTGGGTGCCGGCGCTGGTTCCTCCCGACGCATCATCCGACCTCCGGCGGGATTGCGTTTCTCCCCTTTTAATTGTGCGACGGAATCGGGTGCGGCGCATCCCCGTGTCTGGTGGTTGTGGGCACCTCCAACCCTGAGGCGGGGCTGCGGGCGGTGCACGATGAGCGAGCCACGCAATCGCGAGATCGTCCGTCGATGTCCTCGCCGCACGAAGCCATCGCTGTCCGTTGTCCCCGCTCATGTCGGGGCGGGGACAGCGGCGGCTGTTGCGAGGTTCGAGCCCCCGGCGACGGTGGGTATCGGGCGTTGAGGTGCGACGAGAGTCGTCATCTGAATACCGCATCGAGATTGTCGGAAAGTGTTGTGCGACTGATTGAATTGCCCCTGCCGTGGCCCTTTTCTGGTGGGTTACCGCACGCGACGACTCTGCTACTCCGGACGCGTCATCGCGCGCCGTGGAGGCCGAAGCGACCGCTACGAGGCCACCCTCGATACTCGCCGCGGTCACCGCGCAGTGCGCAGGAAGGTCGCAATGGTTGCCGTCGCCGCGGCGATTGTTGGACTCGGCGGCCCGCGGCGCTCGGCTGCGGCGGCGGCGGCGTTGTCGAGGACTGAGCGGCCCGAATCCGGTGTGAGGGCCCCTGCCCCTCGTGCCGCGGCCGAGACGGCGACCGGTCCAGGGCATAGATGACATGCTCCGATCATCAGGCGGTATGACTGCGGATGTCGATCGATACGATGACCGGGGCGAGGTGAGGGTGTGCCAATGTGCCAGGTCCGGCGGTGGTGGGCTGTTGGGGGCGGTGGGTCGGCATCGTCGCGGTCGCCGAGCCCCGGGAAACGCGGGCATGACTTCCAGATCCCTAACCTCGAAGTGGGCGCATGCGCGCCTCGACACGGGTGCCTGTCGGGGGAGCCGGTCGCGGCCGAGGGGCAGATGCGGGCGCGGTCCGGCGGCGGTACGGGAGATCGGCGACCGGCTCACTGACCGGATGAGAAGGTGGGTGCATCGGCACGTGCGCGGCGGTCACCGCGCCACGGCTGTTCGATATCGACGTTTGGGCGGACTCGGTGGTCTCCAGTGTCCGGCGCCGCAGGCTGCGGTGGGCGTACCGCACCGAGCGAGTGGGGGGACCGAAGGTATGTCGATCATTGCGGGCTGCGGGAAGGCCGGCTCCGCCGAGCTTTTGGTTGGACAAGCGGCGGTCGGAGTCGACGGACGGTTCGCCCGGTTCCTGAGCCATGAGCGGAAACGAGGAGGGTGCGCTGGCGTGGATCGGGATCGACTTGTCGGCCGTACCGGGGGATGTGCGCATCCTCGTCTCTGTGGGGCGGTGTCGGTACCGATCCCTCGCCCTGCACGCTCAGGTCGGCGGACACTGGACCTTGACACAATCGCGAGGCTTCCCTCTTGCAAAGGAGCACCGATGACTGACACCGCCGTCGACGCCGCAGCATCCGTCCAAGTGACCGAGTACTGGGTGGTCGAGGTGGACCGCCACGATGGGGCGTGTTGCACATTCGGGCCGTTCTCCGCCGAGGCGGCCTGGGCCAGAATGGAACACCGGACCGCGCCCACCCGGTTCGCCGCCGTAGTAGGGAAACGATGAGCATCAAGGACAGCGGCGACGACCTCCTTCGCATCGCGGACGGCCCGGATGGGAGACAACGCGTTCGGGGGCGGGGCGGGTCAAGGAAAGTGACGTTGTGTCGCGTGGTCCTGGTCGTCGTGGCACTGCTGGCGATGCTGCTCGCATATGTAGTAATTGCGATGTCCTGGGCCTCGTACCGGCGCTGACATCGTGCTTCTATGTGCCCCAGAATTCGAACGGCTGTCAGCGAAAACGGGCATTCAGGCCGCCGCTGGCGGCGGCGGACGATGGCGTCGGCCGGGTGCGCACAAAGCATGAGTGACCACGGACATCGAGACCCTGCACAGTCTGAATGCGAATGTCGCGTGCCAGGGCTCGCTTCCCTCGGTCCGTGCGTGACGACAGCCCCGACCTACGTGCATACGTTTGGCGGTTGTCTCACTGAAGTTCGGTCAACAGTGTGGTGAGGGTCTGGTTCTCGGCCGTGGGGTCGGGTGTGCTCGCCCGCATGACTTTGAGGACGTTGTCGATCCGCCCGTCGAGGACGGTCCAGGCGGTGGCGTCGAGGGGGCGTAGGGTCGCCTCGTCGTCGTCCCACGCGGTTTCGAGGTCCTTGATCCGGGCGGTCGCGCCGGTCTGGTCGCCGGCCTGCACTTTCGCGAGCGTGTCCTGGGTGATGGTGCGGAATTTCGTGATCTCTGCCGCCGGAAAATGTGCTGTCACCTGCCCGGGGGTGAGTGTCGTGGTGACGGGGTCGGTGCCGGTTTCCTCCTCGCTCGCGATGGTTTCGTGCGGCTGCCCGGCGGCCCAGATGAGCAGGGCGCCGGTGGCGACGCCGATGACGGCGTAGTACCCGAGCATGAGCCGCTCGCGGCCCGGTGTGGTGGTCACGGTGGCGGTGAAGGTCCGTTCGTGCTCTTCGATGACGTCGCCGCGGGTGAGCGTGAGGTACACGACCGTGGCGAGGATCGCGAGAAGGAAGACCACGCTGGTCAGCGCGGTACCCCAGCCGAGTCCGTGATCGGTCGACGGGGACGCGAGCCAGTCGCCGAGGTTCGCACCCAGCGGGCGAGTCAGGATGTATGCGAGCCAGAAGGAGAGCACGGCGTTCGCGCCGAGTCGCCAGCCGATCGCGATCAAGACGATCACCCCGGCCGGCAGGAGCACCGAGATGCCGGGTCCCCAGCCGGTGAGCTCGAGTACCCAGTCACCGATTGCTGTGCCCAGGGCGAAGGTGACCAGTACGGCGAGCCAGTAGAACACCTCTCGCGGCGTGGTGACGATGCTGTGGATCGACAGGGTCCGCTCACGGGCGAACCACACACCGAAGACGACGGCCAGGACCGCCGCGAAGACGCTCGTGCTCACCGCGAGCGGGACGCCCAGGGAATCGGTGAGGATGTCGGTGTAGAGGGTGCCGGTCACGCTGAGCACCACGACCGCCAGCCAGTAGACGAACGGCACGTACCGGTTCAGGCGCAGCTGCCATCCCAGCACCGCGGCGAGGACGACCGTGAAGATGAGCGCGGTGGTGTTCAGACCGAGACCCAAGGTCATGTTGATCCAGTCGGCGAAGCTCTCACCCACGGTGGTGCACAGGATCTTGATGATCCAGAACCACACCGTGATCTCGGGGACCTTGCTCAGCATCACACGCCGGGTCGTGGCGGAAGCAGACTTCGTTGACTCGGTCATGACCCCCGACCGTAGGGGGATCGTGCTGAAGACACGCTGAGAGTCGGTGACGGCGACCAGACGAAAGCGGGAGACGACAGCGGGACGAGCACGGCAACGCCATCGTGCTGTCGGCGCACGGTGATATGCCCGGCACACCGCGCCTGGCGGGTCCCCCAGCTGCTCACCCTGCTGCCACAGGGGTGGGACGTCGGTGGATGCTTCTCAGCGTGTCCACAGCATCGTCCGCGCACCCTGATGGGTAGATGCACCGCAGACGGGAGGCATCGATGAGCAGTGCACGAGATCGTTGCGTGGCCACGCTGTCGGTGGGTGCCGCCCTCTTTGTTGTCACGGCGACCCTGGTGACCGGCTGCTCGGGTGCGGGCCCGACCACTCCCGGACCGGATGCGGCTGCGCCGGGCGACATTCCGGACGATCAGGCCTTTGTCGAGGTGACCCCGTTTCCCGGGTTCGCGGTCACGGTGCCCGAGGGGTGGGCGATGACGGCGGCGGGGCCGGCGGTGACGTTCACCGACAAATTGAACGCGATTACCGTCGATTCACGGTTCGCGGCGACGGCCCCGTCCGAGACCGCGGTGCACCAGGACGTCGATCAGCAGTTCGCTTCTGCCGCCGGATATGTGGCGGGCACCGTGACGTCGGTGACCCGGCCGGCCGGCCCTGCGGTGGAGGCGACCTACCGGATCGCCGGGCCGACCAATCCCGTCTCGGGGAAGTCCGTCACGGATGAGGTGGAGCGGTACGAGTTCTTCCGCGACGGCCAGCTGGTGACCTTGACGTTGTCGGCTCCGGTCGGGGCGGACAACGTCGATCCGTGGCGCACGGTCACCGATTCCTTCCGGTGGACCCCGTGACCGTCGACCCCGGAGATGAGGTGATCACCGCCGTGGAGCTCTACCGGTTCTACCGCGCCGCAGGCGAGGAGACGCTGGCGCTGCGCGGAGTGTCGCTGGGGGTTCGCGGGGGTGAGATGGTCGCCGTGGCGGGCCCCTCGGGATCTGGTAAGTCCACGCTGCTGGCGTGTCTGGCGGGTCTGGACGAGCCCGACGGCGGGATGGTGCGCGTGCACGGCGAAGCGCTCAGCCATCGACCCGAGACCGTCCGCGCCCGACTCCGCGCCGACCACATCGGGGTGCTGTTTCAGCAGGACAACCTGGTCGAGCACCTGACCGTAGCCCAGAACGTGCGCCTGGTACGCCGACTGGTCGCTCCTCCAGGCCGAGTGCCGGCGCCGGTGCCTGATCTGCTGTCGCGGCTCGGGCTCGCAGCGGTGGCCGATTCGTATCCGTCCTCGCTGTCCGGGGGCGAGACGGCCCGTGCCGGGCTGGCGGTCGCCCTGGCGAACGATCCCGTCGTGGTCCTCGCCGACGAACCGACCGGGGAGCTCGATCCCGCGTCCGAACATGCGGTGCTCGAACTCCTGCGGGCGTGGTGCCGGCGCGGGGCAGCGGTGCTGGGCGCCAGTCACAGCCCGGCGGTGCGGGCGAGGGCGGACCGGGTGATCGAACTGGTCGACGGCCTGGTGCTGCGATGAGCACCCTGCCGGGCAGTGCCGCAGCCGGGCCGTTGCTGCGGTGCCGGGATCTGAGCAGGGTCTTCGGGTCCGGGCGCACCGCGCGGGTGGCGGTCGACTCGGTGAGCGCCGACATCGACCGCGGTGCCCGCATCGCCCTGACCGGCCCGTCCGGCTCGGGGAAATCGTCCCTGATCCACCTGTTCGCGGCCCTCGACGCCCCCAGCGCGGGGCACATTTGCTGGCCGGGGCTGGGCGCCGATCCCCGCCGCGACCGCACCCGCATCGGGGTGGTCTTTCAGGCCCCGAGCCTGATTCCGGCCCTCGATGTCACCGAAAACGTGGCGCTCCCTCAGGTTTTGGCCGGCCGCTCAGACACCGCGGCTCGGGCGCGGGCGAGGACCGCGCTGGCTCGGCTGGGGCTCGAACCGCTGGCCGGGCGGCTTCCGGAGGAACTGTCCGGTGGGCAAGCGCACCGGGTTGCGCTCGCCCGCGTGCTGGCCGGCACCGCGCGACTCGTCCTGGCGGACGAGCTGACCAGGCAACTCGACCACCGCACCGGCGCCGAGGTCCTCGACGTGCTGTTCGAGACCGTCGACATGCTCGGCGCCGCCCTGGTCGTGAGCACCCATGACGACACGGTCGCCGGGCGCTGCCCGGTCCGGTGGTCGATGCGCGGCGGCCGCCTGCAGATCCGGTCACCGACCACCCCGGTCCCTCCCACGCCATGAGCACAGGTCTGGCCCTGGCGGGGATGTGGCTGACCGGCTTGCTGCGCCGCCGCCGCGGCAGACTCCTCGGCGCCGCCGCCTGTATCGCGATCGCGGTCAGTCTCCTCGCCGCCCTCGGCGGGTTCCTCGCCGCGTCCAAGGCCACCATGACCGACCGGGCCACCCGGGCGGTCGCCGTCGACTGGTGGATCCAGGTGCAGCCCGGCGCCGATCCGGGCACCGTCCTCGATCAGATCCGGTCCTATCCGGGGGTTCGGGTGGCGGACCCGGTCCACTTCGGTGACAGCGCCGGGCTCTCCGCCGCCGCCGGGGGCGGCGCCGTGAGCACCGGGCCGGCGGTCATAGTCGGTATCCCGGATCAGTACCGGCAGCATTTTCCCGGCACGATCCGCACCCTCAGCGGAGCTGACACCGGGGTGCTGCTGGCGCAGCAGACCGCATCGAATCTGCGGGCGACGGTGGGGTCGGTGATCACCGTCCGGGTGCCCGGCGGCGCCACCGCCGCCGAGACGGTGGCCGGGGTCGTGGATCTGCCGCAGGCGGATTCACTGTTCCAGACCGTCGCCGCCCCGGCCGCCGCGCAGCCGCAGGCACCCCCCGACAATGTGCTGCTGCTGCCTATCGCGGAGTTCGACGCCCTCTTCGCCCCCGGGCAGCGGGACGACCCGGCGGTGGTGCGTGCGCAGGTGCATGTCGCCCGGGACCGGAATCTGCCCCCGGATCCGGCCGCCGCCTACGCTGCCGACACCGGCGGCGCCCGCAACCTCGAGGCAACCCTCGCCGGCGCCGCACTGGTGGGGGACAACCTCGGTGCCACCCTCGACGCGGCCCGCCAGGACGCCCTGTATTCGCAGGTGCTGTTTCTGTTCCTGGGCCTGCCCGGTGTCGCGTTGTCCGCGGTCCTTGCCGCGGTGATCACCGCCGGCGGGGCGCCGCGCCGTCGCCAGGAGTGGGGGTTGTTGCGAGCCCGCGGTGCCGGTGGCGGGCAGCTCACCGCGATGGCGGGATCCGAGGCGGTGGCGGTGGGGCTGATCGGCGGTGTGGTCGGCGCCGGGGCCGGCATCGTCGTCGACCGCGTGGTGTTGGGTTCGCCGGTGTCCCTGTCCTGGTTGTTCTCGGCCGCCGCGGCGGGTGTGGTGCTGACGGCGGTCACCGTTCTCACTCCCGCCCTGCGTGATCTGCGGTTCTCGACGGCGGCCGCGGCCCGCGCCGCGATCGGCCGCACCCGGCGTCCGCTGTGGCGGCGGGCCGGGGTCGACTTCCTCGCGCTGGCCGCGGCGTTCGCCGTCTACCGGGTCACCAGCCGCGCCGGGTACGCCCTCGTGCTCGCGCCGGAGGGGGTGACCGCGTTGTCGGTGAGCTATTGGACCTTCGCCGGACCGGCGCTGCTGTGGATCGGGACAGCTCTGCTGACACTGCGGCTGGCCGATCTCACCCTCGGTAGGGGCCGCCGCTTCGTCGGAGCCCTGTTGGGGCCGTTGGCGGGCCCGCTGTCGAGCACGGTGGCGGCGATGCTCGCCCGCAATCGCCGCGCACTCGCCCGGTCGGTCGCGGTCGTGGCGTTGGCCGGGATGTTCGCCCTCTCGATCGCGGTGTTCAACAGCACCTACCGGCAACAGGCCGAGGTCGATGCCCGGTTGACCAGCGGCGCCGACGTCACCGTCACCGAACCGCCCACCGCCACCATCGGACCCGACCTCGCGGGCGAGCTGCGCCGGGTTCCCGGCGTCCGAGATGTCGAACCGCTCCAACACCGCTTCGCCTATGTCGGCGCGGACCTGCAAGACCTCTACGGCGTCGACCCCACCACCATCACCGGAGCGGCGCTGCTGCAGGACAGCTACTTCGATGGTGGTACCGCCGCACAACTGATGGACCGCCTTGTTGCCCAACCGGACGGGGTTCTGGTCAGCGCCGAAACCGTGGCGGACTTCCAACTTTCCCCCGGCGACCCGGTGAAGCTGCGGATCCAGGACGCCGCCACGACGGCATTCGAGACCGTGCCGTTCCGCTTCATCGGGGTGGTCACGGAGTTTCCGACGGCACCGAAGGACAGCTTCCTCGTCGCCAACGCCGCCTACCTCGCCCAGGTGACCGCGAACCCGGCGGTCGGCGCGTTCCTCATCGATACCGGTGGGGCGGACACCCCGGCGGTGCGCCAGGCGGTGTCCGATGCGGTCGGTATCGGCGCCACCGTCACCGATATCACCACGGTGCGCGGCACTGTCGGATCCACGCTCACCTCCGTCGATTTGCGGGGGCTGACCCGACTCGAACTGGGTTACGCCGCGGTCCTCGCCGCGGCCGGGTCGGCGTTGATGCTGGCGTCGGGGTTCGTGGAGCGTCGGCGCACCTTCGCCATTGTCACCGCGCTCGGCGGCACGCGGCGTCACACCGCGTCGATCGTGCTCGCCGAGGCCGCCGTCGTCACCGCCGGCGGGGCAGTACTCGGGGTGATCGGTGGTGTCGTCCTGTCCCATCTGCTCGTCGCGGTGCTGTCCGGGGTCTTCGACCCACCCCCGGCGACACTCGCGGTGCCCTGGGCCTATCTGACCCTGGTGGCCGCGGCGACGGCCGCAGCCATCGCCGCCGTCACCGCCGCCGCCGCGCACACGGCCGCCCGCTATCCGATCAGCGTGCTCCGCGAATAGCCGACCCGGCTGGCAGCGCGACAGGCTGCGACCGTCTCAGGGTGTGCACGGTGCCGGACCGCCGCACCCGGTAACGAAGGTCGACCGGGGCTTTTCCCGCCCCGCGCTTGATCGAGGCCTGTTCCACCGGACGCTCACCTGCCAGGGCGAGCCCCGGGTTCCGACCCCAGCTACCGGAGCCGAAGACTTCTCCACCGGCAATTGATGGTTGATCCGCCCGACCTGGGCTGCACCACACCCGAAGCCGCCGCCGTCGTGCGCACCATCACGATCCGCCCCCTCGATGGCTCCGCCGCTCAGCCCGCCGGCATCGGCCACCGACCAACCCTGGTCCATGCCGGCATTTCGTGGCGCCCACCGCCGCGTTCGTACCGGTTCCACCCATCACCATCGAGCCGAACTGACCGCAGCCCGTTCTTGTGCCGACTGAGGTCCGCGCCGCTGGTGACCGAGACTGTCGTTGACCGGATCCGGGCTATACACCGCACCAGCGGAATTGGCGTGCACATCGCCACGGAGCGCAGTGAGACGTAAAGGGCCCCCGCCACCGATGGGGGCAGTGAACGGGGGCCGACGTGCCGCCGTATCGGTTGCAGCGACCTGCAGCACACGCGCAATCCTACGCACGTGCAATGGGCGGACAGTCACGGATTCCCTTCTTCTCAGCCACATCTCAGTTCTCAGCATTCTCTCAGTGGGGTCGGGTCATACTCCGCGCACAATTGCTGACCTCGGGTTCAGCGTGCCGATGAAATCCGCGCTCTCGCAATCCTTTGTGCCATCGCGGGGGTTCACCGTCCTGCGCCGCGATCGGGCTGCCGAACCTCCCCTTTTCTGGGACAGGGCCGGTCCAGGCGGGCGGCCGGTCATGCCGCGCTTATGTGCCGGTACGTGAGAATCCGCAGGTCATTCGACCGAACCGACGCGATGTCTTCGCCGCGCCCGAAGCGATGCGCCGACCGTTGCGGGTGTCGTGCAGTAACTGACCAGGGGTTCTGTCGATCGTCGATGGTGAACAGCCCTGACGGGCTGTGCGGATCCGGTTCGTCTGCCGTCACAACGGACGAACTGATGAAATGCGCCGTCGTTCCTTGCCTTACAACGGACAATCCGCTCTTCTCTCAGCGATTTCACAGCACTCCCGTCATACGATTGCGCGGGATCGCCCCGTTGGTCTGCCGTCGTCTCGGTGCCGCAAAAGCACGAAAGGGTCAGCGCTGCAGCGGTGTAGGTTACCCGTCAACCAACCAACCCACCTTTGCTGACGGAGATACCGATGTCAATGTGCTGATGATGTTGCTTCTCTTGGTAGTGAGCGTCGGAGGAACGGCTGTCGTTCAACGCCGCTCCAACAACCGGTGAAATCAGCGCTTACACTGGCGGCTCGACCCTTTGGGTGATTTCACGCCCCGCTCGGGCCGCCACACACACTGGCCGACGCGACCCTCAGTCGCGTCGGCCAGCTGCTTGTCGTTCTCGTGTCGTCGTCGGACCTAATTGAGCTTCTGCGGCACACCGTACGTGGTGACGGTGTCACCGCTGGAAGTCACGGCGGTGGCGTACGGCCGGATGGTGACCGCACCGAGCGCACCGGAGATGGAGCCGTGAACTCCCTGCATCCGCACCGACGCCGCCGGACCGTCGAACGACTGGTTCTCCAGCAGCGGGACGGTGGTGATGCCGCCCGGCGCCAGGTCGATGTCGAGTTCCTGCGATGGGATGATGTCACCGGCGAGTCCGACGTTGGTGCCCGCGTTCAGGCTCAGTGATGGATCGGGGAGGATCCCCAGGTTGATCCCGTTGCTCGAACCGATCACAAACCCCAGCCCGGGTGAATTGAGGACGATGGTCGCCCCGCTCAACGCGATCGGATAACCGATCTGGTAACCGACGGTGAGCTTGGTGCCCTTGAACTCCGCCGCGTTCGGGCCGGTGATATTCACCCCGGCGTAACCGTTGTGGAAGAACTCGACACTGGTGGGAACACCGTCCAGCGGCGGGACCACTTGATACTGGGTATCACCCTGCAGGACTTCGACCCGATTGCCTCTCGCATCGACGACGGAGCTGGAATTGTCGACGCCGGCCGAGGCCGTGCCGTTCCCCATGACTATGGCGAGCACGGCAATTCCTGCGACTGCGGCTGCGCGGGTGAAGGCTCTGTATCCAGAGCGAGATGTGCTGATGTCCGTCATACCGACCCCATTCAGAGTGCGTCAAATCAGAGATGAAGAAGTATGCGAAGCGTAACCACAGGGGCGCAGAGAATCTCAGTATTGATCAGAAGTTCACGACCTAGTTTCCTGCGCCCGATGGTGGCACGGCGTGCGGCCCGCTGTCGGGCAAGATGTTGATAGGCAACAGAATTCGGTCCTATCGGAGCAATGCTCGATATCGGACATCGGTGGCAACCACCCACGCAAGGGCGGAAGTGCGCATGGTCCGGGCACACGCGGATCCGACTCACCTCAACCGCTCGCACCCCAGGGTGCGGCGACGGACAGCGCGGCTTGTGTAGGTGTCCACGCGAGCTGAGGAAGCGTAGGCGTTTGTTGCTGAAAGAACGCTGAGAATTGGACTGGGCTGCAAAATTGCATCTCAGCGTGAAATGTGCCCGATGGGACTCGACTCATGCGTGCCGCCGTAACCGATACGGCGGCACGCGCGGGACCCTCAGCGCCACCCGTGGAGCCCGCGCCGCACACCATCAATGGTTCATCGCACACCCCTACAATGCGGCCGTGGATCGACGCCAATTTCTCATTCTCGCCGCGGCAACCGTCGCCGGCGCGGCCGGCTGCAGCATCAGCAGCGCCGAAACCCCGGGCACCGCCGTGCCCGACCCCACCGATCCGGGCATTGCACCCACGCCGGCGGCGTCCCCTGCGCCGGCGGCGGTGCTTCCACCACCGCCACTCGCGTCCCGTATCCGGTTGCCCGGCGGGGGCACCTTGACTGCGTTGCCCGGCAAGGGCGACCTTCTCGCGCTTACCGTCGACGACGGCGTCAGCAGCGACGTGGTCCGGCTCTACACCCAGTTCGCGAAGGACACCGGGGTCCGTTTGACCTACTTCGTCAACGGCCAGTACGACTCGTGGACCGACAACGCCGTCCTCCTGCGGCCTCTCGTCGAGAGCGGTCAGATCCAGCTGGGCAACCACACCTGGTCGCACCCGGACCTGACGACCGTGTCGAAGAGTCGGATCTCCGACGAACTCACCAAGAACCACACGTTCCTGAAGAACACCTACGGCGTCGACGCCGCACCGTACTTCCGGCCGCCGTATGGAAAACACAACGCCGCCGTCGATTCCGTGGCCGCCGACCTCGGCTACACCGTCCCGACCCTGTGGTACGGCTCGCTGTCGGATTCCTCGCTGATCACCGAGGACTACATCGTGAAGATGGCCACCCAGTACTTCACCCCGCAGGCAATCGTCATCGGGCATCTCAACTATCTGCCGGTCACCCACGTCTACCCGCAACTCGTCGAGATCATCCGGAACCGGAACCTGCGCACCGTCACCCTCAACGACGTATTTATCAAGCCCTAAGCCCGGGATCCGGCCCCATTCCGCGATTCAGGACCCCGGATCCCGACACCGCGGCGGACACTGATCTCGCCGCACCGGGTCAGGCGCCAACTCACCGGCACCTGCGCGGTGCAGTCCTGGTCCGGGGTGCGCGCCCGGCGTCCGATGCGGCAGTGGTCAGGACGTCAGCCCCAGCCGGGTGGCCAGCCAGTCCATCTCGGTGGCGAGTGCGGGTGCCCAGACGGCGAAGGTGTGGCCGCCGCGAACCTCCGCGTAGGTCACGTCCATCCCCGCCTGCCGGGCGGCGTCACAGGCCTTACGGATCGACGGCTTGAGCTCCTCGTCGTCGCTGCCGACGACGAAGACACCCGCCGAGCCGGGATAGCGGTGTTCGGCAAGCAGGTCGAGGGGATTGACCCGAGTGAACGCGGCCTGGTTGCCGCCGAACGCGGCGGCCAGGGTGCGTTGATGATCACCGAGGGTGGGTTCCGGGTCCCCGGAGAGGTCCAGGAACGTCGGATACGTCTGGGGGTAATTGGTGGCCATCTGCAGCGCGCAGGTTCCCCCCAGCGACAGTCCACCGATCGCCCACCCGCCCGGGTCGGGATCGACCTGAAGATGCGCCTTGGTCCAGGTGGGCACGTCCTCGGCGAGGTAGGTTGCGGCATGGCCGAGTGGCGAATCGACGCACAGCGGGTTCCCCCAGGTCGATCCGGTCGCGTCGGCGACCACCACGACGGGTCCGAGCCCCCCGTGGTCGCGGGCGAAGTTGTCCATGGTGGTACCGAGCCGGCCTCCGGTGAGCCAGTCTTTCGGTTGGCCGGGTTGACCGGCCAGCAGGACGAGGACCGGTAGCTGTGGTCGCGGGTTGGTGAAATAGGCGGGAGGAAGATAGATGTCGGCGCGGCGAGCGGCGAACCCGGAACGGTCCCCGGGGATGTTCGCGGAGGTCACCGCGCCCGACCGTGGCATGTCCGCCGGTGGCGTCCAGATGGATTCGAGGGGTCGGCCCGAGATCGGTGTCGGTGTGGGCGGGGGAACTGACCGGAAGTCGACGCGGGTCACATGCTCGAACCCCAGGGCTGCGCCGACCGTGGGGTAGGCCGCGAAGAACAGGTTGACCTGTACGGCGCAGGCCGCGACCACCGCGGCGGCGGCAAGAACCGACACCGTTGCCGCCCACACACGGCGGGGAGCGATGAGGATGCGGGGCACCAGCAACGTCACCGCCCACAGGGCGAGGACCGTCCACAGGTAGACGGTGAGGGGTATCGGGTCGGGGAGGGGACGCCACACTCGCTCCACCCGGAACCAGAGGCAACCGGTGAGTACGCCGGCCCCGGCGGCGCACAGCGGTATCGCCCGGTGCCGGAACCACCCCGCCCGCCCGGTCAGCAACCACACCCCGCCCGCCGCACCCGCGGCGGCGACCACGAGCGGGACCGGCCCCGACAGCAACGACAGATCGACCAATGTGTGCCCCTGCAGAATGTCCGAAATTTCTGAGATCTCGCTACCAACCGTTCTACTCGGGTCGTAGCCCCAACTTCCCCGGACCGCTTCTCCGCCAATAGTGTGAGGACATTCCAGACCGCTCGAGGGTCAAATAGGACGGGCGTCCCGGCGACCTGTGGCGTTCCTGAGAACTCGGATTCGGCTGTGAGGGCCCGGCCTACGATGAAGGTGGACCGAGCCTCGATCTGCCCTCGAACCGCCCACCGCGGATCCCGGACATCCACGCGACGGTCACGATTACGCCAGGACGACATCGGTCGAGCGGTGCTCTCTCTGACGGTTCATGGCCGTCCCGAAATGTGGGGACTGACCATCATGAACATGAACACGACCGTCAAGAGGGGCCCACGCTCCCTCCTCGAAGCAATCGTGGTGGCCGCCGCGCTTGCCGCGCTGGCAGCGGGAGCGGCATCGGCCGACGCGACGATGACCGCAGTCGGCGGACCGGGCAAGGTGACTGTGACCGCCAAGGGCGACAACACCGCGCGAGACTGTGATGTCGGCGTGCTGGATCAATCGAAAAGGTCGATCGCTTCGCAAGAGGTCAGTCTGGCGCCGAATAAGACTCACACTGTGACGCTCACCAGCCTTCCTGCAGGAAGCTCCTACACCGTCGTCATGCGCTGCGGTGGCCAGAAAGAGACTTGGGTCGACGGCGTCGCAGTCCGCCCTGCGCCCGATCCGCATTGAACCGAGATACCGTCAGCGAGGTGGTTGGGGGCATGGATTCCTCGCGGCGAGGGGTCGACCAAGAGCGGGTCGGGCGATATTGATCGGTTGATCGTTGAGTAAGCGAGAGAGCTGCACCGTCCGAGAAGCGCCCGCCCTTGTCCCACCACAGCCAGGCTCACCGCAACGCTGACGAACCACCCGCGGATCAAGAATCGGATACCGTTGCGGACGTGGACCATCGGACCCGCGGTCGCCCTGCTTGATGCTCTGGCGGTATCTAACGCGGATTTCCACGCAACTGGTTCGGGGCAACGCGGGTCAGCTGAATTCG
>NZ_JARJBD010000076.1:0-50289 GCF_029269925.1 Rhodococcus sp. T2V
TGCCGCCTCCAACTTAAACGAAACAAGGCAGAACTAAGCAGCGACACGCTACTAGACCGAGGTGGAGAACGACGTGCTGTGCACGATAGCGAAGGGGGACTCTGAGCACAGCCGTCACAGTTCGCGCCGTCGGAAGGTCCGTCAGGACGTAGAGATATCGCAATGTCTGGCGTGCAGAGCAAATTGCGCCTCCCCTACGCCTTCGCTCGAACACCGATCGCCCAAACGCCGGCGGATCCGGATGCGGCCCTGAGAACGGCGCTGCGCGACTATACGCGTACGAACCCGTTGCATGGGTTCCGTTGCACCAGGCCGCATCTGAGAGACGTCAACGTGCATACACGTGAGCGGAAAGAAAATCCAACGACTCTAGAAGGAGACTGCCTGGAAGGTTTGATCCAATCGTCCGCAGACCTGGCCCTCGTCTGTTCCTTCCAGCGCGCAAATCGTCTCAATGCTCGACGATCATACCCGGCAGACTCTGTTGAACACCGTGGAACGTCCAATCACCCCGCAGGTCACCGACGAGTTGAAATGGCGTTCGCGCTGCGGGGTGGTTCGCCATGGTGCTGTGGATAAACAACGGTCCGAGTTCATTTCGACTGTGCTGAAGAAGCTCTGCCGGAACCGTGTCGGGTCATCGGAGGTCTTGCCAGAGACGGCGTAGAACGACGGTCTCATCCGTCAGCAACCGGATGCGGAGGAACGTCTGAGAGAACCACTGGAAGAGCCTACTCTGGGCGAGAGAGGTGATCGAGACTTCAAAACGTCGACAAGCATCGAGTCGGCATCCTCACCTGGCTACCTCACACCGGCCAGTACGCCGCGCTCATCGGGGACCTGCCAGCCCCTATCCGGGAACCTCTCGTTCCATACTGGAGCAAAGGGTGAATCCTCGATACGCCTTCCAATAGTGAAGTGTTCCAGAATCACATGGTGGACGATCGCATTGCGGCCACAAGACGAACCGCATCGACGTTCGAACTCACATCGTGAACTCGAACCGCCCAGGCCCCAGCATGCGCGGCGAGAGCGGTTGTCGCCACTGTGGCAGAGTCCCGATCGACTGCGCGGTCGCGCGGATTCTCCGATCCGGCCAGTACCGACCCGATGAAGCTCTTACGCGAGGCGCCGACGAGAACAGGAAAACCAAGATCGACAATTCGTTGAAGGCCGGCGAGCAAGGCAAGATCGTGCTCGGGTCGCTTAGCGAAACCGAGCCCTGGATCCAGAACGAGTTGCTCGGATGCGACGCCCGCAGCAAGGGCCGTCTCGACGCGGGCAAGCAGCTCGGCCCTCACCTCGGCAATGACATCCGTGTAATGGGCTGCACCTGCCATGGTTCGACTCGGTCCGCGCCAATGTGTCAGGACCCACGGAACTCCGGCAGAGGCCACGACCGATGCCATTGCTTCATCTGCCGATCCGCCGCTCACGTCGTTGATGATCGAGGCACCCGCTGCGAGGGCAGCGTCGGCAACGGTCGCACGCGTAGTGTCCACACTCACGACAGCGCCCGCATCGACCAATTGCACAATGACCGGAATGATGCGACGGAGCTCTTCGTTGACACCGACGCGAACCGCACCTGGCCGGGTGGACTCGCCGCCGACGTCCACAAAATCTGCTCCCGCCGCGATCATCTCGAGACCGTGCGCCACGGCTCGTCTAGTTTCCGAGTACAGGCCTCCATCCGAAAAGGAATCCGGTGTCACGTTCAAGATTCCGGCAACCTTGCACCGCTCCCTCGATCGGAGTTCCAGTACATCCGTGGTATGTTTCCGTCGCATAGGAGCTGTGCTGTCAGGTAGTCGAACAGTCATGACGACTCAGAAGACGATCGTGTGTTTGCCGTCCCGCACAACCCGATCTTCGAGATGCCAACGCACCGCTCTGGACAGCACTGCTCGTTCGACGTCAGCTCCCAGTCGGACGAGATCGTCCGTACGGTGTCGATGGTCGACCCGTACGACATCCTGTTCAATGATTGGACCTTCGTCGAGCTCGGAAGTCACGTAATGAGCAGTTGCACCAACAAGTTTGACGCCGCGTTCCCTTGCCTTCCGGTAGGGACCGGCGCCGATGAACGCCGGAAGGAATGAGTGATGGATGTTGATGAGCGGGCAACCCACCTGCTCAAGGAAGTTCGGGGTGATGATCTGCATGTATCGCGCGAGCACAACGAGATCGACATTGCCACGAAGTAGCTCGAGAATTCTTGATTCGGCTTCCTCGCGATTGCTACTGGTCGCGGGAACGTGGATGTACGGGACGTCAAACGCCCGAACCTCGCCGGCAAGGTCGGGATGGTTGGAAATCACCATCGAGACATTCATGTCGAGCTCTCCTCGACGGTGCCTCCACAGCAAGTCGAGTACACAGTGATCGGTCTTGGAGACCAAGATTGCAACCCGCTTCGGTTTGGCGGCCTCCGTGAAGCTGAAATCCATGCCAAACTTTTCGGCTACTTCCTTTGCGAACTCGCTGTGCAATTCGTCACGGACAACCGAAAGTCCTGGCAGCCCGAACTCTGTCCTTTGAATGAAGGTCGTGCCACCCTCGTCATTCGAGAACTGATCAAGGGCCGTAATATTAGCACCGGCCTTCGTCAGGAATGTGCTCACGGCCGAAACTACCCCGGGACGGTCCTGGCATCGAACCACCAAGCGACCATTTTCACTTGCTGTCGGTGCGGGCATCTCTGCGCGAGTTGAGGCCACAGAAGTAAGTGACATCGGTTGTCCTCCAGTATTTTAGGTCATATCTCTCGAGGTATTGCAGCAGTCTTACCGCCCAAGCTCTCCACAAACCGCCGCCGCCACGCTTCGGTGGGCTCCAGATCGTTGAACGAGAAGACATGAAAGCCCGAAATCGAGTGTGTGGACTCGCCGAGATGTGGAGTGAGTCCGTGGATGATTTTGTCCGGCCGGTATCCTCCCGGTAGGAAGAAACGCCAGAACATGTTCTGCTGCTTTCGAAGAAAGGCCGCCGACTGTCCGATACCCAGCCCTGTCGACACACGCAGAAGCTTCTGTCTGTGCACTGCGCCCGGTACTCCAATCTTTATCGGTAGGTCGATGCCCCGGGACTTCACCTCATTGGCCCAAGCCAAGATCGCTTTGGGGTCGAAAACGATTTGTGTCGTGATGTGGGTGGCGAATTCACTTTTGGCTTTCAGAGCCTCGTACAGAACTTCTTCGGAGACAGCTGGGTGCCCTTCCGGATGCCCTCCGATTCCGATGTCCGTGAAACCGTGCTCAAGGTCTTGTAGGGAACGCAGCAAAGCCAACGCGTCGTGAAAATCTGTCGTATCTTCGGAGCGGTCGCCGCCGACCACGAACGCACTCGTGATCCCCGCGTCTCGACACCTCGCAACTACATCGACGAGATGAGCCCGGTCGCGAACCAACTGCGCAGACAGGTGCGGTGTAACCGCGTATCCACGAGCAGTCAGCGCGACCGCGAGCGCGACCGTAGTGTCTTGCCCCTTCGCCGGCGACGCCGTAACCGTGAGCGGCACGCTGACCGGCACATGTGCGAGAACAGCTTCTTCGGTCTTCTTGAAGGGGATCACCTCGAACCCGAGACGTCCGAGAACGTCGCGCGCCTTTCCGCGCTGGTTCGAATCCCAACTGGTTGGTCGACTCACCATCGTCGGTCTCCTTGTGTATGTCAATGAGACCGCCGGGCGGGCGGATGCCCGCCCGGCGGTGGTCGGGGCTCGCGTTCCAGCCCCAAACGCATCAGCTCATCGGCGACTTTGTATGGACCTTCGCCCGAACAGTGGTCAGAGTGTGCTGCGGCGATCGAGGGTTGTGGACGCCGCCTTCAGCATCGCCCCACACGATTTCGAGCTCAACGCCATCGACGGCCAGTTCTGTGTCCACAGATGCGAGGGCAACCCAACCACCCAGATTCACGGTGTACCCGTGCCACTGAGTCGTGCCAACGAGACGGTCGTCTTTGCGAACCTCGTCATGACTGAAGATGCCAGGTGACTCCAGAGGCTTCGGAGCCCCTACTTGTCCCAGTTCGCCTTCGACCAGAATCCTCGCCGTGTCTTCCGCGTTCCAGGAGAGCCACACCTTCTTACGCGGTGGTGCCGCAGCAATCTTCTCGAGTGCCTCCCGACCGATGAAGTCGTGGTCGAACTTGACAGTGTGGCCATACCCCAAGTCCCACGGGGTGCAGTAGTAACCCTCGACGGTGTCCGGCAGGTAACTGCCGTTGCGCATTGCCAGACCCATATTCTCCAGAGCGGTGTCGGGCAACCAGCGTCGGTAGCCTTCAAGGGACGGCGAAGTGTACACCGCAGGAAGCGCCCCACCCATCCACCCGGACTCCGTCTGCGCTGAGGCATAAGCGAGCGAACCGCCCTGCAACAGACCGAATTCCTCACCCGCCTCGAGAATGATCTTCAGGAACGCTTCGGTCTCCGCGAACGGACCGAACAGCTCCAGTCCCGTCGCGTCCTTGCCCGGCACTCCGCCCATCGTATGGTTCAGTGCGCGGACCTGGAGCCCGCCGATCGTATACTCCGCGGTGTTGAAGAAGCGGATACGCTCGAGTGGCCCGCCAGCTGCCTTCTCGAGGATTTTCCAAGCGTTAGGGCCCTCGAGTTGGTAGCGGTAGAACCGCTTCTCGATATCCGTTCGCCCCTTGCTCGCAGCCTCACGGTGCAGCGTGACATCGTATCCGCCAACCTCCGCCTGGTATTCGAGCCAGTTGAGAGCGTATGCAACTCCCGTAACAACGACTTCGTCGTTGTGCAGGGGCACCATGATCGCGTCTCCGAGGAAGTAGCCCTCTTCGTTGACGGCGAGGTACTGCTTGGCTAGGCCCAGACGGAAGTTTTTGTAGCTGTTGACCGATGTTTCCTGCAGCAACCGGACAGTATCGGGGCCGCTGATGAATAGATCGGGCATGTGGAACGACTGATTGAAAAGGACGGCCGTTTCAGTCCACGCGCGCTGCTCGTCGCGCCAGTTGGTATGAATTACCGGATAAAAGGGAAAGGTGTCGTTCCTGCTCCACGGAGGGCTGTTCTTGAACAGCAAGCTCAGTGGAGAGCCGTACTCATCGATTCGATCTTGAAGGGACATTCCCGTCCTCTCGTCGTCGCATGCTGCGATCTGTTCTAGGGTGCGGAGTGCGACAACCTCCGCATGGCATGCGGATGCGCATCGGAATGGGGGTGACAATGCGACCGCAATGCCGTCGGATTCACCGATTGATCCCGACGCCGGCACGGCTAATTCCTGCCGCAACTCTCTGTACTCAAAGCTAGATTGCGGATTGCTCGAAACCTATGGTCCGCAACTCAATAAGATCGGACGCGCATTGTGCGGACTATACAAACCAGGAAAGCTGCGGGGTAGGACGATTAGGACTGCCAACTTTGGCTGACTTCTGACAAGTGAGGATTCCTTCGAGCTTGGACGGATCGTCAATCATGGTCGGGCCCTATCCCTCAGGGTTTCGCCGTCATGTCGTGCCGGTTGTCCATAAGTGGCAAGCGCTTTGGACGCAGGTAGCCAAGGACTGCGGAATCTTCGCGGCCGTGTTCCACAACTGGCTCAACACGGCCAACATCGAGGACGGTTCGCCCCGGCGTAACCATCGGAGGTCCGCGGAACTCCATGAGCTGCGCCAACTCCACCGTCTGCGCGAACAGGAGAAGCGAACTCCTGAGAAAGGCGGCCATGTTCCTCGCTTGCGAACCGCCCCCAGAATGCCGTATTCTCTGGCCCTCGGTCTCGCCGCCGTTTTTATCCCCGGCGCAATGACCTGCCCCGGGTGCTGGACTTCTCCACCTGAGGTTATCCGAGTGATACCGCGATCCGGCCTCACAGCGCGACTGGGATGACGTTCTCCTGGTCAGCGTGGTCGTCGATGTCCACGCAGACCTTCCAGGGTTCGGGTACCGATTTATCACCGACGAACTACCCAGTCACGGCAGCGTCACGGCTGGCGAGAACCGGGTCCGGCAGATGTTTTCGCGGCTGAGGATCTGGTCGGCCTTTGCCAGGAACCTCCGACGACGTCGCAGGTCGGACGCGCCGGTTCACGACGACATGATTGCTCGTGACTCTGCCCGCGGCAGACCCACATATTGTGGCTGACCGCCATCGCCGAACGACGCACCAACGAGGACAAGCTCTACCTGCTGTTCGCAATGCAATCCGCCTACCCGATCCGAATACGACTATTGTCCACTAGGATCGCGACCGCCAGCTTCGCTCACGCGCCAATGCGGAAGTTCAAACCCACATCGGTTTGGAGGGATGGATGCGACGAGTCGGACGCTCGGACATGTCGTGAAGGTGCCGTCATACAATCGTGCCTCGATCTCCTGCAGAAGTGCACCTTCAACCCCTGCAATGGTCCACTCGGGAAGTAATGCGCCTTGCGATCGTCACCTGGATCGAACGCGGGTCCGTGTGCGATCTCAAACGGAGAACTCCCGACCATCGAAGGAACAATCACGCGATGATCGGGGATTGCCAATTTGAAATCGCCGTCGTCGATGGCGCTGAGGGAGCGAGATCTGCTGTCAGGCGATCGGTTCCAACACGAACACGGGTATCTCGCGTTCGGTCTTCGCCTGGTAGTCGGCATAAGGCGGGTACGCCTCTACTGCTATGTCCCACCACTTCGCCCGTTCGTCCCCGGACAGCTCGCGAGCCCGGTAGGTCTTGGTAACTTTCCCATCCTGGAGCGTGAACTCGGGATGCGCCCTGATGTTGTAGTACCACAACGGATGTTCAGGTGCCCCGCCCTTCGATGCCACCGCGGCATATTCACCCTCGTGCTCGACGCGCATCAACGGCGTGTACCGAAGCTGTCCGGACTTTGCGCCGCGCAGGGTCAGCAGTACGACCGGTTTTCCCATCACCTCCTGGCCGTCGGTTGTCCCAGTTGCGAGAATGGTCTCGGTCTGTTCACGAACCCATGCTCGCGGACTGAGTCCTGGCGTCTCGTCGGCCATCGGTGCCTCCAGTTTTCCCATTGATACAAACCACCTTGTCGTCGACGCTCTTGTCTTCACGCCGCCGTGCGGGCTCGCGCAACCGGCACGAGCGCCGCCACAATGGCAATTGCCGTTGCTGCGGCCCCGATGAGAGTAGAGGTGCCCTCACCAACCGATGTCCATGGAAGGTCGAAAGCAGCGTCAAGTGACCATCTACCCGGCCCCGTGAATGCGAGCGCCGCCGCAACAACGGCAAGGAAGAATGGGTACTCCCCGCCACCTAAGATGTACCACGGCGTGCCCTTGGCGATGGTCACCAACAGTCCGGCAACCAACATCGTTCCCGCAATGATCGCTGCGCCGGCAGGAGTTGCGAGGCCTAGTAGAAGCAAGACCGAACCACTCAACTCAGCGACAACGGCAAATAGAACCATCGGCCGTCCAGGTCGGATTCCAAGCCCCTCGAAGCCCTCACTCGCTTTGGCTACTCCCGGACCGCCGAACCAACCCAGAAGCTTCTGCGTGGAATGCACCCAAAGGGTCGCCGCGACAAGCAGCCTCAAGAGTAGCAAGCCGATATCCATCCCTCTCCTTAGTTCAGTCGTTACCAAGGGCCTTGAGCTGTCTCACCAGAATCGGATGGGCAGGCCGAAGTGCGCATGGGCTGCCGCTTGAGCGCGGAAGTCGAACTGGTGAATCCCGTTGCTGCGGAATGCGCACAGGTCCCGCCAGTACCGCTGCATTGCTTGTCCGTCTCGCGATGCGGTGGAGCTGGACTTTCGGTACAGCTCTTCTACAGCCGACCATACCAAATCCCAAATCATGGCAAGCTCGCCGTAGTGACGCAATGTGGTTTCAGGGGTAACCGGGTCGCCTCCTCCTACAGCCGCTGCGACGGAGTCCTCGATAGACCGTGCCACCTGCAGCACTATGGAGTTGGCCGCGTCGATCTTCGCAAGCGCCGTTCCGTATACCCGCTGGATGTCGGCATTCTCGTAACGGGGGGGTGTTTCGACACCCCGAATGACCTTGGTCTTGGAGACGATGCTGTCGAACTCGTCGAGAGCAGCTCGGGCTGTGCCGACGTGGATCGATGCGAATTCGAGCGAAGCGAGGACCAAGAATGAAGTCGCGAACAGAGGGTTTCCATGAAGCTTGTACCCCACGCTGCCCTTTGTGTCGATGGTCTCAGTCGGCGGTGAGACAAGCGGTGCAACAAAGTGATCGGGCACGAAGGCGTTATGCACTTCGACGCTGTTGGATCCGCTTCCCTTCAGACCGATAAGGTCGCCCCAGTCATCCAGCATGGTGTAGCCCTCGCCCCGCGGAATGGCGAAAACCAAATTGCGAGGTGTCTCCGATTCCGGATCGGGTTGGAATCCCATGAAATGGGTGGCGTACGGAATGCCCGAAGCGAAAGCGAACTTGCCATTGACGACATAGCCACCGTCGACTTTTTTGAAGCTGGCGCCGATTCCAGCGCCGCTCATCGGAGCGAGAAAGTGGCCTTCGCCGAACAACTCAGCTTGCGCTTTCTCGCTGAAGAACTTGCCCACGATCAACGGGTGCCCCGAAGCGACCGAGAGGTGCCATCCGCTCGACGGACACCCGCGAGAAATCTCGATCATTGCCCGCACATAGCTGACCAAATCGGTCTCGTATCCGCCGAACTTGCGAGGCTGAAGCATGCGATACAGGCCTGCCTCGGCGATCCGGTGGTGAATTTCTTCCGAGTACCGTCCACGCTCTTCGGTGGCCGCCTGTTCCGCACGAAGTTGCGGACGCAGCGCAACAGCAGCGGCGATGATCTGCTCAGCCGTGAGATTGGGGGCGGGAACCGGCACGGTTGCCGCCGGAATCGAGGTGTCTACGCTCACGAGGAAATCTCCTTCGATCGGTGCAAAGTATTGACAACGGTGCAGTGCGAGACCTTCACCAATCTCCGCCATGATTCAACACGGTGTTCTAAGTCGGTTCGCAGTGTCTATTGAGGGTTGCACGATCGCTGGAGTGCAGTCACTGGAGGGCGCATCAAATACACATCGCGGCCGTTGTGTTGCAGAACAAATGGGCTCGCCCGGCCTCAAAACGCGAGAGTTGCAGTCTTCGAGAATCTGTCGCAGTTCATCGTCTGAGTTGGCGACCCCGGCCGGCGGCGGATTCCCTGTGCGGGGCCTGCGTTGTCGTCGCGGAGGGAGTCGACGGAGTACCACCGCACTGTCGTGTCAGTGCCATCGTGTGACATAGTTGGTGCCAAGTGGTCTACAACCGCGGACTCTGTCCAAGGCGCCAGGTTGCACGTCGGAATAGTTTCGTACTGCACGGCAAGTTTGGCATTCGCCAGTGGAGTTTCCGCAAGCAAATCCTTTCAATCAGTCCCGCCATGTCGAGGAGTCGGATGTGGAGCGAGCGAACACGGCATCCGCACGGTTCGACGATCTCGTCGCGGGAACAGCTCTGGGGTTTGACAGCATCGAGCGTGAAATCGTTGCATGGCGTCCAGAGGACGTCGCGGACGCGCTCGATGATGTGCAGCGGCTGTCGGATGAAGGCTATTGGGCATTCGGTTTCGTCACCTACGAGGCTGCCAGCGCCCTGGATGCTGAGCTTCCGACTGTTCCTTCGGAGCCGGGACTCCCTCTGGTGTGGTTTGGAATCGCCAATGAACCCGTCAAGATCCCTCCGGTCCGACCGGCCGAATCGCGCCGCAACAGAAGCGTGTCCTGGACACCTGATTGGGATGAACAGCAGCACAAACGCGCAATAGACTTTGTTCGTGCACACATTGCGGCGGGCGAGACGTACCAATGCAACGTCACAACACGATTTACTACACAGTTCGTCGGCGACAGCGCCGAGTTGTACCGCGACCTCGCACTGTCCCAGAAGGGGCGTTACAACGCCTTCCTAGAGATCGGTGGATATACGGTCGCCAGCGCCAGCCCAGAGCTGTTCTTCGAACTGCAAGGGTCCCAACTGCGGATGAAGCCAATGAAAGGAACGGCCCGTCGAGGACGTACCAGATCCGAGGACAACCTCGCTGTTGCGCGGTTGACAGCTAGCCCCAAGGAGCAGGCCGAGAACATCATGATCGTCGATCTGGTTCGCAATGATCTGGCCCGTATCGCACGCCTCGGGACTGTCTCTGTACCTGCGCTGTTGAGGGCCGAACGATATGAGACCGTCCATCAACTCACCTCCGATGTCACCGCCGAACTCGATGATGCACAGATGCCACTGTCTCAAATCTTTCGGGCGCTGTTTCCTTGCGGGTCAATAACCGGAGCACCTAAGCAACGCACCATGGAGCTGATCAAGAAGATCGAAGATGGGCCGCGGGGAATCTATTGCGGCGCAATCGGCATAGTCGCTCCAGCCAACGCCGGTTTTCGCGCAAGATTCTCTGTGGCGATTCGCACGGTGGTGGTAGACCGCAGTACGGGTGCGGCCACCTATGGTGCTGGCGGGGGTATCACGTGGAACTCCGACGCAGCATCCGAGTATGCGGAAGTACTGACGAAAGCGCAGATACTGCAGTCACGACCCGAAGACTTCCACCTGATCGAGACCATGCGTCACGAAGGACACGGCGTAGTTAAGTCGCTCGATGCACATTTGCGACGGGCCGAGGATTCTGCCCATTACTTCGGGTTCGCGTACGACTCAGGACTGATTCGCCGTTCACTGGAAGCTCACCTAACCCATCTTGAGTCGGCGTCGCGCGTGCGAATTATGCTGTTTCGCAATGGTCATGTCGAGATCGACGAGACTGCCCTCCCTCGCCCAGACTCTCGTCCGCTGAAGCTGGCGCTGCATCCTGATCCGATCGACACCGCAACTTGCTGGTCGAGACACAAGACCAGCCTCCGTACTCCTTACACCCGTCGACTGGAATCGATGCCGCAGTTCGATGACGTGGTGCTCACGAATGAAGCAGGTGAGGTCATGGAGACTTGCACGGGCAACCTTGCCGTGCTCGTCGACGGGCGTTGGGTGACCCCACCGTTGGAGAGTGGATGTCTACCTGGAGTCGAAAGACAGCGACTGCTGGACGAGGGTACGTTGAGCGAGCTGGCGATGACCGTCGAGCAACTGAACAACGCTGCTTCCGTTGCAGTGATAAATTCCTTACAAGGTTGGTGCACTGCGCAATTCGTTGATGCACAGGTACGGCCACAGTCGCCATCTGCAGGTAGCGACTTGTCCTCGACCGCTGGTGAACAGAGACTCGATGCCGCCCGGAGGTGATTGTGCTCGACCTTCCGCGTCCGCAGATGTGTAGTTGCCGGCGCCATCGACCAAGCTCGATCCGACCCTCGACCGCATCGCCATACGCAGGGTGGTAATAAAACAAGCGTGCGGCAGTGACGAGGGTGGCGTGGTGGCGCAAAGCCGAGACAGGTTCGCCCTTCGAATTGGTCGAGTCCGAGACCGGATTTCAGTTTCCGGAAGTCGTGCTCGATCCGCCAGCGGATCTTGGCCAACCGAACCAGCTCGGGCAGCGCGGTGTCCTCGGGGAGTGTGGCGAGCCAGTAGTCGGTCGGCTCGTCAGCAGCGGTAGGCCATTCAGCGAGCAACCACACCCCGGGCAGGGGCGGGCAGGGTTCCGTCCTCGCCGCGGGGATGGTTCGGTTCGCAGGACGGATACGCAGCACCGCGAACCCACGACTGCATCGCCGCCGTCGGACTGGCCGGGTCGGCTTTGCTGCCGCGCCGCCAGGTCACCGCCTGCAAGGCCGACTCTCCGGCGGCCAGGCCCCAGCTCTTGCAGGTGGTGGGCCGGCCATAACGCCCGGTCAGTGGCCGGCTGCGACCCGAGTACGGCGGCACCCCTGTCGGGGCGTCGGCGACGTGGGCGCTGGTGGACCCCCTTGACGGCGATAACAACGTCGATGCCGCGCTCGGTCATGCCATGACGGAACGCGACCGCCTCGCCGTACCCGGCGCTGCCGACCACGACCGGCGGGATCCGGCCTCATCCGACGAGTTCGTTCGATCATCTCCAGGGCCATCTGCCACTTACGGCGGTGCCGCTCGTTGCCGGGGAGCGCGGACCACCGCCGCTAGGTGGTGATCGCGGCCGCGTCGTCGGCAACCGGGCTCGGACTGGGGCATTTCGAAGGGCGATCCTGACTCGGTTTGCGCCACCACGCCACCCTCGTCACTGCCGCACGCTTGTTTTCTCACCACCCTGCGTATGGCTCACTCAAAAAGCAGCTGGGCAGGGACTGACCCTCGATGCAGTTCTCCGCGAACTCCCACGCGCACTTGTTCTTTGGGATCGGTACCTGCCCGCTGTGCCATCACACTTTCCCCACCCAACAAAGTCCTACTAGTGTCGGCATGCTTCACCGAGGTGCAAAGTCGACATCCGCCGGCCATCGGAGTCGGCATGGATGGAACATGGGGCGCAGTGAGTGCCTCGCATCTCCTGAATTCAGGTTCACCTATGGCTTGGACGATCCCATTCGCAAAAGCAACTCGATAAAGTAGTCGACTACAGCAGCGGCCATGTCACGCTCATCGATATCAACTAGCCGGCGTGCGGCGGCGGTGAGAACTCCGAACAGAGCGTAACTATCGCAATCCGGGAGCGGGGCATTGCCGAGAACGATCTCGCTGGAGCTTGCAATGAATCGTGCAAGGTCGTCGCGCGATACTGCTAGAACGTCGGACGGTCCCTCGAAATTCAGAGACACACGATCGATGTCACGATGCTCCCAGGTATCGAGCAGAAACGCTTTTGCTCCGGCAGCGTATATACGGAGTGGGTCGGTTTCGCCATCGGCAATTGCGTCTTGGACCGCCTGAGAGGACACAGCTTTATGTCGCGACATCGACATGTTCACTAGCGCCCGGAGGACTTCGCTTTTCCCACCGAATTGATGATAGATACTCCCCACACTTACACCGGACTCGCGAACGATGTCGTGGATGCTCGTGTTCTCGTATCCCTGGTCGTTGAATAGCCTGCGAGCTGCATCGGTTACTGCTGACTTGGTTTGGGCGGAACGGCGCCACTCGCCCTTGCGGTCCGTTGCCTGGTTCGGGTCCCGACTTTCAGTCGACGTTGGTCTCGCCGCTTGGCTCACCGTTCCCACAGATCCTTTCCGCGCCTGCTTGACGGCCACTAGAGCCGCGTCCAAATCGGGCCGGGTCAAGTCCATATGTCGACCCGGTCCGATCAAGGTTACGCGGCGGCCTGCAATCGAGCAGTAACGAGGCTAGTCGAACCGTCAGTTCGTGGCGAACGAACCGTTCGAGAGAAGGACTTCATCGTTCTGGTTGGTGACGACGAAGGTGTGCTCTTTCCCAGTACTCCATACGTTGACTGTCAGATCGTCTCCTGGATAGGCCGGAGCTGAGAAACGGCCACCGAAGCTACGCAAACTACTCGTTTCCCCACCGCCGAGTTCGTTAAGCAGGAGACGACCGACTATTCCATAAGTGCACAAGCCGTGCAGGATCGGTCGAGGGAAACCTGCAGCCTGCGCATACTTGGGGTCGGAGTGAAGCGGATTCCAGTCGCCGGTCAACCGATACAACAGAGCTTGGTCCGCTCGGGTTTGAAAGGTCAGAGTCAGATCCGGCTTCGCATCTGGAACCGCGTTCGCGGCCCGAGGCCCACGTTCACCACCCCAGCCTCCGTATCCTTGGAAGAATAGCGATTGACGAGAGGTCACATACCTCACTCCTGTTTCGGCGTCGGTGATCGCAGTCTCGGTTTCCATCACAGTTGCCTTGCCCTTGTCCCATACGGCGGTGATCTCTCCGCTCGTGACAACGCTCGCAGCAACTGGCAGATCCTGATGTAGCTCGATCTCTTGGTGGCCATGCAACATACGCGAAAGGTCGAGGTCGGGTAGCTCTGTCAGCGGTCCGCCGATACCCACTTGACAGCCTTGGATCACGCCAAAGGTCGGGAGCACACGTTGTGTTACATCCAGACTGTTCTGAGTTGTGAAGTGTAGTTCCTGTAGTGGATCAGCACTTCCTGCACCAACGGCGATTGCATAGAGCCTGGTGTCGTTATCGTCCCAGGTGCTCGCCACGGACTGCAACTGATGTCCGATGAGGTGGTTTCCGATTTCCATAACGATCAGCTCGTCGCTACTTCGGTGGGGAGTCCCGGAACCCGGCCTGGATCGAACTGATCCGGCCATCCTTGCACTGCCGCTCCCACCGACTCGACTGTCCAGTCGTAGTCGGAGTGCGCGCCCTCGGCCGCCTGCCATCCGGTGTGGTAGCGGTGAATTTCTCGTCCGAATACCCCATAGACCTGCGCAGTAGCGGTGCTGCCGTTGCCGAGCAACCACACAACCAGCGGCGAAACGTGGCCGGGCGACAGATCAGGCCCCGCATCAGAGGCCTCGTGATCGCCACTCGCGGAAATCCCCATGGTGAGCCTCGTTTGGGCAAGCGGAGAGATGGCGTTGACGCGGACCCCGTAGCGGCCCAGTTCACGAGCAGACGCCAGAGTCATTAGTGCTATAGCAGCCTTTGCAGCTCCGTAGTTCACCTGTCCGATGTGACTATGCAACCCGGAAATGGCTGTCGTGGTGACAACCGAGGCGTCGACGTGTTCACCGGCTTTGTGCTGTGCCCGCCAGTACTCGGCGGCATGCCGCAAGATGTAGAACGTTCCGTACTGGTGGACCTTGACGACATCGTCCCATTCGGCTTCGGACATATTCGTCAGCATGCGGTCCCGGAGGAATCCTGCATTGCTGACTACACCGTCGAGTCTGCCGAACGAAGTGAGCGCTGTCTGGATGATCTCTTTTGCCGAATCCCAGCCGGTAACCGAATGGCCGTCTGCGACTGCTCGGCCTCCGAACGCCACGATCTCCGCCACTACGTCGTGAGCAGGTCCCTTCCCATCGCCGTCCTCGAGGTCATTGACGACAACCGAGGCACCCTCGCGCGCGGCCAGCAGAGCGTGTTCTCTTCCGAGACCTCGCCCTGCGCCGGTGACGATGACAACGCGGCCTGCCAATCTTTCTGACATTTGATGCCGTCCTTTCGAGCTGGTTCGCTCTGATGTGGTGTGTACAACGACGCTTGCGCGGGGTACGGCATCGGGATGGCAGCCGTTGGCCGAATGCGCGAAGTGGGCGGCGCTGATCAGAACTAGAATCTAATACTAGAACATTACTCTGGTCAACGCATACGAAAAACTCGTCGCAGAGCACTTCCATGCAGTTCGGCAACGCGTGAGTCGACCCAGCAACGCGACGACAGTCACGCCGACCCAGAATGTGTGACTCTTGACTCAGAGAAAATATTGAAGCACTATTCTAGAACAATCTCGCGTAGGGCCGTCGACTGCGATCTTCGTGAGCCGACACCGCCAGCTGCTCTGAAGGGTGACCACATGAAGCCTTTGAAGGGCATCCGTGTCCTCGACCTCACCACCGGCTTGGCCGGTCGACTCGGTAGCGGACTGCTAGCCGAGTTTGGCGCGGACGTTGTTCGTGTCACGCCTGACGCATCGATCGCCGCGGACGCCAACCGGCCGGATTTGGTTTTCGCCGATCATGCCAAGTCCTTTGTGGAGCCCACCGCAGCCCATAGCACCGACGATACGGAACATTCAGACTTCGACGTTTGCTTCGTCGACGACATCTCTGACGCGCACACGGCGGCTTCAACTCACACGATCGTGACCGTCACCCCGCCGTACACCAGCGATTACACTCCCTGGAATGGAGGGGCTGAGTCACCGGAGCTACTACACGCCTTCACCGGTCTGTCAGCCATCCAAGCCTCGTATTCCGGGAATCCGGTAGCCCACGTCTATCCATATGTCACGATCACGCAGGCCATCTGGGCTGCCACGTGCACTACCGCCGCTTTGATCGAACGCGAACGGTCAGGAAAGGGCCAGACCATCGAAGTCAGCGGCGCACATGCCGCCAACATCTTCCTCGGCTATCTGTATGCACGCGAGGAAGGCCTTCCGACGCCGTCGCGCGCTATTGGACCCGGTGGTCTCAATGCCCTATACACCCGTTACCGTGCTGCTGACGGCAAGTGGTTTTTCGTCGGCGCACTGGGACCGAAGTTCGGTCTCGCCACACTTGAAGCGACCGGATCCACCCACCTCCTCGACGACGAGCGGGTAGGTGGGCGACTCGACGGACTGTGGACTCCGACCAACTACGAGTGGGCACAGCGCTACTTCACTGAGCTGTTCGCATCCAAGTCAGCCGAAGACTGGATCTCCATACTGGAAGCCGCCGACATTCCGTGCACCTTGCTGCAAACACGCGAGGAATGGTTCGCCGGTGAGCAGATAGCGGCGATCGGCATGGTCCGGAACATCGACCACTCTCGTCTCGGATCAGTTCGTCTGCCCAATGTGCCGATCACCTCAGTGCACCGACGAGCAGGCGATCCAGCTCCTCCCGCTGCCGGAAACGGCAATGGACCTCTGGATGGCGTACGGGTAGCGTCACTCGGAACCTTCGTTGCCGGCCCGTACGCCGCAGCACTGTTGGCCGAACTCGGCGCCGACGTCATCAAGGTCGAGCCACCTTCCGGCGATCCATGGCGGATGACAGGATTCATCTTCAACCGCGGTACTCGAAGTCTTGCAATCGATTTGAGCACGGATGAGGGTCGCGCCGCTCTCAGTGAGGTCGTCGCCGACGTGGACGTCGTCGTGAACAACTTCCGCCTCGGGGTCATGAATCGCCTAGGACTCGGTAGCGATCGACTCGCGTCTCTGAACCCGCGAGCGATCAGTCTCGGCGTCACAGCCTACGGTGAGAGCGGTCCACTGGCCGCGCTACCCGGCTACGACACTGTCCTGCAAGCAGCTGCCGGGACCATGATCGCCCAAGGCGGAGAAGCAGAGCCGGTGGTTCTCTCCGTGCCGGTCAACGACCACACAACTGCAGTGATCGGTGCGTTTACCGCAGTCCTCGGTCTGCTCGATCGCACTCGCTTCGGTCACGTGAGGCAGCTCTCGACCTCACTGGCGGGCACCGCCGCATTCCTACAGTTGAGCGCCCTCACCGAATACACCACTCGCCCCGCTCCCCCCGTGGGTGGCCGGGATTTCGCCGGACCGAACCCCGCCGATTACATCTACAGCACAAAAGACGGTTTCGTTCGTGTTCAGGCCGTTGATCGCGAGACCGGGATCAATCCGTCGACGTTCGAATCCGAAATTGCGAGCCGCAACACAGCCGAAGCGCTTTGCTGGTGCGCCTCACACGACATCCCTGCCGTTCCGACGCGTACCGCTCGTGAGATCGCTGCCGACGACTACCTACACGAACAGGGTCTGATGCAGCGCAGCACGACGCTCGACGGAGTCGCGTACACCCAACCTGGTCGCTATGCGCGGTTCTCGCGAACTCCACAAGCCCCGCGTCCGAATGCGCCAGGACTCGGCGAACACACCGCCGAGCTCCTGACGGAGGCAGGCATCTCGAACGAACGCATCAATGAGCTCACAGCCGCGGGGACGGTCGTGGTCGGCGGACCACTCGCGCTGCACTTCACACCGCCCTACCGCTAGCAAACATCGAGGATGGCTAATCATGCCCAAACCCCTGCCGGAACCAACGCCGGAGACACAGCCGTTCTGGGACGGCGCAGCCCGCGGTGAGCTGCGAATCCAGCGCTGCGTCACGACCGGAAGATACTTCTTCTACCCTCGCCTCTACTCGCCGTTCGTCATCGACGGTCCGGTCGAGTGGGTAACCGTCTCGGGAGACGCAACTTTGTACTCCTACAACATCAGCCACGTTCCCATTCCTGGCTTCTTGGACGAAGTTCCATACGCCATAGCCGTCGTCCAACTCGCGGAAGGTCCCAGAATGATGACGAACATCGTCGGAATCCCGAATACGCCGGAGAACCTTGTTTTGGACATGCCCTTGAAGGTGGCTTTCCAGCAGCGCGAGGGCATTACGGTGCCCGTGTTCACTCCCGCCGGGGTTGCCGCATGAAACCTGGATCGATCGCGATCGTCGGTGCAGCTGAGACTGACGACATTGGCGTTCTCCCCGACCAGTCTGCGTTGAGTCTGCATCTCGAAGCCGCGCGCAATGCACTGCGCGACGCCGGACTATCGCCGTCTGACATCGATGGCGTTGCAGGCCCTAATATCTGGCCGACTGAAGTTGCCCATGTACTGGGAATTCGTCCGCGTTGGGTCGACTCGACCATGGTTGGTGGTTGCTCGTATTTCCTGCATGTCCGCCACGCCGCTGCAGCCATCACCGCAGGTATGGCGACCGCTGTTCTCATCACGCACGGCGAATCGGGACGTTCGCGAGTGGGTGAAGGTCCGATCAGCATTGCGCCCAGCAGTTCGATGGGGCAGTTCGAACGGCCTTATGGCACCGGTTCCTTCGCAACGATGTTTACTGTTCCTGCGCTGCGATTCATGAAGGATATGGACATCTCCCATGAGCAGCTTGCGAGTGTTGCAGTTGCACAACGTAAGTGGGCGAGCCAGAATCCCCGCGCATTCCGGAAAGCACCGATCACGGTCGATGAGGTTCTGGCGTCGCCGATGATCGCCTACCCATTCACCCGGGCTGAGTGCTGCGTGGTCACCGACGCGGGAGGCGCACTGATTGTCACGTCGGCGGAGCGCGCTGCGGACCTTCCCGGGAAGCCCGTTTACATCATGGGTACCGGCGAAAGCGTCGAGAGCAGTGCAGTGTCGCAGATGCATGACTTCACGTCCTCTCAATCTTTCCGCGATTCCGGCTCGGAAGCATTCCGCCAGGCGGGCGTCGGTCCGGACGACATCGACCACCTCATGGTCTACGACGCCTTCGCCCACATCCCCCTTTACGGGCTTCAGGACCTGGGCTTCGTGAAACCCGGTGAGGCAGGCGCTTTCGTTGCGGAGGGGAATACCGAGCCCGGCGGCAAGTTGCCTATGAACACCAACGGCGGTGGCCTTGCCTACACCCACACCGGAATGTATGGAATGTTCGCGATTCAAGAGTCAGTTCGCCAGGTCCGGGGCACCGCAGAGGTTCCTGTTCCGAACGTCGAACTCAGTTTCGCACAGGGAGTAGGCGGCATGTTTTCGGCTGCAGGATCGTTGATCCTCTCCCCCAGCCGGCCATGACTGTAGTCGAACAGCTACGTTAATCGAAAGGGTGACTCAGCATGGCTGATGCAGTGATGACCATCGACGGGCGATCCGTCGCCGGGACTAGCGAGTTCGATGTCCTGAATCCCGCCGAGGGAACCCCGATGGGTGTGGCACCACAGTGCTCGGCCGAACAGCTCGATAGCGCAATGCTCGCGGCAGACCGAGCCCTGGGCACATGGTCGTCGGATCACGAGGTTCGGCAGAAAGCGTTGCACCACGCGGCAGACCTCTTGCGGTCAGCTGCTCCTGAACTCGGAGCCATACTCACCAAGGAACAGGGTGGCCCGCTCCCGATGTCCGTCGGCCAACTCATCGGGTCGAGCTCATGGCTTGATTATTACGCGGACCTCACGCAGCCGCACAGCGAAGTTCTTCACCACCCCGGCCGGACGTTCGAGATAACCCATCGTCCGGTCGGCGTCGTCGCCGCGATCACTCCATGGAACGCACCGATTCTGCTTGCAATGTGGAAGATCGCTCCCGCTCTGGCCGCCGGTGCAACCATGGTGCTGAAGCCGTCACCACACACACCACTTACCACCCTTGCCCTGGGTCAGCTTTTCGCCGAAGCGCTTCCACCGGGCGTTTTCAACGTGGTGAGCGGTCAAGAACCGCTGGGCAAGCAACTGGTGGAACACCGAACGCCCCGCAAGATTGCCCTGACCGGCTCGATCGGTACAGGTAAAGCGGTGGCGGCGGCAGCTGCAGCCGACTTGAAGCGGGTCACACTGGAGCTCGGCGGCAACGACGCAGCAATACTGTTGGACGGCGTGGACATCGACGTCCTGATCGAACCCCTCTTTTGGTCTGCGTTCATCAACGCCGGACAGATTTGCGAAGCGACGAAACGTGTCTACGTTCCACGACGGTTGTACCCACAACTGCTCGAAGCGCTGTCGGAACGTGCACGATCGATTCGCGTCGGAGACGGGTTTGATCCGAACGTCCAGATGGGTCCACTTACCACCGACTTCCAACGTGACCATGTCGACGCGCTCGTCCGTGAGGCGAAGGCGCAGGGAGCAACGATTGCTGCAGGTGGTCACCGATTGCCGGGAAATGGTTACTTTTTCGAACCGACCATCATTGGCGACGTGCAAGATGGGGCTCGCATCGTCGACGACGAACAGTTCGGTCCTGCGCTTCCCGTCATCGCTTACGACGATATCGACGAAACTGTTCGACGGATAAACGACTCTCCTTACGGCCTCGGTGCGTCGGTCTGGTCGCACGATGTCGAGGCTGCACGTAGCGTTGCTGACCGTCTCGACTCCGGCCACGTGAAGGTCAACGCCGCGCACCTGCCCCCTCCGTCGGATGTTCCATTCGGTGGGGTCAAGTGGAGCGGTATCGGCATCGAGAACGGCGTCGAAGGCCTTCGGGAATACACCGAGATTCGCGTGATGGAAATCGGAGAAATTCCCGTCTGAACCTACTGTGCCACGGCAACACCGAAGTCAGGGATGAGGTAGTCAGCTCCTTCCTTGACTACCAGGTCGAGCAACCCGGGGAATCGAGTGTCGAGCTCATCCCGGCGGAGGACGTTCACCCGGCGAGTCCCGACATCGCGCTGACGAATGAGTCCGACCTCGCGCAGGATCCGGAAGTGACGTGTCAGAACCGATGGCGTGAGGTCCGGATAGAAGCCGTTGCATGACAGGTCGGAGCGGCTTGCGAGCGTCACCACGATTCCGAGTCGAACGGGGTCCGCGAGAGCCCCCATGATCTGGAAAAGGTTGAAGTCCTCGCTGCCTGGATGCATGAGTGGAGTGGGCACGTGAACAGTCTATCTCCCCCTCTTATCACCGTCCGGCTTGATACGCTTCTACGCGTATATACGTATATCTGCTACGTTCACAATGCCCACCCGGCCCCGATGCCGGAAGTCAGTTCGAAAGGAACTCCATGACCCTCACCGATTCACCAGACCTCAGAGAAGCAACTCTGTTTCAGCCCCTCCGCCTCGGCGCGATCGAACTGAGCAATCGAATCGTCATGGCTCCGATGACTCGGACCAGGACCGACTCGAGCGGCATTCCCGGGGAACTGATCGTCGAGTACTACCGGCAGCGCGCAAGCCTCGGCCTGATTATCACCGAAGGCACCTACCCCAGTTTCGAATCTCAAGCATTCGGCGGCCAGCCAGGTCTGGCCTCCGACGAGCAGGCAGCCGGCTGGCGGCATGTCGTCGATGCCGTTCACGCCGAAGGCGGCAAGATTGTTGTGCAGATTCAGCACGGCGGCCGTACCGCACATCCGGACCTCAACGGTGGACGGCGAGTGATCGCGCCGAGCCCGATAGCTATCGACGGTCAGATGTTCATGGGCGCCAGCGGTCAGCAGTTCCCGCTGCCTCAGGAAATGACGAGCGAAGACATCGCCGGCGCCATCTCCGAGTTCGCCGACGCGGCTCGGCGGGCCATCGAGGCTGGATTCGACGGTGTCGAAGTTCACGCAGCCAACGGCTACCTCCTTCACCAATTCTTGGCTCCTTCGTCCAATGTTCGTACCGACAACTACGGTGGGTCGCCGGAAAATCGTGCGCGATTCGCCGTCGAGGTCACCAAGGCCGTCGTGGACGCCATTGGCGCTGACCGCGTCGGACTGCGCATCTCACCCGAACACAACATCCAGGACGCCCTCGAGCCCGACCACGACGACGTACTGGCGACCTACGGAACGCTTCTCGACCAGTTGCGCCCACTGGGCCTGGCATACCTGTCGGTGCTGCACGCACAGACCGACGGCGAGCTCATCCAGGAGCTACAGCGCAAGTTCGCCGGCAAGCTTCTCGTCAACAGTGGATTCTTCGGCAGTCCTTCGACATCCGAAGAATCGGCGCGCCTGGTCGAACTTCCGTTCATCGACGGCGTGGTGGTCGGCCGAGCAGCTCTGGCAAACCCCGACCTGGTCGACCGATGGAAGGGGGGGCACGGGGAGAACGAACCCGTCAACGATCTTTTCTACGCCACTGGCCCCGAGGGATACACCGATTACCCGGCGCTACGGGACAACTAAATATCCTTCACTGCAACATTGGTCAACGCAAACCCTGTGATCGACCTGCCGACCGTTCAACGGGGCTTGGTGTGCCACGAAGGTAGCGTGCGAGGAATGAGATCGAGGCGCCGGCGGACGAACACGTCCATCGGCGCCTCATCGCGTGTTGCGTGTTGCGCGCGGCTCGCCGTTCCGTAGCACCGGTTATCTCTAATTCGGCTTAGAGCAAACAGTTTTCATTGCGTCAAGAGCAAGCCGCGACTGCGCAGCGAGGGCTTGACTCGAACGTTTTTCTAATATTTAATTCTGTCACCCGGCTTGTGATGCATGCCATAGTCCCGCCGGTCTTCGATCCATGCGCCCTCTGCGCGTAGATGAATCAACACAGTGAGGTGGAGATGAAGGTCAAAGCAGCGCTCATGAACGAGGTCGGCGGCAAGTGGGAAGTTGAAGAAATCGACCTAGGGGATCCAATCCAGGGTGAGGTACAGGTTCGACTCGCAGCGTCCGGCCTCTGCCACTCCGAAGAGCACATCAGCAGCTCACCAGTCGCCTCGTTCCCTGTACTCGGTGGGCACGAGGGCGCCGGAGTCGTCACCAAGATCGGCCCCGGCGTCAAAGGAATCGCCGAGGGTGATCACGTGGTCCTCGCATTCACTCCCGCATGCGGCACTTGTCCGCCATGCGCAGCTGGGAAGCAAAATCTGTGTGATCTGGGCGCAAATCTGATGACCGGAGTATCCATCGCTGACGGCAGCTACAGGGTCCACACCCTGGACGGACGGAATGTGGCTCCGATGTGCCTGCTGGGAACGTTCGCGCCCTATGTCACCGTTCACCAGGCGTCCGTGATCAAGATCGAGAAGGACATCCCGCTCGACAAAGCTGCGTTGCTCGGATGTGGCGTTCCCACAGGATGGGGGTCGGCTACCGACGTCGGGAACACGCGGCCCGGTGAGACTGTTGTGGTCATGGGAATCGGGGGCATCGGCATCAATGCAGTGCAGGGCGCGGCCGCCGCCGGTGCACGTTTCGTGGTCGCGGTGGACCCCATCGAGTTCAAGCGCACCAAGGCACTCGAGTTCGGGGCCACCCACGCCTTTGCAAACATGGAAGAGGCAGCTGCGGCACTGCCCGATCTCACCTGGGGTCGACTCGCCGACCTAGTGGTGATTACCGTTGGAGTGATTCATGGAGAACACATCCAGGAAGCCCTGACATTGACCGGCAAGGGCGGCCGCGTCGTCGTAACGGGAATGGGCGACTACGCCGAGGACGACGTGAAGCTCAACATGTCCGAGCTGACTCTATTGCAGAAGAGCGTGCACGGGGCCATCTTTGGAGGGTCGAGTCCACGCGCACAGGTGCCGAAGCTGCTCAATCTCTACCGCTCCGGTCGGCTGAAGCTGGACGAGCTGATCACCACGGAATACCGCCTCGAGGATGTGAACCAAGGGTTCGAGGACATGCGGGCCGGACTCAATCTGCGAGGCGTTATTCGGTATACCGATGCGGACTACTGATTCATCGCGGCTCCGCGCCTCGCCAACGGCGATATACCATCGTGATCTTGTTTGGGCATGTCCGAATTGCTCGCCGGCATATCACCGTCATCGATCATCACCGGTGGCTCGACGTTGCGCGGTACGCGTGATCAGGTCATCCCGTCATCTTTCCAGCGGCGCTAGGACCGAGGGCGGCTGCGGTCGCCCAGCCTGATATGACGTCCTGGTGTGGTTGCGTCGATGGACCGCTGATAGACCTGCGATCAGCGTAGGAGTCAATCCGCAACCGGTTCTGGTGTGCCGGGATAGTCTGGGAACGCCTTCGACTCGTCGTTCGGTCTTTGTCGGGGTGTAGGCAGTGATAGAGCTTGCGTAGGAACCTTGAAGGCGTTGCGCGGTCGCGGCGTTCCAGACCTGCGGCGCCGGTCATAGTGTTCCTTGACCGGGCCGGGTCTCGGGATGGCGCGAAGGCCCCGACGAACCCCACCACCGCGAGCCTGTTGTTCTTCACGTGACGATACGTGGTCGAGTCGCTGCGACCTGAGGCCCTTGTGATGGGGTGCGGATCCAGCGAGAGATCTCGGCGAGCGCCCGGTTCCGGTGGCCTTCCCGAGGACGAGGAATCCGCTGATAGTCCTGTAGTCCGGATGGTGCTGAATGCCTCGGCGCTGGGGCATTGGGTTCCGCAGTGTTGACGCATTCAGTTTGTTCAGGGTGCGCAGTAGGGCGGGCACCTGTCGGCCCTGTTCTAGCAACTGTGGTGCTCAATCCCAGCTGTGCCGCGCCGATAGGAGCGACGTACTCACCCTACCGGCTCGGGGAACAACGACGGCAAGCGCGAAGGCATAGAAGTTCTCGCGACGATTAGGGTGGCCATTTGTTGGGCGGCGGTATATTCAGGTACGTGCGGTTCACCTGCCGGGTCCGAAGATGTCTGGGTGCTGGGCTAGTTCGATTCGCGTGCGGCGGATGTGTCCCCGCAGGATGTTCCCCGCGTCGACCCCGTCACGGCGGACGATGGCGTCGAAGAGTAGTCGGTGCTCGGCGTTGACGATCCACATGCGCCCGGGCCCGGACAGGGCGACGAACGCCCGCCGATAGTGCTGGGTGGTGTTCCACAACCGCACGACATACGACGACAGAGGTTCGACCGTGCAACCCGAGTAACTGATCAGATGGAATTCTCGATCGAGGTCGAGGAACTCCTGAATGTCGGTGTTGGCCTCGATCCGATCCTGGGTGAACTTGAGGCGGTCGATGTCAGCCGCATCGAGCAGTGGCAGACTTTCCGACAGCGCGAGGGGCTCAAGGGATTCGCGCATGCGGTAGATGACATCGACCTCGCTCATCGTCAGGTGGGGTACCCGCGCCCCTTTGTTGGCCTGCAGCTCCGTGAGTCCCTCGGTTTCGAGCATGCGCAGGGCTTCACGGACCGGCAGGCGGCTCAGACCGAACTGTTCCGCAATATCCTCTTGTCGAATTCGCTCACCGGGAGCGATTGCGCCACAGAGAATTTGCGCGCGCAGGTATTTCGCGACACGTTCGCTCGCGGCCTCGCTGCTGCTTGCCGCGGGCGGCTCGTCGTTTAACACGTTTCGTCTTCTGCCTTCAGTTCTGACGATCGAATGCTTTGCCGTTCGGATACGACACTAGCTCGAACTGCATACCCCAGGGGGCGAGAAAGTAGACCCAGCGCTGTCCCTCGCTGGGACCTTTGCTGACGGTGGGTTCGCCCAGCACGGTGATGTTGTTCTCGCGCAGGTAGTCGACGGCCTTGTCCAGGTCGTCGACGTACAGGGCGACGTGGTGCCCGCCCACGTCGCTGTTGCGCGGCGCCGTGGTGTCTTGATCGGGGGCGCTGTATTCGAAGACCTCGAATACCGCGGCCCCGCCGCACCGGAAGAAGTGCAGCTGGTTCATCACCGCGCGGGGGTGCACGTTCAGGTGCTCGTGCATCCAGTTGCCCTGCTCGTCCAGGTAGGGGCCGAGGGTGTACATGTACTCGCAGCCGAGCACGTCGACGAAGAAGCGCCGCGCCTGCTCGAGGTCCGGGACGGTGATGCCGACATGGTCGAGTCGTTGCACTCCGGGTAGGCCGGCGCCGGTGGGGCTCATTCCATCACTCCAAACTCCGTCAACTTCTATATGGCGCCATTTTGGCGTATTCACCACGATACTCCCTTGATTCTCCAGCGAGAACTAGATTTTGGATCCATTACACGGTTATGGTTGTGTCAGCCGACTCAATCTGCTTGGAGACTTCATGAGCACCCATACTCCCTTGGAACCCGCGTCCCCGTGGGTCGAGGTCGAAACGACCACCGACGATTGGGATGCCGCCGCACCCGAACTGCTCGAGAACATGTTCAGCCACCTCACCCTGATCCGGGTGTTCGAAGAATATGTCCTCGACCTCGCCGGACAGGGCCTGATTCACGGCCCGGCGCACTCGAGCATCGGGCAGGAGGGCGGCGCGGTCGGATCCGTTCTGCCTCTGAACTCCGATGACTCGGTCAATGGATCCCATCGCGGGCACCACCAGTTCCTCGCCAAGGCGCTGCACCACGTCGCCCCCAAGGGCATCGATCCGCGCGAGGACCTCACCGACGACATCCGCACGGTCCTGCTGCGCAGCCTCGCCGAGATCTGCGGACTCGACCGCGGATTCGGCCATGGCCGGGGCGGGTCCATGCACCTGCAGTGGGAAGAGGCCGGCGCGATCGGCACCAACGCGATTGTCGGTGGCGGAGTGCCGCTGGCCGCTGGCTACGCCTGGGCCCACCGCCATGCGGGCACCGACGCGGTGGCCGTGACCTACTTCGGCGACGGCGCGACCAACATCGGGTCCACACTGGAGACATTCAACCTCGCCGCCGCGTGGAAACTCCCGATCTGCTTCTTCATCGAAAACAACCGCTACGCGGTCTCGACCAACGTCGAAGAGGTGACCGCTGAATCGCGTCTGTCCGCGCGGGGTCTGGGCTTCAACATTCCCAGCTGGAAGGTTGACGGCATGGATGTGCTCGCCGTGCACACCGCGATGAACGAGGCACTCGAGCACATGCGTGCGGGCAAGGGCCCGACCATGATCGAGGTCGACGTTTACCGCTATTTCCATCAGAACGGCGCCTTCCCCGGCAGCGCCTTCGGCTATCGCAGCAAGGATGAGGAGAAGTCTTGGCGCGACCGTGATCCCATCGCACAGCTGGCCGGGCACCTGCAGCGTCGCCGAATCCTCGGCGCCGACCAGATTGAACAGGTTTCGGTTCGCGCAAAGGCGGTGATGGCCGAACTCGGCGACATCCTCCTCGAGCCGTTGCCAGGCGGCAAGCCCGGGCAGCGACGGATCAAGCCGGACGAGTGGCCGGATCCGGACTTCCGGGATGTCGGTGTGCGCGGCGATCTCTCGGAGTTCGACGGGGTGCAGTTCGTCGACCGTGACTCCTTCGGCGGCGAAATTGGTCAGTCGAAGTTCATCGAGTCCATCGCTGACGTCCTCGGGCGACAGATGGAAACCGACGACTCCGTGGTGATCTTGGGTGAGGACATCCACCGGCTCAACGGCGGCACCAACGGAGCCACTCGTGGCTTGGCCGAGAAGTTCCCCGACCGGATCCTCGGAACGCCGATCAGCGAGAACGCCTTCACCGGCCTCGGCGGCGGGATGGCACTGGACGGACGCTACAAACCGATCGTCGAGTTCATGTACGCCGACTTCATGTGGGTTGCTGCCGACCAGTTGTTCAACCAGATCGGCAAGGCACGGCACATGTTCGGCGGCGACAACGATGTCCCGTTCGTGTTGCGCAGCAAGGTCGCGATGGGCACCGGCTACGGTTCCCAGCACTCGATGGACCCGGCGGGCATCTTCGCCACCGCTCCCGGCTGGCGCATCGTGGCGCCGTCGACCCCGTTCGACTACGTCGGCCTGATGAACACCGCGCTGCGGTGCAAGGACCCGGTCGTCGTCCTCGAACACGTCGACCTGTACAACGCCAAGGGCGACGCACCGGTCGACGACTTCGACTACCTGCTGCCCATCGGCAAGGCCGCGTTGCGCCGTGAGGGATCCGCGGTCACCGTGATCACCTACCTGGCCATGACCACGTACGTCCTCGACGCCGTGGACGAGGGTGGATTCGACGCCGACGTCATCGACCTGCGCTGGCTCGATCGCGCCAGCATCGACTGGGAGAGCATCGAGGCGAGCGTCAAGAAGACCAACCGGGTCGTCATCGCCGAGCAGGGCGCGATCGGCACCTCCTACGGCGCCTGGCTGGCCGACGAGATCCAGCGGCGATTCTTCGACTGGCTCGATCACCCCATCGAACGGGTGACCGGCGGCGAAGCCTCCCCGTCCATCAGCAAGGTCCTCGAACGCGCCGCCATCGCACAGTCCAACGAGGTCACCGCCAAGCTGACCGAGATCTTGGAGTCCTGAGACATGCCCACATTGCTCCGCATGCCCGGTGTGGCTGCCGACTCGACCGAGGCGATCCTCGCCGAATGGCAGATCCCGGAGAACACCCCGTACGCACAGGCCGACGCGATTGCGACCGTCGAGACCGATAAGGCCGCCGTCGACATCGAGGCCGAGACCGCCGGTGTCATCATCAAGTACCTCGTCGACCCCGGTACCTCGGTGGAGGTCGGCGCCCCGATCGCCCTGACCGGCGCCGAGGGCGAAATCGTGTCCGATCTCGACACCGTCCTTCGGGAACTGGGAGTGCTGGCCGAAGGGTCCTTCGGTGGCCCCGCCGATGCACCGGCCGCGGCCCCCGCCGACACGGCGGCTGCCCCCGCCCCGGGCGGCACCGCCGACCCGCAGCAGTCTCGACGGTTCCTCACCCCCCTCGTGCGCCGGCTGGCGCGGGAGGGCAATCTGGACCTGACCGACATCGTGGGCAGCGGCCCGAACGGGCGCATCGTCAAGCGCGACATCGTTGCACTGCTCGATGGACGACAGCGCAACGGCAATGCACCCGTCTCGCACCCGGTCCGCACCGAACCCGCCGCACCACAGGTGGCGCCCACCGTCCCTGCCGCGCCGGCGCCGGCGGTGACCGGCTACACCGAGGAGCCGCATTCACGCATCCGCAAGGCGATCGCCACTCGGCTGGCCGAGAGCAAGCAGACCGCCCCGCACTTCTACGTGCGCGGCAGTGCCCGCGTCGATCGGCTCCTGGCTCTGCGTAAGGAACTGAACGAGGCCGGCAACACTAAGGTGTCCGTCAACGACCTGGTGATCAAGGCCGCCGCTCAGGCCCACACGGCTGTTCCGGCGATGAACGTGATGTGGACCAAAGACACGATCCGCACGTTCGACACGGTCGACATCTCCGTGGCCGTCGCCTCCGAACGCGGCCTGGTCACCCCGGTGGTCCGCAATGTGGGGCAGCGCAGCATCTCCGCGATCGCCTCGGAGACAAAGGATCTAGTAGCGCGGGCCCGCGACGGCAAGCTGCGCCAGGCCGACCTTGAGGGCGGGTCGTTGAGTATCTCGAATCTCGGCATGTTCGGTACCGAGGAGTTCGCGGCCATCATCAACCCGCCTCAGTCGGCGATCCTCGCGGTGGGCGCGGCTCGTCAGGAACCCGTCGTCGTCGACGGTCAGCTCGAGGTCGGAACCGTCATACATGTGACCCTATCGGTCGACCATCGACCCCTCGACGGCTCCACCGCTGCCGAATGGATGCGCACCTTCCTCGACATCGTCGAATCGCCCATGCAAATCCTGCTATGACCCTTACGGTGTCAGCCACCTCACCAGGCAGAGAACACGACCACGACGAGGTGGCACGTGCCGTGGGAAATCTGGCCACTCGCGTGTCCGCAGTCGCCGGAACTTGCGGGCTAAGCACGAGGAGCAACGTCAAAGCCGCCCATGGGTGGCATGGAGCGGCGAGATCGCTAGTCGCGCAGCGAACACCCGATCGCCATACGCCGTTTGTCCATTCGCAGCGAGTGCGGAAATCGCTGTGATCAACGCACTTCGCTGGTGGAGGCGGCTGGCAACGGCGGCCGGCGTGCGGTCCCAGTGAGATGGTCGGAGCCCATGAGCGAATCGGAGGACCACGGTGGCAGCTGATCTGCCGCTCGAACGGCGTTGGCTCGTCGGCGCATTGTTGGTACTGACGGTTGTCACGGGCTTGGTAGATGCCGTCAGCTACCTGCGACTCGGTCACGCCTTTGTCGCAAATATGACCGGCAATGTCGTCTTTATGGGGTTTTCCCTACAACAGGGCTCCGGGGTCTCCGCGCCGGCAGCTATCGTCGCCATTCTTGCGTTTGCTGCCGGGGCAGTCCTGGGCGGCAGACTTGGGGCGCACATGTCTGACAGACCCCGGTTGTGGCTCACCGCCGCTCTGGGGATGGAGGCCGCTATTCTTGCAAGTACGGCAATCCTGAGTGGTCTTGGCATCCTTGTCTACTCTGGTCACCGAGCTCTGGTGACCGTTGCCGTTCTCGCAGTGGCACTCGGGCTGCAAAACTCCACAGTTCGACGACTTGGGGCCCCCGACCTCACCACGACAGTGTTGACGCTGACCCTGACCGGGCTGGCAGCCGACAGCGTACTCGCCGGTGGGCCGGGGACACAACCACACCGTCGACTCGGCTCTGTTGCAGCGATGTTCATCGGCGCCGCGATCGGTGCCGTGCTGCTACCTGTCACCATCTCGGGAGTCATTGCCATCACCGCAGTGCTCGTCGCGGCAACGGCCGTTGTCTTCATGTGTGCGCCGCGCAACGCATGACACACGATTTTGGACTTCGTTGGGGCTGGTGGAGTGCCCGACGGCTGTGTCGGGCACCCCACTGGGGCTTCGGTTCAGGATCCGGCAGAGCCGAATGGGTAGGTGAGCGATGGTTATCGGTGCCACCGTACTTCGAGTACGCAGTTCGACTCGTATTTCCGGGGCAGTGTTGTGGCAATTGCGAGATCAGAGGCTCCGGGCGGGGTGGTCTTGGCAGCCGCGTCCCGGTATGCGGGCAGCGGCGCCTGGGGGGTTAATGCCACCCCAGCCGGTTCCAGCCAGGCGGCGTGCGCGCTGAATCGTCCCGATGGCAGTTGCGCATGGACGGAGATCTCCAAGTCCGCGTGGACCTGCTCGCTGGTCGCGCGCCCGCGGGGGACTTTGTCGACGGTCACGTTGCCGTGCACGGCCGGGACTGGTGGTGAAGAACGTGTGGAACCTGCCAGGTGTCGAACAGGGTAACCAGATCGCCTTCATGATTGCGCAGTCGGGCTTCGCCGCACCATCAGCCGGCCGGGTCTTCTCGGCCTGCCAATCCGCTCGCCTTAGATCGCGTCGGTGTACTCGATGAATGTGGCCGCCTGCTGGAACGTAATGGGATAGGTGCACCGACGAGATGCCCTTCGCGGGGACCGAACCGGCTCTGTGAGAAGTCCAATTCTTTCAGCACGCAAGCGCATCTCGCCGATACGACCCACCTACAACCGAGATAAGCTTAGGCGACGCCGTCGACCTTCGCGGCGGCCGCGACCGCCGCAGCCACCGCGGGGGCCACGCGCGGGTCGAGCGGCGACGGGACGATCTTGTCGGCTGCCAGCTCATCACTGACGACCGACATGATGGCCTCGGCCGCAGCGATCTTCATACCTTCAGTGATCCGCCGCGCACCGGCGTCGAGCGCACCTTTGAACACCCCCGGATAGGCGAGCACGTTATTGATCTGATTCGGGAAATCGCTGCGGCCCGTCGCAGTGATCGCCGCGTGCCTGTTCGCAACGTCTGGGTGCACCTCCGGATCCGGGTTCGCTAGCGCGAAGATGATGGCATCATCGGCCATCGTCGCGACGAGTTCCTCTGGGACGGTGCCGGCGGATACTCCAATAAACACATCGGCACCATCGAGTGCCTCCGCGATCCCGCCGGTTCGGCCGAACGGATTCGTGCGGCCCGCGAGGTTCAGCTTATGGTCGTTAAGATTCTCCCGGCTAACGGACACGATGCCGGTGGAGTCGAGCACGACAACGTCCTCAATTCCGGCCGCCAACAGGATGTTGGCGCAGGCCACGCCCGCAGACCCAGCACCGGAGATCACCACGCGCAGCCCCTTGAGGTCGCGGTCCTGGAGCTTCGCGGCGCCATTGAGCGCGGCGAGCACCACAATCGCGGTGCCGTGCTGGTCGTCGTGCATGACCGGGCAGTCGAGCGCCTCGACAAGGCGGCGCTCGATTTCAAAACAGCGGGGCGCGGAGATGTCCTCGAGGTTCACCGCACCAAAGCTTGGGCGCAGCCGGATCAACGTCTCAACAATCTCGTCGACATCGTTGGTGTCGAGCACGAGAGGAATCGAGTTCAGCCCGGCGAATGCCTTGAAAAGAGCTGACTTGCCTTCCATCACCGGCAGTGAAGCGCGCGCTCCGATGTCGCCGAGACCGAGGACCGCGGAACCGTCAGAGACCACAGCGACCAGACGGTCCGCCCAGGTGTAGCGCTTGGCGAGGGTCTGGTCGGTCGCGATCGCACGACTGACCTCTGCGACGCCGGGGGTGTACGCAATCGACAGAGCACGCGCAGTGTCGAGGGGCACCGTCGCTTCGACCGATAGCTTGCCCCCGAGATGTCCGGCGAAGATCTCCTCTTCGGACAATTTGGGGTTACTCGTGACCGCCGTGATTCTCGTGGACTCGCTCATGAAGGACTCCTCTTCGTATTTGATTGGGCTGGTAGAGTATTCGTGGTCAATAGTCGGATTAGCGGGTGAGGGTTGCGATCGAGGGAAACGAAGCGTTGACCGAATAGGCCGGGACGCTGGTTGTCGCCTGACGCTCGACGATCACATCTGCCGCATTCCCGAGCGGATCGGCTGCGTCCTTTGCGCGGATGCTAGGCCCGACCCGCCGCGCCGCCTCGAGAAGGATTTGTGGTGGGGTGCTTGCGGTATAGAGAAGCGCTTAGCGCGGGGCGGTCGCGGTCGATCCTCGCACCACAAGGCTGACCGGCAAAAGTATTGAGCGTGGGTGCCGATTAGGCTCTTTCAGGAGGTCGAGAAGCATGCGCCCGGCCTCTACTCCCACGTCGAATTGAGGCACTCGCACCGAAGTCATCGGTGGGCGGAACTTGTCGAGGAAAGGCATATCGTTGAACCCGACCACGCTAATGTCGTCCGGACACTGGATGCCCCGCTCAGCGAACACGTCGTAGCAGCCCAAGGCGAGGAGATCGTTCCCGGCGACGATGGCGGTGAACTTGACGTTGCGGTCGAGCAGCGATCGCAACGCGGCCGCACCGTCGCGTTCTTTCCAGTCCGAGCATTCGATGAGCAGAGAGGGGTCGTCGTCCAGGCGCCGGTCGCGGATCGCGTGCCGGTAGGCACGCGCCCGAGATGTACCGGTTGACGTGGTCTGCGGACCCCCAATGTGGGCGATACGGGTGTGCCCTAACTCGGCGAGGTGGTCCACCGCGAGGATGACACCGGCCGCGTCGTCCGGCGTAACGGAGGGGATTTCCAATTTCTCGACCCCTCGGTTGACAAGAACGACCTTCACTCCTTTTTGGTGGAGCGTCGAAAGCAGGGGATGCTCGAGCTGTGCCGTCGCGATGATGAGACCTTCGACCTGGCGCGATCGGAGCGATTCGACCAGCCTTTTCTCACGCTCGGGATCGTTGTCGGTACTGACAATCCATGCGCTGTAGCCGTGCGAACCGAGAACCTCGTCGATTCCACGGACGATCGGCGGAAAAAGGGGGTTGGTCAGATCGGGAATGATCACACCCACCGTCCGGGACCGCGCGGTCTTAAGGCTGCGTGCGATCGGATTCGGCGTGTATCCGAGAGACTGGGCAGCCTTGAGCACACGGCGTACGGTCTCCGCATTAACCTGGTACCGCTTCTCCGGATTCAGTGCTCGCGAGGCCGTTCCAGTGTGCACACCGGCGGCGTCGGCGACATCTCGGAGCGTCGGTTCTCGCACGTGCGCCATCCTAACGGGTTGGTTCATCCGGCATTACACCGCACTGGGGGAGGTCCGATGCCGCCTCGGTTCGTGTGGTGCGGTATGGCAGTGACTCGGACTCGCTGCAGGATGCTGCGGCCTCGGCCGTGCCGCTTACCGTATCGCCTTCGATTCCATCGGTCGTCCATCGCATGCCGAACCGGACGGTGTGCTCGACGATCAGGGTCCTCTTGCCGCTCTCGGCCATCCGATCACCGATCCGCGCAGTCTGCAATTGAGGCCCAGAGTCGGCTCGTCGAGCAGGTGGAGCGTCGGATCGACCACTGACGGGTCCAACGAGCGGTAGTTGATTTCGTTCGGCAACCACGGATGCGGGCAGGCTGATCGGCGCGGTGCGCTCCACCATCGAGCTATGACTCGAAGCGTCGTCCTTGATCACGAGATCGACGTCGCGCCCGCGCAACCCATCCTCCTCGTTAACCGTGGTCGACCAGTACTCGCAGCTGCGCAGGGCCGCCCGACCAGGTTGAAAGAACTCGTCGGTCCATGGCAGGAACGCACCCACTTTGCTCGGCAAGTTGCCATCGCTCGACGGGCTATTGCCAGGCACTGCGTCACCGAACGCCGCAATGCCGACGACAACCTGGGGACGTGTTCCGCGGATCGAAAGGTTGAACATATCCCCCCTCGGCATTCTCCACCCTTCAAGAGGATGATGCAATCGTGTGCGATTTGAGTATTAGGCCTGTAACCCTTTCCTGTCAACCATAGGAAGCGCGGGAAGAATCCACGTTACATATACGCAGGAACAGCGCTACAAACGGGCCTAGCCCAGGGGTTGACAACATTCGGCACCCCGCTTAATCTGACAACAATCGATTGCAGGACACCGGAGTCGTGGAATGCTCTGAGTCGCAGGGCTTCACCCCAGGGGAAGGCTTCCGTCTCGACTGGGATCAGGACAGATGGCGGCCGCGCGATGGTTCGACCCCTGCCGATCTCGAGCACGGCCGAAACAAGTGGCGAACCGCAGCTCACGGCGCGGCACCACCCCAGATCGCTTGCGGACCTACACTGCGGCGGCGTGACTCTAGCGCCAACGAGAGGGACCAAGTGGTGCCGGGCCACTCCGAAAGGACATCATGATCTCCCAATCTCGTCATCGAGAATTCTCAATTCCGACGACATCTCCGCCTGAGACGATGTTCCGCGACGGGGCGTGACCATACCTCTGCACAGCTCGATGATCTGCTGTCGCGAGCAGGCTAGCGACAATCATCGACTTCACACTCCCGTGATGCACGTCTCCACCAAGCTCGGTCAAGCGGGCATAATCGCGTGCACTCGCTCACCTTGCCGTCCTCCTACCAGGACATCTCAATCTTCAAATCGTCTCTCGTGCCCGGATAGGTACGCAAATCCCATGAGCTATCAGAAGAAGCGCCGTCTTCGTCATCATCACCGCCGCGTATGGAACGAAATCAACCGCAAGCGCAAACATCCGGAGAGTGAAGCAAACCTCATCATCGATTTCGCCAGAAGATGGGCACCATACGGGGGCGCCCCCAAGGAGGAAATCTTCATAAACTTCGGAATGACAACACACAACTTTATAAAGCGGTTGTGGCAAGTCATACCCGAATCGAGCTGCACGCAAGAAGAAATTCGCGACCTAGCGAGCGCATACCCAAATCATATTTTCACGGTCTGGTCGTGACTCAATACCAAGGTGATCAACCCGCCTTCGGCGGTGACCGTCGGTGCGCGGCAGTCGGGCGATATTCTCCCCCTCCCCGCGGGCAATGATCCCGGCGCGGAAGCCGGCACACCATCTGCTTGCTCGAAATCTTTGGCGGATGAAGAAGTACCGACCGACAAGGGTTCGCATCCCGCCCGGGATATATCCTTTCGTGTCCGCGCACGTGGTCGTCGGCCCGAACGGCTCGACGACGTGGCGCTCCTGCAGCGCAGCACCATGCCTACGATCTTTGAGCGCGTCTGAGAACTCTGGTTCGTGTCACGCAGTGCGGGCGAGTCGGCGTGACATGGTCGCGATCATGGCGATGTAGACGATGGCTTCGTGGTGGTCGAGTCTGGTCTCGTAGTCGCGGACGCATCGGCGATGTTTGCAGATCCAGGCGAAGGTCCGCTCGACCACCCACCGCCGGGGCAGAACCTTAAATCCTTTGACATCGTCGGTGCGTTTGACAACCTGAACCGTGAGGGACAGAACATGTTTCGACCAATCGATCAGCCTGCCCGCATAGCCGCCGTCGGCCCAGACCAAAGAAATCGTCGAGCACTGGGCGCGCATCGCAGCCAGCAGCCGGACCGCGCCGTCCCGGTCCTGGATCCCGGCCATCGTCACCACGACCGCCAACAACAGCCCGCTCGAATCCACAGCGATGTGCCGTTTACGGCCGTTCGTCTTCTTCCCCGCATCGTATCCACGACTCGACCCGGGCACGGTGTCGGAACCCTGCACCGATTGGGAGTCGACGATCGCCGCGGACGGCAGCGGGTGGCGGCCGCCCTGGACCCGCACCCTGTCGCGTAGCGCGTCGTGAATCCGCTGCCACACTCCTGCCCGGACCCAGCGGACGAAGATCGCGTACACCGTGGTCGCGGGCGGGAACTCCGTCGGCAACTGCCGCCAGGCGATCCCACCTCGAACGACATAGAAGATCGCATCAAGTACCAGACGGCGGCAGTGCTTTTCGGGACGACCACCACTGCCCGTGGTGTTGCCGGGTGGAGGAAGCAGTGGTTCAAGAATCGCCCATTGAGCGTCGGTCACCGACGATGACGAGTACACCGCGCACCGATGCCCGATCCCCTGATCCGGGGTAGGGCATGACGGACACAGTGCGATGAGCGATGATGGCAAGTGAACTCCTGGTCGGGTCGTGGCGTAAGCACCTACTGACCTACCAGGAGTTCACCCATTCCTCACCAGTCACACGCCGATCACCCCGAGTTTTCAGATGCGCTCTTTGACCGCCCCATATTTCCCGTCGAAACTGGGCTCACTCCTGCGGTCGTTCACTTTCGCATAGATCCGCCAACTCGGTGTCGTTGCCACCCGATTCCTGATGGCCTCGAACGGACACCGCTGATCGATGGCTCGACGTCGGCGGGCGTGTGCTGGACAATAACGACGCTGTCCCAGGACCTTCGTCGGGTCGGTACCCCCACCGTCAATCCCGGTGCACGGGCACCGGAAGCAGGGCTCCGACTTCGGATACACCGGGGTGCGCGGGTTAAACGCGTTGATTTTCAGCACCATCGACGGACAGGCACCAATGACGGTCGGGCAGCGCCTGCGCCGCGATGACTGCGGATCCCCACGAACGGTTCCCATGGGCAGCGACGCCCTCGCCAAGCTCGGTCGCCTGCGCCCGCAGGTGTCGCAAAGGTCTGAGATGGCGCGGACCGAGTCAGCTTTCTACGGGCACGACCGTGTCTGCGGCACTGCGCGCCTGGCGCCGACGTCTCGGCAAACCGTGCGGGATCACCGCAACGGTGAAAGCGGTGTTCGCGAACCGAGCGTCCGGTGGATTTCCCGGGTCGAGGCCGCCGAGATCGACTTCACCGCATTCACCTGGCCCGCCTCCACAAGGGGCACGGGGACTGTTGGTGGTGCGCCGCATCCCCGACCTCAATCTGCAGGCCAGGAACATGGGCAGGATGTTCAACGTCTGGCAATTTCTCGCGCTCTTCAACACTACAGACTATGACGTCCCGGACAGGGGCCACCGCGGGCACGCCATCGTCGAACAGGTCCACGCGAACCTGAAAACTCCGCGCTCGCACGCCTGCCGTCAGGACACGCCAGCAGTTCCCGACTGGAATTCGCGGTCGGTGCGTTCAACCTCACCCGCGCCACCGGTGCCGTTACTGGACAACGGCTGGCCAGGGACAACGACCGCCACCATCCGCAGGACCCTGGTATCTGCACCGGCCCGGATCGCGTCTTCGGCCCGCCGCCTCACCCTGTACTTGCCCCTGGATTGGCTGTGGGAAGTCGAGTGGACACCGGCTGTTCGCCTCTACCCGGCGACGTAAACCGCCGGCTCGATCTTCATGCGCCGTGGCGTGCAGTCGGACGCGAGAGCCCCAGGTTTTCCCGCAACGTCTTACCTCTGTACTCGGTGTGAAAAAGATTCCGCCGCTGTAACTCCGGGACGACTTTGTCGACGAAGATCTCGAGTGAGTCGACCGCGTCTGCGAACATCAGATTGAAACCGTCGGCCGCCCCGGCCTCAAGCCACTCCTCGATGATGTCGGCCGCCCCGGTTGGATCGACCGTATGCGCGGAGGTACGTGTCGAGCGGCCCATCGCTTGACGGACGGTGAGGTTCTCCCTCCTTACCATGTCTAGGAAGTACTTCTGCGCACCTTGCGAACCGACTTCGGACATCGGCACATCCGGGACAGGGTCATCGAGCGCCACAGCGGACAGATCCACATCCCTCCCGAGCACTGTCAAAAGCATCTCTCGTCCGACTTCCTCAGGCACTAGCGAATCGAGGTGCTCCAACTTCTCTTGCGCGTGGGCTTCGCTGTGTCCGACGATCAACGCCAGCCCCGGAAGGACCTTCACCTGACCGGGATCTCGCCCGAAAGCGGCAGCCTCTTCCTTGACCTCTGTATAGAAGCTCTTGCCTTTTTCAGGGTCGGCCTGAAGTGTGAACACGACCTCCGCGTTTCGTGCAGCAAAAGCACGTCCGGGTCCGGAGGATCCAGCCTGGACGATCACAGGTTGGCCCTGCGGTGAGCGCGATATATCTAATGGGCCTGCCGCCGAGAAGTATTTCCCGTGGTAGTTCAGAGCGTGAAGCTTATCGGGGTCGAAGTACCGCCCGGAATCCCTCTCGTTCAGGAAGGCGTCATCCTCCCAACTGTTCCACAATCCAGTCACGACATCGACAAACTCTTGCGCGCGGTCGTAACGTTCGGCATGACCCAAGTGCTCCTCGCGTCCGAAGTTGAGGGCTGCGGCCGTCGACGCCGTGGCAACCGCGTTCCACCCTGCGCGCCCGCCAGAGAGAAAATCCAGAGAGGCGAACATCCGCGCCACGTTGAAAGGCTCGCAGTAGGTCGTGCTGGCCGTCGCCAGCAGACCGAGATGCTCGGTGTGCGCCGACAAAGCAGCAAGCAACGTGAGCGGCTCAGGTCCGCGAACGCCCTTGTGTGTTCGCGAGAGAGCCTCCGTGGTGACCTGGTGTCCGAGAAATCCTACCGCAGGAGAATCCGCCAGAAACAACCCGTGGAACTTACCTCGCTCCGCTGTCTGCGCAACGCGCCGAATGTAATCGAAGTTCATGGGCGGGTCGTTCGGCGCGTCCGCGTCACGCCACGCTGACGGATGTCGGCCACCCCAGTCAGCCACCAGGCACAAAATTGCTTCCCCTTTGTCGGGCATTGTTCCTCCTCGCTCTAACCGAACTCCGCACACGTGAGGCTCCGGGGTAAGACGTGCGGTGGTGGTGCCCGCGGACACCACATGCCGGTTGTTTCGGCCCGGCTACATGTGAACCAGCAGCGTGTTCGTCTACGCACACCAGGTCGGGCTCACGATGCCGTACCAATTGAATGATTTGTCTACGTGTACATTGCGCCGCACCAAGGTGCTGACCCAGGCAGGGCATGCAATCGATTGTAGAAGCGCACTATATGCCCCGCGGCCGCCTATGTCCAACAATCGGAGTCGAAGAACACCAATGCAGGAAGGTCCACACACCCTTTCGGGGGTCTTCGCTCCTTTCCCTACCGCGTTCTGCCCATTCCGGTCCAGCTGACGCACTCGGATGCGGCGAATTGGGCGCGCGAAGTAGATACGTCGTGCACCCAGGCTCGTGAAGCGATCCTGGTGGCATCACGTCGAGATATCCAGGAGGTTTGGCATAAGAGGGTTTGACCGAGGCCGGTGGGGCTCTCGGCAGCGTCAGCGCTGACCGAGTTGGGGCGGAACGCCTCCGCGGCGGGCTGAGCACGAAGATCCCCGCCCTCACCGACAACCTTGCGCGGCACGTTGATGCTGCTGCTCGGCGCGCACCGCGCCCACGACACCGAAGTGCTCCGTCTGCTGACCGACAGGAGTGTTCGCACCGGATCACTCGAAAGCATCTGCGGGAAAGCAGATCTAGAACATCATCTCAAACCGCCGCGGCCGGATCCGAAGTCGCAATGCGAAAGGTCGGTTGGGCCCTCTGTCGGCGTTCAACACGGACAACTACCTCGAACACAACACCTTCGAGCATGGTTTCCGGCATCTCGCGGCATCCCACTTCTAGAAGCGGTCGCTCCTTGACGAAAATCAGGACGAACGTCGGACTATTACAACCTGGCAGTGTGCCTTCTCTTGCCGCTTACAGTTCCGCCGAAGACAGTCCGTCGATTGAGGCTGGACGCTGTGACCCGACCACATCCCTGCGTTAGCAGGGACATCTTATAAGTGTGCTGCAAATTTCGACAAGCCTACCTCGGGCTGCCGCCGCAGTGTTGACATGGATTCGATTGTAGTTCTAGATTACTGTTCTAGAAGCACTGGATAGTGTTTGCTAGCCCTTAGATTCGCACGGCCTCGCGTGGTCGACGAGTCACGAATCTCCTCGGCCTAGGCCGGGAGTTGGCCTCGGAAACACCCGCCGCACTGGACCCAACGCCAACAGAACGTAAAGAACGTACTGCCCACAATTTTCGCGGCGCCCACTCGGCGCTCACAAGGAGTGAAGCTATGTCATCAGAGATCACGCGACCCGGTCGGCTCGCGGGAAAGATCGCCTTCATCACTGGGACCGGCGGCGGCCAAGGTAGCGCTGCTGCGCGGCTGTTCGCCGCAGAGGGCGCCCGCGTCGTTGGCTGCGACCTTGACGCCGAGAAGTCCGAAGCGACCGCCGCAATAGTTCGAGAGGCCGGCGGAGAAATGGTCTCCTTCGCTCCGGTTGACCTCAGTGATCCAGATGCCGCACGCGACTGGATTGAGCGGGGCGTTGCCGAATTCGGCGGAATCGATATTCTCTACAACAACGCCAGCCTGCCGAAATTTGGCTTAGTCGGTGAGATCACACCTGAAGACTGGTCATTCACGATTCGCAATGAACTCGATCTAGTTCTGTGGACGACGCAGGCTGCCTGGCCACATCTAGTCAAGCGTGGCGGAGGCTCGATTGTCAACACAGCCTCGGGCGCAGGGCAGCGCGGCTGGTATGGCGTGCCCGAAGCAAGCCACGCCGCTGCTAAAGCCGGCGTGATCGCGCTCACGCGTCAGATCGCGGCCGATGGTTATGATCACGGTATTCGAGCGAACTCGATCAGCCCCGGCTTTATCGCAACGCCGAATATGCGCGCTTCAGTGAGCAAGGGGCGGGTGAGCTTCATCGCACCCAAATTCCGTGGTCGCTTTGGACGACCAGAGGACATCGGCTATTGCGCCCTCTACCTTGCCTCCGACGAGTCGGGGTATGTCACAGCGTCGGACTTCGTGGTTGATGGTGGCGCTCTTCATATCCTCAAGGTTCCGGATGAGCTGGTCACGGTCGAGGGTCTCGACCAGACGCTCGGCGAGCAGCAAGAGGCTGATCGCTAACCTCGCGCTTTCACGCTGGTCATGCCCGGGCCGCGTGTTGATCATAAAGAAAGGTGCTCTGAACTGGGAGAATATGGCTTGCTAAGGGCCGATCTTCACTGCGTTCGAGCACCTTTCTTGTGGGCAAGTCTATTTCGTGGTGCCCGCCACACTGTCCGTTGACCCCGCCGGAACTGGTGTCGTGTCGCACGCCGGGGCGGTGTTGTTGCTACGCACCGCAGAGATGGCAGGTCTGACGACCGCGTTGTCGAGTGCGCTCGAGCCGTGGCGTAAACCGACGACCTCCCACGATCCGGGCAAGATCATCGCCGATCTGACGATGGCACTCGCCCTGGGCGGCGACTGCCTGGCCGATATCGCGCTGCTGCGGGAAGAACCCGCAGCCTTCGGCCTGGTTGCGACCGATCCCACCGTCTCGAGACTGATTGCCGCATTGGCCGCTGACGCCCCGAAAGCGTTGGCGGCAATCAACTCCGCCCGTTCGACAGCCCGACGGATCGCCTGGAACGCCGCCGGCGAACAGGCTCCCGACCATGAGATCGACGCCGGCCATCCGCTGATCATCGACCTCGACGCCACCCTGGTCACCGCCCACTCGGAAAAGGAAAGGGCTGCCGCCACCTACAAGAGAGGGTTCGGTTTCCACCCGCTGTGCGCGTTCGTCGACCACGGACCCGACGGCACGGGAGAGCCGTTGGCGATGATGGTGCGACCGGGCAACGCCGGCTCCAACACCGCCGCAGACGTACGTTGAGTTTCGCCGTTTGGTCTGGCCCCGTTGATCGGCAGGCAGATTCCGGTGAATGTCGCAACAGTCGGACTCGTCGTGGGGGTCGGCTGGGGCGAACTCGGGTGACCACAGTCAGCGGTTACGGTATGCACGGCGCGGTCGATCGACTGCCGGCCGATGGCGCCAGCGGCGCCCATATCTGCTGCGCAGGTAGGGATTTGACCGATGTGGTGGCGGGTAAGTGCGTCGCCGCGGCCACACCCGAGCACCATCACGGATCGTCGTGCGCTCAGCTCCCATCAACGCCTGCTCGCATCAAGGGCAGGCGAATCTTCAGGCACCTCCTGGCAGATGAGCAACGGCGCCGGAACGACACCAGGTCGCGCCACCGGAGACCGGCCCATGGGTGTGGGCAGAGGCGACCACCCCGGGTCAGGCCGGCGACGTCGCGGTCACACTTCACCGAAGGGCGCAGGTTCTCGTCGGATCCGCCTCGCCGACGACCCCGACTGCTCACATGTCCGACTCCAGTTCTATAGTTCGGCTTCCCGGCACAACGGACCGGTCGGTTTCTGTGGAGGGGTACGTGACGCAAGCTCGCCAACCGGTTCGTGAGGCATTACCCGTCCTCTCGTTCGAGCGGACCGTCGCCCGCCGCTACGTGCACCGTCAGGCCATCGCCGAGGTCTTCCTCACCGACTGCGCGGAGCTCGGTGAGCCGAACCGGTTCGCCCTCGCGGCGCAGTGGCCCCGACTGCACGGCTTCTACCGCGCCAAACACGGTCGATTCGACCCGATGCTGCTGGCAGAAACGCTGCGACAGGCGGCGATCTACCTTGCCCACACCCGATACCGGGTGCCACCGAGCTGGCGATTCGTCATGCAGGAGATGCATGTTCGCGCTCACCTCGACGCGCTGCGGGTCGGGATGTCAGCCGCGGACGTGACGGCGGAGACCACGCTGTCTGATCTGGTGCACCGCGGTGAGGTGGTGACGAGTTTCCGCATCGAGCTGCGGTACTGGTTCGCCGGTCGGGAGATCGGATCGGCATCCGGTGTCGCCGTGGCCCTCCCGCCGTCCGCCTACAGCAGGGCGCGCTGGGGCACCGCCGGGCCGCGCACCCCCGGCCCAGCGCGGTGTAGCACCGCCATCGCACCCGCCGTGGTGGGGCAGGTCGACGAACGGGACGTGGTGCTCGGGCGGCCGACCGGGCGGGGCGAGTGGGAGGTGCGGGTCGACGTGACGCACCCGGTGTTGTTCGACCATCCGCTCGATCACCTGCCCGGAATGCTGCTCCTGGAGGTACTGCGGCAGGGGGCGTTCGCGGCGCTGCAGGTCCCGGATGCACACCTGGCGTCGATCGACGCGGTGTTCCACCGCTTCGCCGAACTCGATCAGCACACCACCGTCGGTGTCCGGGCCCTCGATGCGGATCCGCTGTCGGTGCGGGCGGTGATCCGGCAAGCAGGGAGCGAGATTGCCACCGGACACGTGCGGCTTGCCCACCGCTGAACGACTCAACGCCGCGGCGGCAGCGGCGCGGCGACCCGCGCAAGGGGTGCGCCGATGCAGCGCGCCTTGCGGATCCGATCGATGTCCGGACGCCGGCCGGTGGGCATGATCCCGGGCAGCAGGAACGTCCACATGTCGTCGACCCGCTGCTCCAAATCGGTGCGGTGCGCCAGCACCTGCGAGACCGTCTGGACACCGGTGAAGGCACCGATCACGAACCGGGCGAACCGCGGCGGGTCGATGCCAGGCTCGAGATCGCCCTCCACGAGGGCGCGCCGCGCCAACTGCTCGCACGTAGTGATCCAGTCCAGGTAGGGATCGGTGGGGCCGTCCTCGTCGGCACTGAGCTCCAGGGTGATCCGGATGCCGGCGCGCACGATCGGGTCGTGCACGATCTGCCGGGCCATCTCATGGCAGAGCATCACGATCTGCTCGATCGCCGGAGCCTGCTCGCGGCCGATCGCCGCGACCGAGGCGATGGAGGTGGCGTGCTGCTCGGCGACGATGCACCGCGCCAACTCTTCCTTCGACCTGAAATGAAAGTACAACGCACCCTTGGTGAGGCCGGTGTTCTCGATGATCGTTCCGAGGCTGGCTCCGACATAGCCCTGCTTCTCGAACGTCTCCGCCGCTCCACGAACGATCTGCGCTCGGGTCGCCACCGCCCGCGCCTGTTGTTGAGCCACTACCCACACCTTCCCTGCCCCGTCCGGGGCGAGAAATCCGATAGACGAATGCACACACCGCAATTAGCTGCACAACGCTACCAGCGCTCAGCGAGAAGGTGCGGATCGGACAACCGAGACCGCAGTCGGCGGTGCGATGATCGGGTGGTGGATGGTGGGCGGCCACGGGCTGTCGCACCACGACCGTCGTCACCCTGCGCTGATACCTTCGCCTCGGCGCCCCGGACCCACACTCCGGGGCGGATGGTCTACTGTCGCAGTCGAACCGTTCCTTCAGGGGTTCGTCCCTATCCCGCACCAACAGTCACCACGTTTCGCCTCCCGATGAGGTGGCAGCACAACCCGCCGAGACACGCGGCCCGGGTCGACGACAACGAAGAAACACCCACTCCGCCTGGGTAAGGATGCATTGTGTGCTGCACGGCGAAGTCTGAGCCGTGATCGTGCGCGCGGGTGAGGTGATGTCGAGTCACGCGGGGCGGGCGGCCAATCATGACCGGGTCGGTACCGTCGTGCCAGACAACCAAGGCTGATACCGACGGGGGCTCACGCCGACGCCGTCCGCGAGATCGTCAGACGCTGCACCCTTTACGTCGCATTGTCCGGTCCAGGGCGGTGGGTCTGACACCTCCCACCCCACGTGGCGGCACGTCGTCTCCACGGTAGAAGGGAAATCGCCACGCCCCTTTCTGGTTGTCAGCTGTGCGTTGCCCGCACCGTGCTTGTGCTGGCGCCTATTGCGAACTCAGTTGGCTGCGCAGAAACGCGGTCTCTTCTCGGATCTCCTCCGGCGAGCGCACCAGCTGCCCCCGCGGCGTGACGCCGCGGGAACACGACCGAACACCGTCGATGTTGAATTCCTTCATGACCTCGGCCCGCTCGAGCAAGGCCTCGATGTACTTCTCGCGTTGATCACCGGTCAGCGCCGCAACCAGCGCCTCGTCGATCAACCGCTCGTTGCGCTCGGCAGAAGAGTGCGATCGTGTGGGTCGGCGGGGCCGACGAAACCAAGCAAACATGAACTCCCCCTTATCTGTGCCGACACGCTAACCTATCGCGGCAACCAGGTGCCGGGTGAGGATGGAGACCACGATCGCTGATCGATGCAATCACCGCTGACTGAGCCTTCTACCTGCACAGATCTCAGGTCAGGGGAACAATCGCGCCCGTGTCGATACTCAATCGGTGCCGGTGGAGGACTTGTAGATAGTCCAGAGGAAAGCACGTGGCCGCGCGCAGCGACAGTTCTGGTCTGGGTACCCGGGGTATGCACGCCATCGTCGGCCTCTTCAGCATGGGACCCTCCGCGGGCATTCCGCGACCGGGGGCGTTCGCCGACAGCGAACGACCCTGCCACCGGGTCACACCCATGGTCAGTGGGCGTCGCGGTAGGCCTGCTCGATCTCAGCGGGGATACGACCGCGGGAGGAGAGCGTATAGCCCTGCTCGAGCGCCCAGGCCCGGATCTTCTTCGCCTCCCCCGATAGCCGCCGCGTGGGACCCGGGGTGGCCGTCCGGTCCGAGCGGTGTTTACGGCCTCCGACCCGGGTGGAGTGGGCGATGTAGTACTCGAAGATCTCGCGGAGCTCTGTCGCGTGCTCGTCCTTCAGGTCGATCACGTACTCGACGCCGTCGACGGCGTAGCTGATGCTCTCGCCGTCCTCACCGAACACGGTGCCGTCGATGTCGTCGACCAGTTCGACCACGACCTTGCGTGCCACAGATCCACTCCTCGCGTTCTTCGGTACGGACCTGATGACAGTACTGGAAGTATCAGGTAGTCCGGCGAGCTCAGCGATGTTCCATGAAATCCCACAGGACCAGGGGAACTGTCGCCGCGGTGCGCGTGCGGCCGGGCGTAGCGCTGCCCGCGGGCGGCAGACCCGGAACGGCACCGTGATTCGGCATCTCCGGGTCCCGGGTACTGCGACAAGTATGGCTACCCGACGCAGCACCACAGTTCTCGCCGGCGTGTCGCTGACCGCCCGGGTCGTCGCCGGATGCGGCAGCAACGATGCGACGGAGGAACCCACCGTCCAAACACCGCCCGCATCCTCAGCCGCGACGGCCACCGACATGCTGCCGGTCCCCGACACCTCCGGAGGCGCCTTCGTGCTGCCCGGGACCGCCCTCACCGAGGACAACAACGCCTTCACCTACAACGAGGCCGCCGTCCCGGTCGGATCGACCGTGAACATCGAATCCGACGAGAACGACGGCCGCACCACCATCACCCTCGACGCCACCGGCCTCGCACCCAATCGTGACTTCGGGGTGCACGTGCACACCCAACCCTGCGGGCCGGCCCCGGCGGACTCGGGACCGCACTACCAGAACACCGTCGACCCCGCCGCCACCCCACAAGCCCCGTCATCCGATCCGGCCTATGCCAACCCGCAGAACGAGATCTGGCTCGACATCACCACCGACCCGGGCGGCAACGCCCAGGCCTCGACGACGGTCGACTGGGAGTTCCGTCCCGGGGAAGCCAAGTCCGTGGTGGTCCACGACCAGCACACCCAGACCGCCCCAGGGCAGGCCGGGATGGCCGGCGACCGGCTGGCCTGCATCGACGAGGACTTCTAACCACACCCCGCCGGCATCCTCAGCTGAGCCGGATACCGAGCAACACCGCCACGCAGCCGCACAGTCGCGCCAACCCATTCTCGGACGCCGCCGTACTCCCCTTGCCCGCCACCCGGAGCAGGGCTGCCGGGTTCGGGTTACGGGCTCAGGTTGACCGCATGGACGGTCGGCGGTGCCGCTCCGCGCGGGAACAGGTGAAACGACAGTCTCTCCGGATCGGCCGGGCAGCGGAAACACAGCCGGTGATCATCGGACCAGGCGAACCATTCCGCCCACGAAATGTGCTCGAAATAGTGACCCGACCGGGCCCCGAGGAAGTCGACGAGCAGCACCTCCGCCGAGCACACCGCCGCCGGGTCCGGAACCCGGGCGGGCGCACCACGATGCAGTTGGATCCACCGGCGGATCTCGTCGTGATCGACGGTGTCACACACCCGCATACTCATCCGTGCCTCCATGTTTCGGTCCCCGGACCGACCTGGCGGGGACGCCGTTTCCCGGGGAATGTGCCCTTTTGCCGAGTGCCCCGTCAGACGGGCCGGAAACGGCAGGGGTGCGGTTACGAGAGCAGCAGGGCCGAACGGGTGGGCGACAGACCGCGCACCGCCAGATGCGCAGGAGAACACCTCCTCTCACCTGCGGTGTACCCCTGCCACCTCGTCGAGTGGCGGGGTACTGCACCCGGGTGAGCGTTGCGGGTCTGTGGAGCGCCGCGGGCCCCGAGCAGAGTTCCGTGACTTTCGGGCCAGCCACGCTGCAGGCAGGGTCCGCAGTTCCTGCCGCCGCAACCAGAGTGTGCCGAACGGCGGCCCTTCGGTCCCGGTAGGGGGCGCGACCTCTCCGCCGCGTAGGCCGAGATTCGTCGCTCTCCTCTCCCTTCGTGGGGCCGCGCAGGAGCGCACGCACGCTCGCCCCGCACCCCAGGTCGCACGTCACAGGTGCGGTGGCCACCCTCGTCGAAGGTGTACCGGCCAACGGGCGTGGCCCGCCCCGGCAACTCGTGCAACTTTCGAGCTATCGATTTGCTAGAAAATAGGGCGTGGATTCAGAGCAGGTGTTCGGCGGCGGTGAGCCGCAACGGGTGGGCAGTTTCCGCTTCTACCTGGAGGGGCAGCGGTGGGAATGGTCCGACACCGTCGCCCAGATGCACGGCTACCGGCCCGGCGAGGTCACCCCGACCACCGAACTGCTGCTCTCCCACAAACACCCCGAGGACCACCCGCACGTCGCCCGGGTCCTGGACCGGATGATCAACGACGCCGAACCCTTCAGCAGCAAACACCGCATCATCGACACCACCGGCACAATCCACCAGGTCGTGGTCGTCGGCGACCGCATGCACGACGACACCGGCGCCGTGATCGGCACGACCGGGTTCTACATCGACATCACCGACTCCCACCGCAGCGACGTCAAGGACTCGGTCGACGAAACCGTCGCCGCCCTCGAACAATCGCGTGCGATGATCGAGCAGGCCAAGGGCGCGCTGATGCTGGTCTACGGCATTCCCGCCGACCGCGCGTTCGACATCCTGACCTGGCGCTCCCAGGAAACCAATACCCGGCTCCGCACCTTGGCCGAACGGATCGTCGCCGCATTCGGCGAACTCGAACCCGACACCGGCCTCCGCACCCGGTTCGATCACCTGTTGCTCACCGCCCACCACCGCCCTCCGCGCATCACATAGCCCCAACAAGTGACAGAATCGACCGGCGGTCCCCACACCGGGAGCTCAACACCCGCGCACCCGAACCGGCACCCGCCCGTCGCACGAAAACGCCCCGGCCCGAAACACTTTCCGAGCCTGGATGCGCCTTCTACACGGCAGCCATGTCGGGTGGGTCGGGAAGGTCGACATCGAGAACGAAGTCCAGCCAGATCAGGGCATCGGCCAAGATCTCCGCGCGCAGGGCGATGTCGAATTGTTCGGCGGCCGTGAGCGACCGCTCCCCTTCCACCACATCCTCGGCCAGGAACTCCGCCACGGTCCGCAGCACCCACCGCTCCGACGCCGGCAGAGCCTCACCGTCGACGTACCGTCGACCATCGGTGAAGCGGACGTCGAGGATCACCGTCTCCTCCGGACCCGCGCCGCCCAGCCGCGCGACGATGACACCGACGGTGGCGTCGACGACCCAGGCGAGCACATCGCCGTACACCGGCCGACCCCCGGTCGGGTGCAGCTCCGCGCACACCCGGGATACCTCGCGCGAGAACCGGGCGGCGTCCCGGTCACCGACCAGTTGCAACAGTCGACCGCCGAGAGTCGCGGCCGGCGAGCTGGTGGGGTTGCCTGCGTTCGATCCCATACAAGAGGGTGCCCGGCCCCGGGCCCCATCACGCAGACCGGCCGGTACGAAAACCCTTCATGGGAGACGACTTCTGGCGCCGACCCGGCCGGCCTAGCTGACCATCGCGATCCCGCGTGACCGGAGGGCGGGAGGGCCGATCCGCCTCACCGTTGACGGTTCACTCTCCGCTGGTGCTCTGGCCGTCGACATGGCGAGCACCGTCTCTCGGCTGGGGCCGCCGGTTGGTGCCGGCTGTGGGCGGGGCTACCAGCGGTAGACGACGCTCGGGTTCGGCTCGTCGCTGCCCCGAATCGCGACCGGCGTCGCCGGTGTAATCAACAGGCGCACCGTCGAGTTCTGGCTGACGAAACCGACGAAACCGCCGTTGCCGTTGTCGAACAGGCCGCGGATGGCGTCCTCGAGGCCGTGGGCGGTGGCCGCATCGGCGAGCGGATACCGGACCCCGTCGTAGATCGCTTCGTAACTCATGATCGTCTCCCGCCGCTGATCGTGGTCCCCCCCCAGCGTAGAAGCGCCGCAGCGTCATCGACCCCCGTGCCGGCGCGAGAAACATCCCCTCGTCCGGCTCGGCGGGACGAGGCATGTCAATGAGCGGCACGACAAGGGCGTGCTCATCTCTCCGCAGAAGTCGATCAGTGCCCCCAAACCCAACCAGGCCTGCGGTCCGTGGCCCGGGCGCGACGGAATGAATGGTGGGGTGCGGCCGAAGAACGGCCACACCCACACTCCCGAGATCAGCACTCGGGCACACGGTGGGTGTCAGCGGTCATCTAATTCCCCAGGTTGAGGGGTTTGTCCGTCACGTAATTGGATCTGGCGCAAATTTCGTGAAGCCTCCTGGCGTGTCACTGACCTGCATCGACGAGGTCGGGTGAGGATTCTCCGAGTGCGCTGAAGACGATGTGCGGGTCTTACTCCCGCATCTGGCAGGTATCGATGTTGTGGGTGTTTGGCGAGTCGGATCGACGATCCGAATCCAGGCCCGTTCCCGAGGTGACCGAGCGTGGTGCCCGCGGTGCGATGGTGAAGCCACTCGTGTGCATTCGCGGTATCGCCGACAGCTGGCCGACACCGCGATCGGCGGGCATCCGGTCCTGATCGATGTCCGGGCCCGCCGGTTCTTCTGCGACACCACTGACTGCGCGGCAACAACTTTCGCCGAGCAAATCGCGGGGTTGACCGAGCGCTGGAGTCGGCGAACACCGGCGGGGACAGCGATGATCGAAGCGATCGGCCTGGCCGCCGCGGGCCGGGCCGGCGCCCGACTCTCCGGCCGACTCGGAGTCGCCGTCAGCCGGGACACCCTGCTGCGGGCAGTGCGGTCGATACCCGACCGACCCACCG
>NZ_JARJBD010000077.1:0-49921 GCF_029269925.1 Rhodococcus sp. T2V
CGTCGTACATGATTCCGGCGCAGGTCGTGCACCTGGACACCCTCCCGCTGTCGGTGAACGGCAAACTCGACCGCAAGGCCCTGCCCGCACCGGAGGTCCGCTCGGCCGCCGCCGAGTACCAGCCGCCACGGACCGCGGCCGAACGGGCCGTCGCCACAGTGTTCGGCGAGGTCCTCGGTATCGACGGGGTCGGAGCCACGGACAGCTTCTTCGACCTCGGCGGCAACTCCCTGATCGCCACCCGGGTCGCGTCCGCGCTCGGGTCCGAACTGGACATCGACTTCCCGCTGCAGTGGATGTTCACCGACCCGACACCGCGGTCGCTGGGACAGCGCATCCAGAACGCGGCGACCGACGGAGCACACGACGCCGGTGCCTCGCTCGACGTGCTGCTCCCGATCCGCACCCGAGGGACGGCGGAGCCGCTGTTCTGCGTCCACCCGTTCATCGGGCTCGCCTGGAGCTACGCCGGACTGAGCCGGGAACTGACCGAGGACCGGCCGATCTACGGGCTGCAGTCGCCGGCGCTGACCGAGGACGAGCCGCACCCGGCGACGATCACCGACTTCGCGGATCGCTACGTCCAGGAGATCCGCTCGATCCAGCCGCACGGCCCGTACCACCTGGTGGGCTGGTCGCTGGGCGGGGTCATCGCTCACGAGATGGCCGTGCAGTTGCAGGCGGCGGGCGAAGAGGTGCGTCTGCTCGGACTCCTCGACAGCTACGTCGGACTCGACCGCAGCGTGGAGAACACCGCGACTACCGCGGATCTCCTCGGCGGTGCCGGCCTGGACCTGCCCGACGACGGTGTTCTCGACGAACTCGCGCCCGGCGGGCAATTCGACGCCGAGCGGGCGGCCGCGCTGCTCCGGGTCGTCGGCGGTCCACTGGCGGCACTCACCGCCCCGGAACTCGACCGGATCTATGGCAACGCGCTGCGGGCCCCCGACCTCATCGACGGACACCGCCCGAGAATGTTCGACGGCGAACTGGTGTTCTTCACCGCCGCCCTCGACGACGGCTTCCACATCGACCCGGTGACCTGCTGGGGCCCGTTCGTGCGCGGAAGGATCGACGAGCACCCGGTGGACGCGACGCACTGGACGATGACGACACCGGACGCTCTCGCCGCGATCGCGCCGCACCTCGAGCGTTCGCGGCGCCGGCCGCGGCACGCCGCGCCAGACACCGGCAGGGACACCGACCCGGACGACAGCGAGAACCGGCCGCACTCGGTGCGATGACCGCACCCCCCGCCGCTCAACCGACCGCAAGGTTTGGTTTGGGCGGTGATGGGGAAATACCACGAAATGTGAGCGGCTGTCGTGGAAATGAGCGGTTGACCACCCGGAACATCGTGAACGCCGGACCTGCCGTGGTTTCAGGGTGCCGGTTTCATACCCTAGGTGTGAGATTTGCCCGAAGAGAAGACCAAACCCTTGACTCCGCCGTACCGAATAGTAGATTGAGAGCGGTCATGTGACCTACCTCTCACACGGTATGGAAGCCCGGGAGGTCGGTCATACGTGGTTTCTTCGACTGCGTGTTCGGGGCGTGACGCTCGGTGCTTGGTGTGCTCGGAATGTAACGCGCCCGCGTTCAGCAGATCGGAGTACTTGGATGAGTCCTGTCGAGACGGTGACCAGCCCAGTGGCCTACAGAAGCTTGTCCGTGTCGAACATCCCGTCCCCGCCCGACATGGGGTCGCAGACCCCCCGGACCGCGCCGAAGGCGGGGTCGCAGGCACCCCGGACCACGCCGAAGGCGGGGTCGCAGGCACCCCGGACGCGGCGAACGCCGCCCCGGCAGGGCCGAGACGGCGTTCGTACGGTTCGGTGGCCTGTGTCAGGCTCCGCGGCGCTTCGCCTTCAGCAGGTCGAGGCGCTCCTTCAGCAGCTCTTCCAGTTCCTCCTTGGAACGGCGTTCGAGCAGCATGTCCCAGTGGGTACGCGGCGGCTTGACCTTCTTGGCCTCCGGCGCCGTGCCCTCGACCAGGGTTCCCTCGAGGCCGTTGCGGCACAGCCACGTACCGGGGATCTCGGCGTCGTCGGCGAAGGGAATGTCGAAGACCTCACCGTTGTCGCACCGGTACTTGGCCATCCGACGGGGCGCGAGGTCGTGGTCACGGTCGGTCTCGTAGCTCACCGCTCCGAGTCGACTCCCTCGAAGTACGCGATCTGCCATGGTTGTGTCCTCTCCTCGTTCGTCTCCGCGCGAGCACGCCTGGACCAGCACCAAGCGTTCACACTCATCTACAACGCCACGGCCTCCCGATTGGTTCCCGCACGCCGCGCAGATGCAACCTCGACATCTTACCGGGCGGGCTCGGGGGCGCCGCGCAGTAAGGTGGTCGACCATGACCAGCGCCTCCCGCAGACCGGATTCCTGTGTGTGGTGCGGACGCGAAGTGGCGGAGACGGGGATGGGCCGGCGTCGCCGGTACTGCCGCCAATCGTGCCGTCAACGCGCGTACGAGCAGCGCAACCAGGTCAAAGGCACCAGCATCCCCGCCGATGCGGTGGTGCTCACCTCGGAGGAAGCCTCCGCCATGGTCGACCGGGTTTTTCAGGTTCGATGTGCCGCCGAGGACGTGGCGACAGCCGTTGCCGAAGGTGCGGCGGCCCATGAGGTGGAGTCGCTGTGCGCCGACCTCGTGCAACTCGCACGTGAGGCCGAACGCTTCCGCTGAGCCTCGGACAGAGGCAGGGGAGCGTGGGACGCACTCTGCTCGACCGGTCCGACCGTCGCCGATCGATGGCGATTCCGAAACGAACATCACGAATCGACGCACATCGGGCCCGCACGTACAGCACGATCAGTACAGCGTGGGAGACCGGCGTCGGTTGGTCCGTCTCACGCGCAGGACTTGCGCATCCAAGGTCTTCTACCCGCTGGGGGAACGAGATGACGAGTGTGAATTCGCCGCAGCCGAATAACGGCGCCGAAGATGTGAACGTTCCCGAAGGGGCCTTCCCGCTCTCCTCGGTGCAACGGAGCATGTGGTTCGCCCAACAACTGAGCCCCACGGTCCCCAAGTTCATCGCGCAGTACATCGAGTTGCGGGGCGAGATCGACCTGGACCTGCTGAGCGAGGCCGCCGTGCGGGCCGGTCAGGAGTTCCAGTCGCCGTTCCTGCGTCTGCTCGACGTCGACGGGGAGCCCTATCAGGCGGTCGATTTCACGATCGACCCGTCGATCGGGTTCCTCGACTTCCGCGGCGAGGACGAGCCGATGTCCGCCGCGCAGGCGTGGATCGACGAAGACTACGCGACACCTCTGCGGTTGACCCGGGACCGGCTCGTCGAGATGAACGTCCTGCAGGTCGGTGAGCAGCACTACCTGTGGTACACCAGGATTCATCACGTCGCCCTCGACGGGTACAGCGGCATGACCATGGTGAACCGGATCGCGGCGCTGTACACGGCGGCGATCGAGGGTACCGAACCGGAACCGAACCGTGCGCTGGACCTGCGCGAGCTGTACGCACTCGACCAGAAGTACCGGAAGTCGACCCGGTTCGAGAACGACCGGTTGTACTGGGCCGAACGGATAGTCGGCATCGAGCACGGGTCGACGCTCGCCACCCACGACGCCCCCGCGGCGGCGAAGAGCAGGCTCGAGAGCGCGAAGATCTCCGAATCCGCGCTGGGTTTCCTCGGCGAGTCGGATCAGCGGGTCGGTGCCACGTCGGCGGCCGTCCTGCTCGCCGGGTTCGCCTGCTACCTGTCCCGCATGACGGGCAAGCGGGACGTGCTCATCAACCTGCCGGTGTCGGCGCGGACCACGGCGCCGCTGCAGCGGTCCGGCGGCATGCTCGTCAACGTCGCCCCGCTGCGGATCACCGTCCGCCCCGAGGACACCGTGACCGAACTCGTCCAGCGGACGCAGCTCGAACTGATGGGTGCGCTGCGGCATCAGCGGTGCAGCCTCGAGGACATCCGCCGCGACGCCGGACTCGCGGGGACAGCGGAGGGTCTCGCCGGCCCGATGGTGAATGTCATGCTGTTCCACCAGGCGTTCACGCTGGGGTCCGTCAGCGGCGAGTACCACATCGTGACGTCGGGACCGGTGGACGACCTGCTGGTCAACATCTATCAGGGCGGTGACGGCGAGACACTGCTCGATTTCCGCGGCAACCCCAACCGGTACGGCGCGGAGGAGCTGCGCGCGCACCACCGCCGGTTCGTGGAGCTGATCGAGGAGTTCGTCACCGCGGAGCCGCAGGCGCGGACCGCCGACATCCACGCCGAGAGCGCGCGACTCGGCGCGCGGTTCCTCGAACGGGAGTCCCAGCTCGAGTTCTGGAAGCGGGAGCTGGCGGGCCTGCCCGAGGTCACGGCGCTGCCGCTGGACCGGCCGCGCCCGGCCGAGCGGGCCGGCGCGGGCGAGGTCGTCGGGTTCGCCGTCGACGCCGGCGTGCAGCACCGGGCGGCACTGCTGGCCGAGGAGGCGGGCACCGGGATCTTCACCGCGCTGCACGCCGCGCTGGCCGTGTTGCTGGGCCGGCTGGGTGACACCGACGACGTCGTGGTCGGAACACCGATCGTCGGGCGCGACACGACCGACTCCGAAGACCCGGAAGCCGGAGCGTTCTTCAACAAGGCGGTCCTGCGGTCGCAGGTGGACGGGGCGTCGTCGTTCGTCGACCACCTGGGCCGGGTCCGGGACGCCGACCGGGCCGCGTTCTCGCACGCGGCGCTGCCGTTCGACGATCTCGTCGCCGCCGTGGTGGCCGAACCCGACCCGTCGCACACGCCGCTGTTCCAGGTGATGCTCGAGTTCACCGACGGCGGCCATCCGCACGACTCCTCGGGGACCGTGACGGTCAGCCCGATCCAGCGTGAACATCGAGCTCTGGGGCTGGATCTCGTGTTCTCCCTCACCGAATCGGAGACCGGCGGCATCAACGGCCGGCTGCGGTTCGCGACGGACGTGTGGGACCGCGACAGCGCGGAGGCGATCGCCGCCCGCTTCGTCCGCATCCTGCAGTCGGTGACGGCGGATCCGGCCGCGCCGATCGGGGACATCGATCTCCTCGAACCGGCCGAATACGCGGAACTCACACCGGTCCGCGACGAGCCCGCGGTGGAGCCCCGCACGCTTCCCGCACTGCTCGCCGGTGCCGTTGCGGCGGGCGGCGACGGGGACGCCCTCGTCTACGAGGGGCGCACCCTGACCTACGCCGAACTCGACGAGCAGTCGAACCGACTGGCCCGCATGCTGATCGGGCACGGGGTGGGGCCGGGTTCCGTTGTGGCGCTGGCGATCGCGCGCTCGATCGAGTCGGTGCTGGCCACCTGGGCGGTCGCGAAGTCCGGGGCCGCGTTCGTCCCGGTCGACCCGAACTACCCGGCCGACCGTATCGAGCACATGCTCACCGATTCCGGTGCGGTCGTCGGTCTCACCGCTGCGGCGCACCGCTCGTCGCTGCCGGCGATCACGCCGTGGCTGGTGATGGACGACGCGTCGTTCGGGCGGGAGCTGGAACAGCACACCGCCGGCGCGATCACCGACGCCGACCGCCTCCGGCCGTTGCGGACGGCGGATCCGGCTTACCTGATCTACACGTCCGGCTCCACCGGTACTCCCAAGGGTGTGGTCGTCACCCATGTCGGTCTGGCGAATTTCGCCGAGGACGAGCGGCAGCGGTTCGACGTCACCGCGGGGTCGCGCACCCTGCACTTCTCCTCCCCGAGTTTCGACGCGTCGATCCTGGAACTGCTTCTCGCAGTGGGCGCAGGCGCCACGATGGTGGTGGCACCGTCGACGGTGTACGGCGGTACCGAACTCGCCGACCTGTTGCGCCGCGAACGGGTGACGCACGCGTTCGTGACGCCGGCCGCACTGGCATCCGTCGATCCCACCGGGCTCGACCACATCCGGTGCGTCGTCACCGGTGGTGAGAGCTGTCCTCCTGCGCTGGTGCAGCAGTGGGCGCCGGGTCGCGTCATGTTCAACGCCTACGGTCCCACCGAGGCCACCGTCGTTGCGAGCGTCGCGGGACCGCTGACGGTCGGCGAACCGGTGACGATCGGCCGCCCGTCCCGCGGTTGCGGTCTGCTGGTGCTCGATTCGCGGTTGCGCCCCGTCCCCGCCGGGGTGCCCGGCGAGCTGTACATCACCGGCGACGGTGTGGCACGCGGGTACCACAACCGGTCGGTCCCGACGGCCGAGCGGTTCGTCGCAGACCCGCACGGGACACCCGGTGAGCGGATGTACCGCACCGGCGACCTGGCTCGGTGGAACGCCGCCGGACAGCTGGAGTACCTCGGCCGCACCGACTTCCAGGTGAAGATCCGCGGATTCCGCATCGAACTCGGCGAGATCGACGCCGTCGTCCGCTCGCATCCGAGTGTGGCGTTCGCGACCACCGTCGGCCGCACCGCACCGTCCGGCGACACGGCACTGGTGACGTACGTGCTGCCCGAGGACGGGGCGCAGATCGTCGTCGGCGACATCCTCGAACACGCCGCCGCCGCGCTGCCCGCGCACATGGTGCCCGCCAGGGTGATGGAGCTCCTCGAGGTCCCGCTGACCCCGGCGGGCAAGCTCGACCGGAAGGCGTTGCCGGAACCGCAGTTCGAGGCGACGTCCACCGTCTACCGGGCACCGGTGACCCCGACCGAGATGCAGATCGCGGAGGTATTCGCGACGCTGCTCGGAGTCGAGCGCATCGGCGTCGACGACAGCTTCTTCGACCTCGGCGGCGATTCCCTCGTCGCGACCCGCGTGGTGTCCCGGGTCAACACTGCCCTCGGCACGGAGATCGGGGTGCTGGATCTGTTCGAGGCGCCCAGCGTCGCGTTGCTCAGCGCCCGCGTCGACGCCTCCGGGCCCCGCTCCTCCGCCCGCCCCGTGCTCGCCCCGCGGCCCGGATCCGGCCCGGTGCAGGTGTCGCTGGCGCAGCAGCGGATGTGGTTCATCAACCAGTTGGACACCGCGTCGCCCGCGTACAACATTCCCGTCGGCATCCGGCTGCGCGGCACGCTCGACGTGGAGGCGTTGCGGACCGCGGTGAGCGATGTCCTCACCCGCCACGAATCGCTGCGGACCGTGTTCCCGAACACCCCCAACGGTCCGATCCAGGTGGTGCTGCCGGTCGCGGAGGTGAGCCCGCAGCTCGACGCGGTCGAGGTCGCCGAGAGTGAACTCGAATCCCGCCTGATTGCCGACGCCGCAACCGGATTCGACGTCACCGTGGAACCGCCGATCCGGGCGGAGCTCTACCGGACCGCGACCGACCACCACGTGCTGGTGTTCGTGGTGCACCACATCGCCGCCGACGGCCTGTCGATGACGCCGCTGACCCGGGACGTGATGGTGGCCTACCACGCCCGCGCCGCCGGCGAGGCCCCGCAGTGGGCGCCGCTGGAGGTGCAGTACGCCGATTTCGCGGTGTGGCAGCGCGAACTGCTGGGCTCCTCCGAAGATCCGACGAGTCTGCTGTCCCGGCAGCTGGCGTTCTGGGCCCGCACCCTCGACGGTGCCCCCGAGGTCATGGATCTGCCGACCGATCGCCCGCGCCCGGCCCGGCAGTCGATGATCGGCGCCACCGCCGACTTCACGATTCCGGCACGCATCCACACCGCGCTGCTCGACATCGCGGGCGCGAACGACGCCAGCCTGTTCATGGTGGTGCACGCGGCACTCGCGGTCCTGCTGTCCCGGTCGTCCGGGTCGGCCGACGTGTCGATCGGATCCCCGGTCTCCGGACGGGGAGAACGGCAACTCGACGACGTCGTCGGCATGTTCGTCAACACCGTGGTGCTGCGCACCACCGTCGACCCCGATCGCAGCTTCCCCGAGATCCTCTCGCACACCCGCTCCGTGGATCTGGAGGCGTTCAGCAACACCGATCTGCCCTACGAGCGGCTCGTGGACGAACTGAAACCGACTCGCTCCGAAGCGCATTCACCTCTGTTCCAGGTGATGCTGGTGCTGCAGGGATTCGCGAACACCAGGCTCGAGCTGCCCGGACTCGACGTGGAGGTCGAGGCACTCGAGACCGGTGCCGCCAAGTTCGATCTCCAGGTCATCCTCACCGAGCACATCGAGGACTCCGGCGCCCCGGGCGCGATCGACGTCCAGTTCTCCTACGCGTCGGAACTGTTCGACCCGCCGACGATGACGGCGCTGGCCGAGCGGTTCGTCACTCTTCTCGAGACCATCACCGCCGGGTCGGACGCGAAGGTCGGCGACCTCGACCTGATCGGCGCGGACGAGACGCACCGGATGCTCGAGCAGTGGATCGCCACCGACGTTCCCGTCCCGGACTCGGCGACCCTGGTCAGCCTGTTCGAGTCGCAGGTGGCCCGCACCCCGGACGCCGTGGCCGTGGTGTTCGCCGAAGAGGAACTGCTTTACGCGGAGTTCGACGCCCGCGCCAACCGGCTGGCCCGTGAACTCCTCGCTCGCGGCGTCGGACCCGAATCCCGGGTGGCCGTCGCGCTGCGCCGTTCCCTGGAACTGATGATCGCGATCTATGCGGTGGAGAAGACCGGGGCCGCGTACGTGCCGCTCGACCCCGACCATCCGGCGTCGCGGATCGCGTACGTGATCGAGAGCGCCGAACCCGCCTGCGTTCTCACCGCCTCCCGCGATCGATGCGAGGGCGTCGACAGCGCGGACGCCGCCGTGATCGAGATCGACACCCTGAACCTGTCCCGGCGGCGCAGCACCCCGATCACCGACGCGGAGCGGGGCGGTCCGATCCACCCCGATTCGACCGCCTACGTGATCTACACGTCGGGGTCGACGGGCAGGCCGAAGGGCGTCGCCGTCAGTCACCGGGCGATCGCGAACCGGCTGCTGTGGATGCAGGACACGTACCGAATGGATCACACGGACGTGGTCCTGCAGAAGACGCCGGTCACGTTCGACGTGTCCGTGTGGGAACTGTTCTGGCCCCTCGAGGTCGGTGCGCGACTGGTCCTCGCCGCGCCGGACGGTCACCGGGACCCGACGTACCTGTCCCACATCATCGCCGACCACCAGGTCACCACCATGCACTTCGTGCCGTCGATGCTCGCCGTGTTCACGGCGGGCGCCGAACCGGAACTGTGCGGTTCGCTGCGCCAGGTGTTCTGCAGTGGTGAGGCGCTGCCGCCCGCCACTGCCGACAGTTTCCGCGAATTCGGATCCGCGGCGCTGCACAACCTGTACGGCCCCACCGAGGCCGCCGTGGACGTCACCTTCTGGGAGTGCACGGAAGGCGACCGCGCCTCGGTTCCGATCGGCGCACCCGTGTGGAACACACAGCTGTACGTCCTCGACTCCCGGTTGCATCCGGTGCCGGTCGGGGTGCACGGCGAGCTGTACCTGGCCGGCGTGCAGCTGGCCCGCGGTTACGTCGGTCGCAGCGACCTGACGTCGGACCGGTTCGTGGCGAACCCGTTCGGCGCACCGGGACAGCGGATGTACCGCACCGGCGACGTGGTCCGCTGGCGCGCCGACGGCAACATCGAATACATCGGCCGCCGCGACTTCCAGGTCAAGCTCCGCGGACAGCGCATCGAACTCGGCGAGGTGGAGGCGGCCGTGCTGGCGCACCCGTCGGTGGCGCAGGCCGTCGTCACGGTGCACCGCAGCGAGGCCACCGGCGAAAGCCTCGTCGGCTACGTGATCCCGGTGGCGGGCGCCGACATCGACACCGCGGTCGTGCGGGACGCGGCGGTGGAGGCGCTGCCCGCCTACATGGTGCCGACCCGGATCATCGTGCTCGACCGGTTCCCGCTCGGCGCCACCGGAAAGCTGGATCGCGGCGCGCTGCCCGAGCCCGAGTTCCTCAGCCCGTCAGCGGAATTCGTCACGCCGCGCAACCCGATCGAGGAGATCCTCGCGTCGATCTTCGCGGACCTGCTCGACGCACCCCGCATCGGCGTGTACGACAGCTTCTTCGACCTCGGCGGCAACTCGCTGGTGGCCACCCGGCTGGTGGCGCGGGTCAACGCCGCCCTCGGCAGCCGGATCGGGGTCCGGGAGATCTTCGACGCCCCGACCGTGGCGACGCTGGCCACCCGGATCGAGTCCGAGTCCGTGCAGGGCGCCGAACGTCCGCCGCTGGTGGCCGGGGTGCGCCCCGACCACCTGCCGGTCTCGCTGGCGCAGAAGCGCATGTGGTTCATCAACCAGTTCGACCTCGATTCGCCGGCCTACAACATCGCGCTCGCGGTGCGGTTGACCGGCGATCTCGACGAGGACGCGATGCAGGACGCCGTCGCCGACGTGATGGACCGGCACGAGTCGCTGCGCACCCGGTTCCCGATGGTGGAGGGCGAACCCCTCCAGGTGATCCTGCCGACCGAGGACGTGGTGCCGGATCTGTCGCCGATCGATTCGACGGAAGAGCAGCTGCCCGAGCATATTTCGCGGCTGGCGGGCGCCGGGTTCGACGTCACGGTGTCGGTGCCGGTGCGCGCAGCCCTGTTCCGCACGGATCCCGGCGACCACGTTCTCGTCATCGTCGTCCACCACATCAGCGCCGACGGCTTCTCCATGGCCCCGCTCGCGCGGGACGTGATGACCGCCTACGCTGCCCGCACCGGGGGCCAGGCACCGGACTGGACGCCGCTGCCGGTGCAGTACGCCGACTTCGCGCTGTGGCAGCACCGGGTGCTCGGCAACGCCGACGACCCGGACAGCCTGCTCGCCGCCCAGCTCGACTACTGGACGCACACGCTCGCCGGGCTTCCGGAACTGCTCGCGCTGCCGACGGACCACCCGCGCCCGACGCAGCAGTCGATGCGCGGCGGCATCCACTCCTTCAGTATCGACCAGCAGATCCACAGCCGGTTGATCACGACTGCCCGCGAACACAATTCGAGTGTGTTCATGGCCGTCCACGCCGCGCTGGCCGTGTTGCTGGCCCGGTTGGGCGACACGGACGACGTGGCAGTGGGCACCCCGATCGCCGGCCGCGGCGACGCCGCCCTGGACGACATGGTCGGCATGTTCGTCAACACCCTGGTGCTGCGCACCCCGGTCGAACCGTCCGGCACGTTCACCGACCTGCTGTCCACGGTCCGCGACACCGACCTGAACGCGTTCCACCACGCGGATCTGCCGTTCGAGCGGCTGGTCGACGCGATCTCGCCGGAACGCGCGACGTCGCATTCGCCGCTGTTCCAGGTGGTGCTCGAGTTCCGCAACAACGAGCGGCCGCGGCTGGAGCTGCCCGGGTTGACCGTCACCGGCCTCGACCTGGCCACCGACATCTCCAACTTCGACCTGCAGCTCACCCTGACGGAGGAATTCGGGGTGTCGGGGGAGCCCGCCGGGATCTCCGCGGCATTCACGTACGCGTCGAGTCTGTTCGACGCGTCCACGATCGCCGGTTTCGCCGACTACCTGCAGCGGATCTTCGACGCGGTGACGTCCGAGCCGGGCATGGCGGTCGGTGACATCGACCTGATGGTGGCGTCCGAACGTGCCGCGCTCACCCCGGTGATGGACGGGCCCGACGCCGAACCGCGGACCCTGCCCGAACTCCTCGCATCGGCGGCGTCCGTGGACCCGAAGGCGGCCGCGCTGTCCTACGAGGGCAGTGAGGTGACGTACCGGGAGCTCGACGAGCGGTCGAACCGGCTCGCCCGCCTGCTGATCGGGCGGGGCATCGGCCCCGAATCGGTGGTCGCGCTGGCGATGGCACGTTCGCCCGAGTCGGTGCTGTCGCTGTGGGCGGTCGCCAAGACCGGCGCCGCGTTCGTGCCGGTCGACCCGAACTACCCGACCGACCGAATCGTCCACATGCTCAGCGACTCCGGTGCGGCGCTCGCGCTCACCGTCGCCGAGTTCCGGCCCACCCTGCCGGACTGCACCCCGTACGTCGTGGTCGACGCACCCGGCTTCGACGACCAGGTGAGTGCGCACTCTGCCGCCGTCGTCACCGACGCCGACCGGACACACCCGCTGGCGCTGGAGAACCCGGCCTACCTGATCTACACGTCCGGGTCCACCGGCACCCCGAAGGGGGTCGTCGTCACCCATCGCGGCCTGGCGAACTTCGCCACCGACGAACGCGTCCGGTTCGGGGTCACCCCGCGGTCGCGGACCCTGCATTTCTCGTCGCCGAGCTTCGACGCCTCGATCCTGGAACTGCTGCTGGCGGTCGGATCCGGCGCGACCATGGTGATTGCCCCTGCCTCCGTCATCGGCGGCACCGAACTCGCCGACGTGCTCCGCGAGGGCCGGGTCACGCACGCGTTCATCACTCCGGCGGCCATGGCATCCGTGGACCCCGCGGGCCTCGACCAGCTCGAGTGCGTCGCCACCGGTGGTGACGTGTGCCCGCCGGAGCTGGTGGCGCAGTGGGTGACCGGCGGCAGGCGGATGTTCAACGCCTACGGACCCACCGAGGCGACGGTCGTGTCGAGCGTGACCGGACCCATGCTGCCCGGTGAGGGCGTCACCATCGGCCGTCCGCCGATGGGCACCGGTGAGATGGTGCTCGATTCCCGGCTGCACCCGGTGCCCAACGGGGTGACCGGCGAACTGTACGTCACCGGTTCCGGTCTGGCCCGCGGCTACAAGGACCGGGCGGGCACCACGGCGGAGCGGTTCGTCGCCAACCCGTACGGCGGCCTCGGTGCCCGCATGTACCGGACCGGTGACCTGGCCCGCTGGAACACCGACGGCCAGCTCGAGTACCTGGGCCGCAGCGACTTCCAGGTGAAGATCCGCGGGTTCCGCATCGAACTCGGCGAGATCGAGAACGCCCTCACCCGATACCCGGGCGTCGCCCGCTCGGTGGTGTCCGCGCACAAGGGCAGCACCGGCGCCAACCGGCTCGTCGGCTATCTCGTCCCCACGGCGGGCGCGGAACTCGACTCGGAGGCCGTCCTCGATTTCGTCGGCGGATTCCTCGCGCCGTACATGGTGCCGTCCGCGCTGATCGTCCTCGACGAGTTGCCGCTCACCCCGGCGGGAAAGCTGGATCGTCGCGCGCTGCCCGAACCCGACTTCGGGGCCCGGGTGTCGACCGGCCGCGCGCCGGTGTCGGAGATGGAGGCGGTGCTCTCGGGACTGTTCGCCGAGGTGCTCGGTCTGGAATCCGCCGGTGTCGAGGACTCGTTCTTCGCGCTCGGCGGCGACAGCATCATGTCGATCCAGCTGGTGGCTCGCGCGAAGGGCGCGGGCGTGGTGCTGACCCCGCGGGACGTGTTCGAGGCCAAGACCGTCGCCGGTCTCGCCGCGGTGGCGTCGTGGGTGGGCGCCGCCGATGTCGTCGTCCTCGACGAACTGCCCGGCGGCGGAGTCGGCGACATGCCGACCACCCCGATCACGAAGTGGCTGCTCGAACGGGGTGGCGAGTTCAACCGGATGTCGCAGTCCGCGCTGCTGACCGCGCCGCCGAACCTGCGCGAACTCGAACCGCTGATCGGCACGTTCCAGGCCGTCCTCGACCGGCACGACATGCTGCGCGCGCAGCTGATGGTCTCCGCCGACGAATCGCATCTCGCCGTCCGCCCGGTCGGTGCGGTGGACGCGCAGGACCTGATCCGCCGGGTCGCGGTGTCCGCCGCCCCGGGAACACCGGCGTTCGCGGCCACCGTGATCGCGGAACTCGACGCCGCGCTGGACCGGCTCGATCCGGCGGCCGGGGTCATGATGCAGGTGGTGTGGTTCGACGCCGGGGAGTCCGGCGGCCGCCTGCTCGTGGTCGCGCACCACCTCGTCGTCGACGGTGTGTCGTGGCGCATCCTCGTCCCCGACCTCGCGACCGCGTGGGCGCAGATCTCGGCAGGCCAGGAACCGGTCCTCGACCAGGTCGGCACGTCCATGCGCCGGTGGGCGCACGGACTGGTCGACGAGGCGGCGAACCGGGCGGGCGAACTGGATCTGTGGCAGCGCATCCTCGACTGCGAGGACCCGCTCGTCGGCAGCCGTCCGCTCGACCCCGACGTCGACGTCAATGCGACCGTCGGCCGGGTCACGGTGCAGTTGCCCGCCGAGGTCAGCGAGGCCGTCCTCACGGCCCTTCCGGAGGCGATCCACGGCAGCGTCAACGACGGACTGCTCACCGCGCTGGCGATGGCGGTCACCCAGTGGCGGCGCACTCGCGGCCACACCCTGCACGGACGGTCCGTCGACGGAACCCTGGTGAGCCTCGAGGGCCACGGCCGTGAGGACCAGGTCGTGCCGGGCGCCGATCTGGGCCGCACGGTCGGCTGGTTCACGGCCATGTTCCCGGTGCGTCTCGACCTGTCGGGCATCGACCTCGACGATGCGTTCGACGGCGGCCGGGCCGCCGGGTCGGCGATCAAGGCGATCAAGGAACAGTTGCTGGCCATCCCGGACCACGGCATGGGTTACGGCATGCTGCGGTACCTCAACGCCGACACCGCACCGCTGCTCGCGGCACGGTCGCTGCCGCAGATCAGCTTCAACTACCTGGGACGCTTCGCCGCGGACCTGTCCGAGGCGGCCACCCGCGCCGGCTGGACGCCGACCGGTGAAGTCGACATGGACCGGGCGCAGGACCTCGACACCCCCGTCACCTCGGCCATCGACGTCAACGCCGTCACCACCGAGGTCGACGACCGGCCGCAGCTGCGCGCCACCTGGGCGTACGCGGCCGGCGTCCTCACCGTCGCCGAGGTGCGCGAACTCGCCGAACTGTGGGTCCGGGCACTGACCGCGCTCACGACGTACGCGGCCCGCCCCGACGCCGGCGGTGTGACCCCGTCCGACCTCGAACTGGTCAGCCTCGACCAGGACGCCATCGACCGCATCGAATCGCGCTTCCCGGCGCTGTCCGACATCTGGTCGTTGTCGCCGCTGCAGTCCGGGCTGCTGTTCCATGCGTTGCTGGCCGACGAGTCGATCGACTCGTACACGGTGCAGGTGACACTCGAACTGCGCGGCGCCGCGTCGTCCCGCCTGCGGGTGGCCGGGCAGGCCCTGCTCGACCGGCACGCGAATTTGCGGGCGTCGTTCGTCTACGACGAGGGCGGCACCCCCGTCCAGGCGGTCCACGGGTACGCGGAACTGCCGTGGACGGAGATCGACCTGTCCGCACTCGACGAGGAGAGCCGCGAAGCCGAGGTCCGGGAACTCCTCGACACCGACCGCCGCCGCGGGTTCGACATGGCCACCCCGCCGCTGCTGCGGTTCATGCTGATCCAGGTCGGTGCGGACGAGCAGCGCCTGATCATCACCAATCACCACATCCTGCTCGACGGCTGGTCGATGCCGCTGCTGATCCGCGACCTCCTGACCCTGTACGCCACGGAGGGGGACGCCACGGCCCTGCCGCGGGTGCACCCGTACCGCGACTACCTCGCGTGGATGTCGCACCGCAGCACCGAGGACTCCCTCGGGGTGTGGCAGCGCGCCCTCGCCGGAGTGGAGGAGCCGACGCTGCTCGCCCCGGCCGACGCCTCGGCCCAGAGCGACACGCAGTCCAGTGAACTGGTCGTCGAACTCGACGTCGACCGCACCGATCAGCTCGGTGTGCTCGCACGCGAACACGGCCTGACCCTCAGCACCCTGATCCGCACCGCGTGGGGAATCGTGCTGGGCGGCCTCGTCGGCCGCTCCGACGTCGTCTTCGGCGGGACGGTGTCGGGTCGGCCCCCGCAGATCGCGGGTATCGAGTCGATGGTCGGCCTGTTCATCAACACGCTCCCGGTGCGGGTGACCCTCGACCCGCGGGAAACGCTGGGGGAGTTGCTCGAACGCATCCAGGGCGAGCAGGCCGCACTGCTCGATCACCACTACGTCGGGCTGACCGACATCCAGTCGGTGGCCGGTCCGGGCGCCGGCTTCGACACGCTGACCGTGTTCGAGTCCTACCCCGTCGACCGGGAGGGGCTTACCGAGCAGACCGACATCGCCGGCATGCACGTCGTCGACGTGCACGACAGCGCGAACGCCGCGCATTACCCGCTCGCCCTGATCGCCTCGGCACACGACAATCTGCAACTGAAACTCGAATACGTCGAGGACCTGTTCGACCGGGCCGCGGTCGAGCGGATCGGCGACCGGATCGTCCGCGCGCTGATCGCGCTCGCCGAGCACCCCGGGATGAAGCTGGCGCAGCTGCGCCTGCTCACCGACGCCGAGGAAGCGGAACTGGTTCCGGCCCGCGGCAGGCCCGGCCGGTCCGTGCGCACACTGCCGCAGATGTTCGCCGAGACGGCCGCCGCGTCGGGCGACGCGACCGCGCTGGTGTTCGGCGACCGCCGGATGTCCTACCGGGAACTCGACGAACGGTCCAACCAGCTCGCGCGGCTGCTCATCGGCCGCGGCGTCGGCCCGGAAGACATCGTGGCCCTGGGTATCTCACGGTCCATCGAATCGGTGCTCGCCGTGTGGTCGATCACCAAGACCGGCGCCGCGTTCGTTCCGGTCGATCCGACCTACCCGCGGGAGCGGGTCGAGCACATGGTCACCGACTCCGGGTGCACGTTCGGCGTGCGGGTGGCCGCCGATCGCGACCGGCTGCCCGCCGCGGTGACGTGGCTGACCCTCGATGATGCCGAGACCGAAGCCTCCGTCGCGGCGATGTCCACCGACACCGTGACCGACGACGAACGCGTCGTGCCGCTGCGCTTCGCGCACCCGGCGTACGTCATCTACACGTCCGGGTCGACCGGCAAGCCGAAGGGCGTGGTGGTCAGCCACCGCGGTCTCGACAACTTCGCCGAGGAGCAGCGCACCCGCTACGCGACGGATTCGGCGTCGCGGGCCCTGCACTTCTCCTCGCCGAGCTTCGACGCCTCGATCCTCGAATACCTGCTGTCGTTCGCCGTCGGCGCGACCATGGTGATCGTGCCCCCGTCCGTGTACGGCGGTGAGGAACTCGCGGAGCTGATCCGGGCCGAGGGCGTCACCCACGGGTTCGTCACCCCCGCGGCGCTGGCCTCCGTGGACCCCGAGGGTCTCGAGGTGTTCCAGAACGTGGTCGCCGGAGGCGAGGCCGTCCCGCCGGAACTGGTGACCCGCTGGGCGCCGGGGCGCACGCTGTACAACGGCTACGGCCCCACCGAGACCACCATCATGAGCAACCTCAGCGATCACCTGCAGGTGGGGGAGACCGTCACCATCGGTGCCCCCGTCCGCGGCGTGTCCGAGGTGATCCTCGACTCGCGGCTGCAACCGGTCTCCGTCGGCGTCGCCGGCGAACTCTACATTTCCGGTGAGGGCCTGGCCCGCGGCTACCACGCCCGCGCCGGGCTGACCAGCGAGCGGTTCGTCGCCAACCCCTACGGCGACCCGGGCGACCGGATGTACCGCACCGGCGACCTCGCGCGGTGGCGGCCCGATCACACGGTGGAATACCTGGGCCGCACCGACTTCCAGGTCAAGATCCGGGGATTCCGCATCGAACTCGGCGACATCGACAGCGCACTCGCCGGACACCCGTCCGTCGCGTTCGCCGTCACCCTCGGCCGTCCCGGTCCCGCCGGCGACACCGTGCTCGTGTCGTATGTGCTGCCGGAGGCCGAGTCGGTGCTCGAACCGCCGGAGCTGAAGGAGTGGACGGCGAATCTGCTGCCCGCGCACATGGTCCCGTCGAGCATCATGATTCTCGACGAGATCCCGCTGACCCCGGTCGGCAAACTCGATCGGGCGGGGCTGCCCGAACCGCAGTTCCTGCCCACGTCGGACGCCTTCCGGCCGCCGTCCACGGTCCTCGAACACACGATCGCCGACGTCATCACCACCGTCCTGGGCATCGAACGGGTCGGCATCGACGACAACTTCTTCGACATCGGCGGCAACTCGCTGATCGCGACCCGGGTCGCCGCACGCCTGACCGCGGAACTCGACACCGACATCGGCGTCCGCACCCTGTTCGAGGCGCCGACGATCCACCAGCTGGCCCGCCTGATCGAGTCGACGGCCTTCGCCCCGGCCCAGGACGGCGACCACGTCCGGCTGCCGCTCGGCCCGATGACGCAGCCGGCACACGTGCCGGTGTCGCTGGCGCAGAAGCGGATGTGGTTCCTCAACCAGTTCGACACGTCCTCGGCGGCCTACAACATCCCGCTGGCGGTGCGCCTCACCGGTCACCTCGATGTCGACTCGCTGCGCGCGGCGGTGACGGACGTGTTCGTCCGGCACGAGTCGTTGCGGACAGTCTTCCCGTCCCACGACGGTGAACCGACCCAGGTGGTGCTCTCACCCGGTCAGTGGACACCGAACCTCGAGATCACCGAGGTGTCCGAGGCCGAACTCCGCGAGCACATCGCCGTCCTCGCGACCGCCGGTTTCGACGTCACGGCCGACGTGCCGATGCGGTCGGCGCTGTTCGCCCTCGCCCCCGACGATCACGTGCTCGTCATCGTGGTGCACCACATCTGCGCCGACGGGTTCTCGCTCACCCCGCTCGCCCGGGACGTCATGACCGCGTACGCCGCCCGCATCGCGGGAAGCGCACCGCAGTGGAACCCGCTGTCGGTGCAGTACGCCGACTACACGCTGTGGCAGCTGCAACTGCTCGGCGACGAGAGCGACACCGAGTCGCTGATCTCTCAGCAGCTCCGGTACTGGACGGACCAGCTGGCCGACCTGCCCGAACTCCTGCAGCTGCCGACCGACCGGGCGCGCCCGGTCCAGCAGTCGTTCCGGGGTGCGCAGGTCGACTTCACGATTCCGGCGGACGTGCACCGGGCGCTGTCCGCGCTGGCGCGCAAACACAACTCCACCATGTTCATGGCCGTGCACGCGGCGCTGTCGGTGCTGCTGTCCGCGCTGTCGTCCACCGAGGACATCGCGGTGGGAACCCCCATCGCGGGTCGGGGTGACGCCGCACTCGACGACATGGTCGGCATGTTCGTCAACACCCTGGTGCTGCGGAGCGCCGTCGACCCGGCCGCGGGTTTCGGCGCCCTGATCGATCAGGTGCGGGCCACCGACCTCGCCGCGTTCCACCACTCGGACCTGCCGTTCGAGCGGCTCGTCGACGTCCTGGCGCCGGAGCGTTCCACCGCGCACTCGCCGCTGTTCCAGGCGCTGCTCGAGTTCCGGAACAACGAGACACCGCGCCTCGAACTGCCCGAACTCACCGCGGCCGCAGTCGATTTCGACCTCGAGGTCGCCAAGTTCGACCTGCAGCTCAGCGTCGAGGAAGGATTCGACGCGGACGGGGTGGCGTCGGGGATCACCGCGTCGTTCATCTACGCCACCGACCTGTTCGATGCCGGCACCGTGCGCACGTTCGCCGACCGGTTCCTGCGAATCCTCACCGCCGTCACCGCCGACCCGCAGGCCCCGGTCGGGGACATCGTGATCACCGACGCCGCCGAGCGGTCGGCGATGGCGACCGTGTGGAACACCGCCGGAGTGGAGGCGGGCACCGACACCCTCGCGGACCGGTTCGCGCAGAGCGTGGCCCGGTTCCCCGACGCCACGGCCGTGACGTCGGAGGACGTGGCGCTGACGTACGCGGAACTCGACGCCCGGGCGAACCGGCTGGCCCGGCTGCTCATCGCCCAGGGGGTGGGCCCGGAAACGCTGGTGGCCGTGGCGCTGCCACGCACCTGCGATCTGATCACCGCCCTGCTGGCCGTGATCAAGTCCGGCGGCGGCTACCTGCCCGTCGACATCACCTACCCGGCGGACCGGCTGGCGTTCGTGTTCGAGGACGCCGCACCGAACTGCGTGATCACCACCACCGGCGACGTCTCCGCCCTGCCGGACTCGGAGACCCCGGTGATCCTGCTCGACGACCCGGAGACCACCGCGGATCTCGCGCAACAGTCGCCGGCGACGATCACCGACGCCGACCGGATCACCCCGCTCGACGCCGCGTCGGTGGCGTACGTCATCTACACGTCCGGGTCCACGGGCCGCCCCAAGGGCGTCGTCGTCTCGCACCGCAACGTGCTGACCCTGTTCGCGAACACCCAGCCGCTGTACGGGTTCGACGAGAACGACGTGTGGACGATGTTCCACTCGTACGCGTTCGACTTCTCGGTGTGGGAGCTGTGGGGTCCGCTGCTGTACGGCGGCCGGCTCGTCGTCGTCGACTACTACACGGCACGGTCGCCGGAGATGTTCCACGAACTCCTGCGCAACGAACAGGTCACCGTCCTCAACCAGACCCCGACCGCGTTCTATCAGCTCGCCGAGACCGACCGCATCGTCTCGGAGATCGACGTGAACGCGGCGGCGCTGGCGCTGCGGTACGTGATCTTCGGCGGTGAGGCTCTCGACCTCGGTCAGCTCGGCCGCTGGTACTCCCGGCACGACGACTCCGCCCCGACCCTGGTGAACATGTACGGCATCACCGAGACGACGGTGCACGTCAGTTACCTCGCGCTGGACCGTGCGTTCGCGGAGTCGGCCTCGGCCAGCGTGATCGGCCGCGGCATCGCCGGGTTGCACGTGCACGTCCTGGACCGGCGCCTGCACCCGGTGCCCCCGGGCACCATCGGCGAGATGTACGTCTCCGGTGACCAGGTCACCCGCGGCTACCTGGGCCGGGCGGGGCTCAGTTCCACCCGGTTCGTGGCCGACCCGCTCCGTCCCGGGGCACGGATGTACCGCACCGGCGACCTGGCGCGCTGGAACACCGACGGCCAGTTGGAGTACTTGGGCCGCAGCGACTTCCAGGTGAAGATCCGAGGGTTCCGCATCGAACTCGGCGAGATCGAGTCCGCGCTGCTCCGGTACCGCGGCATCGCGCAGGCCGTCGTCCTCACCCGCGACGACGGGCACGGCGGCCACCGGCTGATCGGTTACGTGGTGCCGGAATCCGGCGCCACCGTCGAGGTGTCCTCGGCCCTCGAGTTCGTCGGCACCCAGCTCACCTCGTACATGGTGCCCGCCACCCTCGTGGTGCTCGACGTGCTGCCGTTGACGAGCAACGGCAAACTCGACCGCCGCGCACTGCCCGAACCCGACTTCGGCGCCCGGGTGTCGGCGGGCCGCGCCCCGGCGACGGAGATGGAGACCGTCCTGGCCGGCCTGTTCGCCGAGGTGCTCGGTCTGGAATCGGTGGGCGTGGACGATTCGTTCTTCGCGCTCGGCGGCGACAGCATCATGTCGATCCAGTTGGTGGCCCGCGCGAAGGCCGCCGGTGTGGTCCTCACCCCGCGGGACGTGTTCGAGGCCAAGACCGTGGCCGCCCTCGCCGAGGCCGCGTCCTGGGCGGGCGCCGCCGACGTCGTGGTCCTCGACGAACTGCCCGGCGGCGGGATCGGCGAGATGCCGGTGACCCCGATCACGGCGTGGTTGCTCGAACGCGGCGGCGACTTCCGCCGCTACACCCAGACCGCGCTGCTGTCGCTGCCCGCCGCGGCCGACGAGACGCTGCTGAAGCGCACGATCGCGGCTGTCGTCGACCGTCACGACATGCTGCGGGCGCGTCTGATCGGGGCCGCACCGCAGTGGCGGATCGAGGTGCAGGCCACGGGCGCGGTCGACGTGGACGACGTGCTGCACCGCGTCGAGGTCGCGTCGGTGGTCGGTGCCGCGTTCGCGGAGATCGCCACCCACGAACTCGACGCCGCCGCAGGGCGATTGGACCCCGAGGCCGGGGTCATGCTGCAGATGGTGTGGTTCGACGCCGGCGCCGAGGGTGGACGGCTGCTGGTCGTGGCCCACCACCTGGTGGTCGACGGCGTGTCGTGGCGGATCCTGGTGCCCGATCTGGCGACGGCGTGGGCGCAGGTCTCCGCGGGTCAGGAACCGGCACTCGAGCCGGTCGGCACGTCGATGCGGCGCTGGTCGCACGGGCTCGTCGACGCGACCCGCGAACGCGGCGCCGAGATCGAACTGTGGCGCCGGGTGCTCGAGGCCGACGACCCGCTGATCGGATCACGTCCGCTCGACGCCGCGATCGACGTGGCGGGGACTGTCGAGAAGGTCACCGTGGAGGTGCCCGCCGACGTCACGGACGCTCTGCTGACCCGTGTTCCCGAGGCGTTCCACGGCGGCGTCAACGACGGGCTGCTGACCGCGCTGGCGCTGGCCCTGGCGCAGTGGCGGCGCACTCACGGCGACTTCACGCGTGAATCGCTGGTGAGCCTCGAGGGTCACGGCCGCGAGGACCAGGTGCTGCCGGGCGCCGATCTGGGCCGCACCGTCGGCTGGTTCACGGCGATGTTCCCGGTGCGCCTGGATCTGTCGGGTATCGACCTCGACGACGCCTTCGCCGGTGGCAGGGCGGCCGGGTCGGCGATCAAGGCGGTCAAGGAACAGTTGCTGGCCATCCCGGACCACGGCATCGGGTACGGCATGCTCCGCTACCTCGACCCGGAGAGCGCCGACCGGTTGCGGGCGCTCGCGAAGCCGCAGGTCACGTTCAACTACCTGGGCCGGTTGGGCGGCGCCACGTCCACCGACATCCACGGGCACGCCTGGGTCCCGGTGACGGACACCAAGCTCGACGACATCCCCGCCTCCGACATCCCGGTGGCGTCGGCGCTCGACATCAACGCCGTCACCGGCACCGGGGTCGACGGCAACCGGCTGCGGGCCACCTGGGCGTTCCCGACCGGGGTCCTCACCCCGTCCGAGGTGCGTGCGCTCGCCGACCTGTGGGTGCAGGCGCTGACCGCGCTGACCGAGCACGTCGCGCGGCCCGACGCCGGCGGTGTGACACCGTCCGATCTGGACCTGGTGACGCTCGACCAGGACGCCATCGACCGGCTCGAGTCCCGGTTCCCGGCGCTGTCGGACATCTGGTCGCTGTCGCCGCTGCAGTCGGGACTGTTGTTCCACGCCCAGTTCTCGGACGCCTCGGTCGACCCGTACCTGGTGCAGTTGGCGCTGAAGCTGCGCGGCGACGTGAACGCGGACCGGTTCCGCCGGGCGGGGCAGGCCCTGCTGGACCGGCACCCCAACCTGCGGGCCGCGTTCGTCCACGACAGTGCGGGCGCCTCCGCGCAGATCATCCAGCAGCACGTGGAACTGCCGTGGTCGGAGTTCGACCTGTCGGCCCTGGGCCCCGAGGAGACGGCCCGCGAATACGAGCGGATCGTGGCAGGCGACCGGTCGGTGAAGTTCGACATGGCGGACGCGCCGTTGCTGCGCCTCGCCCTGGTCCGGCTCACCGGGGACGAGTACCGGCTGATCCTGACCAACCATCACATCCTGCTGGACGGCTGGTCGACACCGCTGGTCATCCGCGACCTGCTGACGCTGTACGCCCTGGACGCCGACGGCGGCCTGCTGCCGCGGGTCCACTCCTACCGCGACTACCTGTCGTGGATGAAGCGCCACGACACCACGGACTCCCTCGACGCCTGGCGCACCGCGCTCGACGGTGTCGAGGAGCCGACGCTGCTGGCCCCGCTGGAGCGGGGTGAGGCGCACTCCGCCGTCGCGGAGGAAACCGCGTTCACGCTGTCCGAGGAACACACCACCCGGCTGCGGGACCTGAGCCGCGAACGCGGGCTCACCCTCAACACCGTCGTCCAGACGGCGTGGGGAATCGTGCTGGGCGGCCTGGTCGGCCGCTCCGACGTGGTGTTCGGCGGGACGGTGTCCGGCAGGCCGCCGCAGATCGCGGGCATCGAGTCGATGGTCGGTCTGTTCATCAACACCCTGCCGGTGCGGGTCACCCTCGACCCGTGGGAGTCGCTGGGCGAGTTGCTCGAACGCGTGCAGCGCGAACAGGCCGCACTGCTCGATCACCACTACGTCGGGCTGACCGACATCCAGTCGGCGGTCGGCGGCGGCGGCACGTTCGACACGCTGACCGTGTTCGAGTCGTACCCGGTCGACGAGGCGGGACTGACCGAGCAGACCGACATCGCCGGGATGTTCGTCCTCGGCATCGACGGCAAGGACTCCGCGCACTACCCGCTCGCCGTGGTCGCCTCTGGCGACGCCCGGCTGAACTTCAAGTTCGAGTACCTCCCCGAGGTCCTCGAGGAAAGCGCGGTCGACGAGATCGCGGACCGGCTGCGGCGGGTGCTCGACGCCCTCGCCGACCGGCCCGAGATCCCCCTGGCCCACATGCAACTGCTCACCGAGGCCGAACTCGCCGAGTTCGCGCCGGTGCGCGGCCGCCCCGGGTTCTCCGTCCGGACGCTGCCGCAGATCTTCGAGGACGCGGCGGCGCTGGATCCGAACCGCACGGCGCTGACGTTCGAGGGCCGCAATGTCTCCTACCGCGAACTCAACGAGCGCTCCAACCAGCTCGCCCGGGTCCTCATCTCCCGCGGCGCCGGCCCGGAGACGTTCGTGGCGCTCGGCATTCCGCGGTCGATCGAGTCGGTGCTCGCGGTGTGGGCGGTGGCCAAGACGGGTGCCGCGTTCGTCCCGGTCGACCCGAACTACCCGATGGACCGGATCGAGCACATGCTCACCGATTCGGGGGCCACCATCGGGCTGACCATGGCCGCGTACGAGAAGTCGCTGCCCGACACGGTGCCGTGGCTGCAGCTCGACTCGCCCAAGTTCGAGAAGGCGTGCCAGGCGAAACCGGCTCTGCCGGTAGCAGATTCGGACCGTCGGTCGCCGATAAGCCTCGACAACGCGGCGTACATCGTCTACACCTCCGGGTCGACGGGCAAGCCGAAGGGCGTCGTCGTCACCCACGAGGGCCTCGACAACTTCGCCGAGGACCAGCGGCAGCGCTTCGCGGCCGCGCAGACGTCCCGCACACTGCACTTCTCGACACCGAGCTTCGACGGGTCGGTGTTCGAGTACCTGCAGGCGTTCGGGGTCGGCGCCACCATGGTCATCGCGCCGCCCACGGTGTACGGCGGAGCGGAACTGGCCGAACTGATCCGGTCGGAACACGTCACCCACGCCTTCGTCACCACCGCGGCGCTGTCCACGGTGGACCCGCAGGGGCTCGACGAATTCCAGCACGTGGTGTTCGGCGGCGAGGCGTGCCCGCCCGAACTGGTGACCCGCTGGGCGCCCGGCAGGCAGTTGTCCAACGCGTACGGCCCCACCGAGACCACGGTGATGGCCAACATCAGCGACCCGATGACGGTGGGCGACCCGATCACCCTCGGCGGCCCGATCCGCGGCGTCGGCGAACTCGTGCTCGATTCCCGGCTCCAGCCGGTGCCCGTCGGCGTCCCCGGCGAGCTGTACATCACCGGCGCGGGACTCGCCCGCGGCTACCACCGGCGCCCCGAACTGAGCAGCCAGCGGTTCGTCGCCAACCCGTTCGGGGAGGCGGGGGAGCGGATGTACCGCACCGGCGACATCGTCCGGTGGCGCGCTGACCACACCGTCGAATACGTGGGCCGCAGCGACTTCCAGGTGAAGATCCGCGGGTTCCGCATCGAACTCGGCGAGATCGACAACGAGATCGCCACGTTCCCCGGGGTCGGCTTCGCCGCGACCCTCGGTGCCCCCGGCCCGTCCGGTGACACGGTGCTCGTGACGTACCTGCTACCCGTCACCGAAGGAGGCGTCGACCCCGCCGAGCTGACCGCGTACCTGTCGACGCGACTGCCCGCGCACATGGTGCCGACGAGCATCATGTTCCTCGACGAGATCCCGTTGACCCCGGTGGGCAAACTGGACCGGTCGGCGCTGCCCGCGCCGGAGTTCCACGTCACCACCGCGGAGTTCCAGCCACCGACCAACGACCTCGAACGCAAGATCGTGGACATCTTCACCGACGTCCTCGGACTCGAACGGATCGGAATCGACGACAACTTCTTCGATCTCGGCGGCAACTCGCTGGTCGCGACGCGTGTCACCGCGCGGCTGCGGGACGCCCTGGACACCGACATCGGTGTGCGGGCGCTGTTCGAGGCCCCCGACGCCCGGTCGCTGGCCGAACGCGTCGCCGACAGCGTCAGCGGCGGCGCCCGACCCGCTCTCGCCCCGGTCGAACGCCCCGATCGGATCCCGTTGTCGCTGGCGCAGAAGCGGATGTGGTTCCTCAACCAGTTCGACACGTCCTCACCCGCCTACAACATTCCGCTGGCGGTGCGGCTGACCGGAACCCTGGACGAGAACGCCCTGCGCCTGGCGATGGCCGACGTCCTCGAACGGCACGAGACGCTGCGCACCGTCTTCCCGACGGTCGACAACGAACCGACCCAGCGGATCCTGGCCGCCGCCGACGCCCAGCCGGACGTCGACACGGTCGAGGTGGACGCGGCGGACCTGCCGCGGCACATCATGGACCTGGTGTCCCGTGGGTTCGACGTCAGCACCGACGTCCCCGTCCGGGCGGCCCTGTTCCGGACGGCGCCCGACCATCACGTGCTGACGATCGTGGTGCACCACATCTGCGCCGACGGATTCTCCCTGGCGCCGCTCGCCCGCGACGTCATGGTGGCCTACACGTCGCGGCTCGCGGGCGCAGGCCCGCAGTGGGCTCCGCTGCACGTGCAGTACGCCGACTACACCCTGTGGCAGCACGCCGGACTCGGGTCGGAGAACGATCCCGAGTCGATGATCAACCGGCAGTTGCGGTTCTGGTCGAAGACCCTGGCCGGGTTGCCGGACGTCATCCAGTTGCCGACCGACCGTCCGCGCCCGATCCAGCAGACGTTCGAGGGTGATCGGGTCGAGTTCGCGATCGACGCCGATCTCCATCAACGGCTGACGGCTTTCGCCCGGGCCAACAACGCCACCATGTTCATGGCCGTCCATGCCGCGCTGGCCGTGCTGCTGTCGCGGCTCGGCAGCACCGACGACGTGGTCATCGGTACCCCGGTCGCCGGGCGCGGTGAAGAGGCGCTCGACGAGATGGTCGGCATGTTCGTCAACACGCTGGTCCTGCGGAACCGGATCGATCCGTCCGCGACGTTCACCGAGCTGGTGCAGCAGATCCGGGAATCCGACCTGGCCGCGTTCCAGCACGCGGATCTGCCGTTCGAGCGGCTCGTCGAGGAACTCAACCCGACCCGGTCCACGTCGTACTCGCCGCTGTTCCAGGTGGCCCTCGAATTCCAGAACAACGAGAACGCGACGCTGGAACTGCCGGACCTGCGGGTCGAGAACGTGGACCTCGAGACCCGGGTGGTGAAGGAAGACCTCGAGGTGATCCTGGCCGAGCGGTTCGACCAGGACGGCGCGCCCGCGGGTGTCGCCGGCGGCCTGGACTTCGCCGTCTCCCTGTTCGACCCCGACACGGCGCGTTCGATCGCGGACCGGTTCGTGCGGGTCCTCGCGGCCGTCGTCGCCGACCCGGACCGGCCGATCGGCACCGTCCCGCTGCTCGACGAGGCGGAGATCGACGAGATGGTCCCGGCCCGCGGCAAGCCCGACGTGCGGCCCGAGGTGTGGCCGGATCTGCTGACGGCCGCCGCAGCCCTCGACCCCGACTCGGTGGCGCTGTCGTTCGAGGATCGGCAGGTCACCTACCGGGAACTCGACGAATGGTCCAACCGGCTGGCGCGGGTGCTGTGCGCCCAGGGTGTCGGACCGGAGACGTTCGTGGCCATCGGTATGCCGCGGTCGATCGAGGAAGTGGTGTCGATCTGGTCGGTGGCCAAGTCGGGTGCCGCGTTCGTGCCCGTCGATCCGACGTACCCGCGGGACCGCATCGACTACATGCTCACCGACTGCCGGGCTTCGGTCGGCCTGACCGTCGCAGGCAGGCGCGACAACCTGCCCGACACGGTGCCGTGGCTGGTGCTCGACGACGAGACGTTCGCCGAGCAGGTCGCGGGCGTGTCCTCGGCGCCGGTCACCGACGCCGACCGCACGACCCCGCTGCACCTGGCGCACCCCGCGTACCTGATCTACACGTCGGGGTCGACCGGGAAACCGAAGGGGGTCATCGTCACTCACCGCGGCCTGGCCAACCTCACCGCGGAGGAACACGAACGGTTCCAGGTCACGCACGAGTCCCGGGTCTCGCATCTGGCGTCCCCGAGCTTCGACGCGTCGATCTTCGAGCTGATGATGGCGTTCGGCGCCTCGGCGCGGGTCGTGATCGTGCCGCCCACCGTCTTCGGTGGCGCCGAGTTGGCGGACCTGTTCCGGCGCAACGAGGTCACACACGCGTTCATCACGCCCACCGCGCTGTCCTCCATCGAGGATGTGGGGCTCGAGTCGCTGCGGGTCCTCGCGGTGGCCGGCGAGGCCTGCCCGCCGGAACTGGTGGAGATCTGGGGCAAGCACCGCAACATGCACAACGGGTACGGGCCCACCGAGACGACCATCCAGGCGAGCGTCAGCGCCCCGATGCGTCCGGGCGGGGTCGTGAACATCGGCGCCCCCGCACTGGGCTTCGGTTCGCTGGTCCTCGACGAACGCCTGCAGCCCGTCCCGGCCGGCGTGCCCGGCGAGCTTTACATCACCGGCCCCGGACTGGCACGCGGGTACCACAACCGGTCGGCGCTCACCTCGGAACGGTTCGTCGCCTGCCCGTACGGGGAGCCCGGCCGCCGGATGTACCGCACCGGTGACGTCGTGCGCTGGCGCGGCGACCACACCATCGAGTACATCGGCCGCACCGACTTCCAGGTGAAGGTCCGCGGCTTCCGCATCGAACTCGGTGAGATCGACGCCGTCCTCGCCCGGCACCCCGCGGTCGCTTTCGCGGCCACCATCGGTCACACCGGTCCGTCCGGCGACACGCTCCTCGCGTCGTACGTGCGGGCCGCCGAGGGCCACGACCTCGAGCCGGCGGAACTGCGCACCCACGCGTCCGACCGCCTGCCCGCGCACATGGTCCCGTCGGCCGTGGTGGTTCTCGACCAGATCCCGATGACCCCGGTCGGCAAGCTCGACCGCAAGGCGCTGCCCGCGCCCGAGTTCGGCACCACCGGCGCGGCCTTCCGGGCCCCGACGACGGCGACCGAGCGGATCATCGTCGAGGCCTTCGCCGAGGTGCTGGGCGTGGACCGGGTCGGCACCGCCGACAGCTTCTTCGACCTCGGTGGTAACTCGATCGTCGCCACCCGGGTGATCACGGTGCTGCAGGAGCGCCTCGGACGGCAGATCCCGTTGCAGTCCATGTTCCTGGATCCCACGCCCGCGGGGCTGGCTCTGCGGGTCGACACCGAGAACGCCGCCGGGTCGCCGGTGGACGAGGCGCTCGGCGTCGTCATCCCGCTGCGCCCGACGGGGGAGAAGCCACCGCTGTTCTGCATCCATCCCGGGATCGGTCTGTCGTGGGGGTATGCGGGACTGCTGCAGCACCTCTCGCCGGACCGCCCGGCGTTCGGCCTGCAGCTGCCGATCATCAGCGGCGGCCCGGCCGTCGACTCGATCGAGCAGCTGGCGCACCAGTACGTGCTGGAGATGCGCAAGGTCCAGGCGCACGGCCCGTACCACCTGCTGGGCTGGTCGCTCGGCGGCGTCATCGCGCACGCCATGGCCGTCGAACTGCGGCGGGAGGGGGAGGCCGTCGACACCCTCGCCCTCATGGACAGCTACGTGGCGAACGGGACCGATCAGGGCCCGGAGAGCCTCACCGTGCCCGAGTTGCTGCACGGTCTCGGGCTGGACCTCGAGTCCGTGTCCGGGGAGGAACTCACGTACGAGCGGGCGGTCGAGTTGCTGGACGACGCGTTCGGGCAGAAGACCGGACTGACTCCTCGGCACCTCGAGCGGATCAGCGCCGGGTTCACGAACTCCTCGCGGATCATGAACAACTTCCGGCCCCAGGTGTTCGATGGGGAACTGCTGTTCTTCACCGCCGCCGGGTCGGCGGCGACGGGCGAGCATTCACCGGAGGAATGGCGCGATTCGGTCACCGGCGGCATCCGGGAAGTCAAGATCGAGTGCGAGCACAACCAGATGATCGAACCCGAGGTCCTGGCCGTGGTGGGGCCTGTCCTCGAGGACTATCTGGGCACGCACTGACCCGCTTTCTCCGCGGGCGGGCCCGCCGTCGATTGCAGTGCAGTAACGGGCGGGCCCGAATCGCGATATCTCCTCCGAACTCGGTAACAATCGATCTCTACCCACACCAGGAGGCGACATGAAGCGCTCACGTATCACGAGCCTCACCGCGAGCGCTCTGTGTGCCGCATTCGTCGCCTGCACCGCGGTCGCGAACGCCGGAGTTGCCGCCGCCCTGCCGATCTATCCCGCCTCCGACCCCGATCCCTTCTACGGGCAGCCGCAGGGTCTGGCGGAGGCCGCGGTCGGTGAGCCGCTCGCGGTCCGTCCGATGCCGCCGCTGCTGGCCTTTCCCGACACCGACGTCTGGCAGGTGAAGTACCGCACCACCAACTCGGAGGACCACCCGATCTCGTCGGTCACCACCGTGCTGGTACCCCGCAACCGGCCGGTGAACGGGCCGTTGCTGTCGTATCAGCACATCATCAACGCGCTCGGGCCGCGGTGCGCACCGTCGCGGACGCTGTACTCGAACGATCCCGACCTCCAGATCAAGGAGGCACCGGCACTGAACCTCGCGTTGCAGCGCGGCTGGACCGTCGCGCTGCCCGACCACCTCGGCCCGAACAGTGCCTACGGCGCCGCCCGGCTCGGCGGAACCATCACGCTCGACGGCATCCGCGCGGTGCAGCGGGTACCGGAACTGGCGGTGGCGGAGAGCCCGGTCGCGCTGGCCGGGTACTCCGGCGGCGGCATGGCCTCGGCGTGGGCCGCGGCACTCGCACCGACCTACGCCCCCGAACTGAACATCGTCGGCGTCGCCGAGGGCGGTGTGCCCATGAACATCGGCAAGATGGCCAACGGTCTCGGCATGCAACCGCATCCGGCGTTCGGTCTCGCGATGGCGGCGGCGCTCGGACTCGAGCGGGAGTACCCGGACAAGCTGCCGATCAGCGAGCAGCTCAACGACCGCGGTCTGGCGATGCGCGACGAGATGGTCAACGCCTGCACCAACGGCATTCTCGCGGCCGGCGCCGGCCGCAGCGCCACCGAGGTCGCCAAGACCACGGATCTGATGAGCAGTCCGCAGGCCTGGGAGGTACTCAACGAGAACAGCGTCGAGTTGTACCCGGGCGTTCCGACTGCACCGATCTTCGAATGGCACAGCCCGACCGATGTGCTCATCCCGGTCGATTCGATCGAGGCGACCATCGCCCGGTACTGCGCCGCGGGCGCCACGGTGCAGTCGGACCTGTTCCCGAGTCCCGATCACCTGACCACGGCCGTTCTGGGTCTGCCGACCGCCCTGGATTACCTGGACGCTCGCTTCCGCGGCGACCCGGCGCCGTCCAACTGCTGACCCGGTAGGTGCCGATCGGCGGCGGGCCACCCAGGCTCGTCGCCGGATTGTGTTCTGCCCGTGCACAGTCCGAAATGTTGAGCGTTTGAGCAGATCTACCAGGGGGTATTCCGAACCCATGCACCCCAGCACACGCACCGCAGTCGTGACGGGATCTGATTCGCCGATGGGCCGCGCCGTCGCCCTGGCACTCGCGGGAGACGGTTTCGACGTGGGCCTCGCCTATGCCGCGGACCGGGCGAGCGCCGAAGCCACGGCCGCCGACGTCGAATCCAGATCGGTGCGTGCGGCCGTGCAGCGCATGGACCTGGCCGACCTGCCCGGCTCCGCTGCCGCCGTCGACGAGTTCGCCCGGGACCTGGGCGGAATCGGCGTCCTCGTCAGCTGCCCCGGCAGCACCGCGGTCGAGTGCATCCAGCGCGCCGTGCGATACATGATCGCCGGCGGCGGGGGCGGACGGATCGTCAACGTCACCACCTCCGCGTCCGGTCTCGGCGGGCTGACGGGTCTGCTCGCCGCCGAACTGGCGCGGTACTCGATCACCGTCAATTCGGTGGTGGTGCCCGCGGTCGAACCGGACTTCGCGGCGCCCGGCCCCGACGATCGGGAAGTCGCCGACGTGGCGTCGTATCTGTGTGCGCCGGCCGGAATGTTCGTGACCGGTGCCGCGTACGTCGTCGACGGCACGAGGATCGCGATGATCCCGCACAGCCTGACCGAGGCCGGTGCGTTGCGTCCGCCCCGCCGGGCCGGCCGCATCCGGTCCTACACCGGCCGCTGGGCGCCCACCCGCTGGACGCGGTGATCCCGACCGCGGGTCCATTCGAAACCCACGGACGCGCAGCCGAAAACACGGACGCGGAGCCGAAAGCGTCGTTGCCCCCGCACACCGGGAGTACCGTGTGCGCAGGGGGCTGCGAGTCGAGAGTGACGGTGTGATGCCGGCGGCAGTGAAGGGCACAGTGGGAAACCTGCCCCACGAACTGACGAGTTTCGTCGGCCGTCGCCGTGAGGTGACCGAGGCGCGACGCCTGCTGTCCGTGTCCCGTCTGGTGACTCTCGCCGGTATCGGGGGTGTGGGGAAGACCCGGCTCGCGTTGCGGGTGGCCGCCGATGCGAGCCGCGCGTTCGAGGACGGTGTGTGGCTGGTCGAGTTGGGAGAACTCGATGACGACACCACGCTCGTCGACGCCGTGTCGTCGGCGCTGCGACTGCGGGAGCAGCGCACCGGGAACCCGGAAGTACTGCTGATCGAGTACCTCGCCGACCGGCAACTGCTGCTGGTGCTCGACAACTGCGAGCACGTGGTCGCCGCGGCCGCGGCGCTGTCGGAGACGTTGCTGCGGAGCTGTCCGGAACTGCGGATCCTCGCGACGACCCGCGAACCCCTGGCGATCGGCGGGGAGGCGGTGCTCCGGGTGCCGCCGCTGACCGTGCCCGAACCCGAACGCACCTCCCTGCAGGGCCTGCCGCAATACGAGGCCGTGACGTTGTTCGTCGAACGGGCGGCCACCGCGGTGCCGGAGTTCGAACTCACCGAGGACAACCATGTGGCGGTGGCCCGGATCTGCCGCCAGCTGGACGGGTTGCCGTTGGCGATCGAGCTGGCGGCGGTGCGGCTGCGGGTGATGTCGGCGGAGCAGATCCTGCAGCGCCTGACGGACCGCTACCGGTTGCTGACGGTGGGGTCGCGGGGCGCGCCGAGCCGCCAGCAGACCCTGCGCTTGTGCGTCGACTGGAGTCACGAACTGTGCACCGACGAGGAACGCGAACTGTGGGCGCGACTGTCGGTGTTCGCGGGCGGCTTCGAACTGGACGCGGTGGAGGGAATCTGCGCCGGCGACCTGCCCGTCGAGAACGTCCTCGACGTGGTGGCGTCGTTGATCGACAAGTCGATCCTGATCCGGGAAGAGGTCGGGCCTTCGGTGCGGTATCACCTGCTCGAGACGGTGCGCGACTACGGCCGGGAGAAACTGCAGGAGACCGGCGAGCTCGTGGCGCTGCGGAGGCGGCACCGTGACTGGTACGAGCAGTTGGTGGTGCGGTGCGAGGCCGAGTGGATCGGACCCCGGCAGGTGATGTGGATCGGCCGGCTCGACGCGGAGAAGCTGAACGTGCGGGCCGCCCTGCATTTCTGCCTGACCGAGCCGGGGGAGGCCGAACCGGGACTGCGGATCGCCGCGGCACTGTACCCGTACTGGCGTGCCCGGGGATTGCTCCGCGAGGGGCGCCGCTGGCTCGGTCAGCTGCTGGGGCGGCACCCGGGAGGAGGGAGCCGGGAACGGATCGAGGCGCTGTACGTCGACAGTGTGCTCGCGGGCATGCACGGCGACCGGGAGGCCGCGAAGGCGCTGGTCGACGAGGGGGCCGTTCTCGCCGAGCGGAACGGTGACACACTGCTCGGCGCCCTGGTGGTCCACGCCGCCGGGTGCTGCGCCATGTTCGCCGGCGACCTGCCGCGTGCGCGGGCGTGCTTCGAGGAGGCCCTGCCCGTGTTCCGCGACCGGGGCAGCCTGCTCCAACTGACGTGGGGACTGCTCGGGGTGGCATTGGTCAGCGGCATGCAGGGCGACGGGGCGGTGGCGAAGATGTGCGGATCCGAGATCTTCGCGCTCACCGAGGCCCACGGCGAATCCGTGTATCGCGGCTGGTCGCTGTGGGCTGCGGGAATGGCGGCGTGGCAGCGCGGGCACCTCGCCCTCGCCGACGATTACGTCAAGCAGGGACTGCGGCTGTCGCACCTGGTGGACGACCGGATCAGCGCGTGCGGGGCGCTCGAGGTGCTCGCCTGGGTGGCCGTCGGCTCCGGCCGGGCCCGGAACGCCGCCGAACTGATGGGTGCCGCCGAGGCCGTCGCACAGGCCGTCGGCAACCCGAGCACCGTCTACCCCAACCTGCTCGTCCACCATGCGGAATGTGAACAGCAGGCACGCGCCGTGATCGGGGACCGCGCGTTCGATGCGGCGTTCGACCACGGCATGCACACGTCCTTCGACGACGCGGTCGCACTTGCACTGGACGAGCGGCGACCCGACGCGGCGTCGTCGTCCAACGGGACGCCGCACCTGACGCGACGGGAATCGCAGGTGGCCGAACTGGTCGCCGACGGGCTGACCAACAAGGCGATCGCGGCGCGGCTGGTGATCTCCCAGCGCACGGCGCAGGGGCACGTCGAGCACATTCTCGCGAAACTGGGTTTCACCTCACGCACCCAGATCGCGGCGTGGATCGTCGAACACGCACAGGACCCGCACCCCTGACCGGGCACCCGCACGGGGCGAAATAGGTATGTCCCCGGGTCGTTCAGCCGCTGTACTTCCGCGCTGCGGACGGGATGCTCATACACGTCCCCCACTCCGGCTCCAGACCGAGGCCCCCGATGTCCACTGATCCCCGAATGCACCGAAAGCCCGACCCCCAACTTCCACTGCCCCCGCTTCTCCGTCGGGTGCACACCGTCGACCGGTGTCTTGTGTGGACCGGGGGAAAGCTGGTGGCACACGACGCGGTGGGGCAGGAACTCGCGGGGGTGGCGGCGTGACCACGGACGGTATGACCCGCTGGCAGGGAATCGCCCAGAAGTGCGAACTGATGATCCAGCGGTGCCTCAACTGCACGACCCTGCTCGCGCCGTTGATGGCCACGTGCTCCGCCTGCCAGGGTTCGAACCTCGAACGGGTCCCGTCCTGCGGTGTCGGGTCGATCGTGTCCTCGAAGGTGGTCGACCGAGGGCACAGCGGCGGCGACCGTGGCCGCGCCCCCTGCACGATCGCGATCGTCGAACTCGACGAAGGTCCGTGGGTGTACACCTGGATCGACGGCGACGTCCCTGCACCGTCCGACTGCCCGGTCCGGGTCGAGTTCCGTCCCGCGTCGACGGCGGAACAACTGCCGGTGTTCGCCGTCCGCTCCGGTGATCCGCGATGACCGCCGTGGCCGAGACCGACGGCGAACCGGAAGAAGCGTTCGGCACCGAATGGCTGCGCCTGGCGCTGCGCCGGTGCGAGTTGCTCGCGCAGATGCACTCGGTGAGCTCGGATGCACGCTGGATGATCAGTTTCGCGATCCAGTGGGCGCCGTTCGGCGGTGCGAGCGCCGCGGACCTGCTGGAACGATTCGGCGTCAACCGCCGGCGTTTCATGGAACTCGTGCTCGACGGACTCGCACCGAAGGCCACCGACATCCAGAAGATCCGTGCGATGAAAGGTCAGCTGCGGACCTCCCTCGCGCAGGCGTGGGGCGTGCAGTAGGCCCGGCCGGTCACCCCGGCAGCAGATCGTCCAGGTGGATCGGCACGTTCCGCACCCGGACCCCGGTGGCGTGACGCACCGCGTTCGCCACCGCGGCCGCGGCCCCGACGATGCCGATCTCGCCTGCCCCCTTCGACCCCATCGGGCCGGCGTGCGCGTCGACGTCGTCGAGGCACACCGCGTCCAGATACCTGATGTCGGCGTGCGTGCTGACGTGATAGGAGGCCAGGTCCTGGGTCACGACGTGGCCGAATCGGGGGTCGTTCACGCTGCTCTCGTGCAACGCCATCGACACCCCCATCGTCATGCCGCCGATGAGCTGCGACCGCACCGTCCGGGTGTTCACGACCCGGCCGATCGCGAACACGCCGAGCATGCGTTCGACTCGGATCTCGCAGGAGTCGCGGCGGACGTGCGCTTCTGCGAAATGGGCGCCGAACGAATGGAGCGCGAACTTCTCGGCCTCCGGATTGCGGAGGGTCCCCGCACTGGCCTCCGCGCCCGGGGCCGGGGTGGTGCCGTGCTCGTCCCGGAACGCGCGGGCCGCCGCGACGATCGCGCTGCCCCAGGACGTGGTTCCCGTGGAGCCCCCGGCGACGGTCGCCGGCGGAAGGTTCGTGTCACCGATCTGCAGGACGATCGAGTCCAACGGGCACCCCAGCGCGTCGGCGGCGATCTGGGTGAGCGCCGTCCACGCACCGGTGCCGATGTCGACCGAGCCGATCTGCACGGTGTAGGTGCCGTCGGACTGGTACACGATCCGGGCCACCGATCCCGGCATGGTGTTCGCGGGGTACGTCGCGGAGGCGACGCCCAATCCCACCTGCCACTCCGAGTCCGACCGCGCCCGCGCCGTCGCGTCCCGGTCCGCCCACCCGAATCGTCGGGCACCCTCCCGCAGGCAGTCGGTGAGGCGCCGCCCCGACCACGGGCGCCCCGTACTCGGGTCGGCGTCGGGCTCGTTGCGGATCCGCAGTTCGATCGGGTCGAGTCCGCAGGCCGCGGCCAGTTCGTCCATCGCCACCTCGGCCGCGAACATGCCCGGCGTCTCGCCGGGCGCACGCATCCAGGAGGGGGCGGGCACGTCGAGGGCCGCGAGACGGTGGGTGGTGCGCCGGTTCGGTGTGGAATACATCATCCGCGACGGGACCGCCGACTGTTCGGCGAACTCCTTGATCTTCGCGGACTGTTCGATCGCCTCGTGGGAGAGCGCGGTCAGGCGTCCGTCGGCGTCCGCGCCGAGCCGGACGCGCTGCACCGTCGCGGTGCGATACGCGGAGAGGGCGAACATCTGCTGCCGGGTCAGCGCGAACTTCACCGGCCTGCCTGCCGCCCGCTGGGCCGCCAGCACCGCCAGCACGTTGTGCGCGTGCGGCAGTCCCTTGGACCCGAACCCGCCGCCGACGTACGGGGCGATCACCCGCACCTGCTCGACTTCGAGTCCGAACAGCGGTGCCAGGGTCTGCCTCACGGAATGGACGCCCTGCGTCGAATCGTGCAGCGTCAGAACCGGTCCGCTGCCGACCGGGGTCCACCGGGCGATGGTCGCGTGCGGTTCCATCGGATTGTTGTGTTCCATCGCGGTCGAGTACACCTGATCGACCGTCACTGCCGCTGCGGCGAGTGCGGCGTCCACGTCGCCGTCGTCGGTGTCGGTCGGGAACCCGGCGTTGACGTCGTCGGGCGCGTACAGATCGTCTCGGCCGGAACGGAAGTCGGTGTCGTGGGATGCCTCGTCGTAGTCGACGCGGACGAGGCCCGCGCCGTGCCGGGCGACTTCCGGTGATTCCGCGACCACCGCGCCCACGAACTGGCCGCGGAAGTGGACCTCGGGGTCCTGCAGGATCGTGAGTTCCCCGTCCGAGGTGTCCACGAGACGGGGCGCGTCGAAGACCGTCAGGACCGCGAGCACCCCGTCCAGGGCTTCCGCGTCCGCCGTGTGCATCGCGGTGACCCGGCCGCGGCCGATCGTCGACAGGATCGGGTACAGATGCGCCGGGTCCTCCACCGCGTGCTCGAACGCGTACGACGCCGTCCCAGTCACCTTGTCGTGGGCGTCGAGGCGCTCGGCGGGGGTTCCGATCACCTTCGGCTCGACGAGCGTCATGGGCGTGCCTCCTCGGCGAGTGACCGGAGTACCGACACGAGTACCCGTCGGGTCAGCACAACCTTGAACTCGTTACCCGGAAGCGGCTGTGCGGCGGCGAGTTCCGACTCGGCCGCCGAGGTGAACGTGTCCTCCGTGGGCGGCGACCCGAGCAGGATTTCCTCGGCGCGCGTGGCGCGCCACGGCCGGTGCGCGACACCACCGAGCGCGACCCGCGCCGACGTGATCGCCGCGTCGCCGATCGTCAGCTCGGCGGCCACCGACACCACCGCGAACGCGAAGGACGCCCGGTCCCGCACCTTCCGGTACGCGGACCGGTTCCCGGCGGGCGGCTCGGGCAACTCCACGGCGGTCACGAGGTCGCCGTGCCGCAGGACGGTGTCGTGGTCGGGCCGGTCCCCGGGAAGCGGGTAGAACTCGCGCAGCGGGATCCGCCGTTCCCCGCCGGTATCGCGCACCACCACGACCGCGTCGAGGGCCGTCATCGCGACGGCCATGTCGGACGGATGCACGGCGACGCAGTGCTCCGACGCACCGAGAATGGCGTGGTAGCGGGCATACCCACCGAGCGCGGAACACCCGGTGCCGGGCTCGCGTTTGTTGCACGGCGTCGTGACGTCCTGGAAGTACACGCAGCGGGTCCGCTGAAGCAGGTTTCCCGCGGTCGTCGCGAGGTTGCGCAGCTGTCCCGACGCACCGGACAGGAGCGCGCGCGACAGCATCGGGTACCGGGCCCGCACCACGTCGTGCGCGGCGAGGTCGCTGTTGCGGACGGCCGCCCCGATCCGGAGCCCGCCGCCGGGAAGTGCCTCGACGCCGTCGAGGGGGAGACGGCTCACATCGACGAGGAGATGCGGCGCCGCCACCCCGAGTTTCATGTGATCGACGAGGTTGGTGCCACCGGCGAGGAACGCCGCCCGCGGATCGGCCGTGACGGTGGCGACGGCGCTGTCGACGTCGGTGGCCCGCTCGTAGTCGAAGGGAATCACGCTTCCGCCGCCTGCCGGATCGCCGCGAGGATGTTCGGGTAGGCGCCGCACCGGCAGAGGTTGCCGCTCATCCGTTCCCGGATCTCGTCGTCGGTGAGTTCGGGCGGAGCGGTCAGGTTCTCGGTGACGGCACTCGGCTGCAGGGCCAGGAACTCGTCGAACATGCCGATCGCCGAACAGATCTGACCGGGTGTGCAGTAGCCGCACTGCAGTCCGTCCTGCTCGACGAACGCCTGCTGAACGGAGTGCAACACGTCGCCGTCGGCCAGTCCGTGCGCGGTGACGACGCGGGCACCGTCGTGGGCGACGGCGAACGTCAGGCAGGACGTGGCGCGCCTGCCGTCGAGGAGGATGGTGCACGAACCGCACTGGCCGTGGTCGCAGCCCTTCTTCGGCGCGGTGACCCCGAGGTGGTCGCGGAGCGCGTCGAGCAGAGTGGTGCGGGTGTCCACGTCGAGGGTGCGTTCCTCGCCGTCGACGGTGAGCACGATTTTCCGGTAGCGGGGGCTGTCCGCGGCATTCATGGCGGGAGGTTACCCGCGGTGACCGCTCCCGAATCGCTGTCCGCGGTGGTTCCGCCGACGACTCCTGGAGGATGGCCGCACCCTCGGTCGCCGCGGCGGAAGGGCTGAGCTGACCGGTCGGCTCTCTCACTGTTCGGGCAGGCTGCCGGTCTCCAGGAAGATGACGCGCCTGCCGATCTCCACGGTGTGGTCGCAGAACCGCTCGTAGAAGCGGCCGAGCAGGGTGATGTCGACGGCCGACTGGACACCGTGCGGCCAGTCTTCCGCCTGAGTGATCGTGAACAGGCTGCGGTGGAGGTCGTCCATCGCCTCGTCCGCCGTCAGCAATCCGCGGGCGCGCTCGGGGTCGCGGTGCTGCAGCACCTGCTCGGTCTCCCTCGCCTGTGCGACGGCGACGGTGCCCATCTCGGTGAACACGTCCCGCACCTCGTCGGGGACCACGTGGTCGGGATGCCGCCGGCGGGCGATCTTCGCGATGTGCACCGCGAGACCGCCCATCCGGTGCAGATCCGCGGAGATGTGGAGACCGCCGACCATGAATCGGAGATCGTGGGCCACCGGAGCCTGCAGCGCCAGGAGTGCGAACGCACGCTTCTCCCAGTGCGCCGCGGCATCGTCGAGCTCGCCGCTCACGTCGATGACGTGCTCGGCGAGCTCGAGGTCTGCCTGCAGCAGTGCGTCGCTCGCCTCCGACATCGCGGTGACGGACAGCCGGCACATGGCGGCGAGGTCGCCGGACAGACTGTCGAGATTTTCCGCGAAACGAGTACGCATCGGCTCAGCCTAGGGGTGTTCTGGGACAAGTGCCTCGCTCTACCGGGGGTCGGCGTGGGCCAGCTTCCGGTACCCCTGGGCACCCGCCCGGTCGACCGCCGTCTTGACCAGGCCGAAGACGATGCCCTGCACGGCGGCCGCGATCAGCACTTCGCGGGTGCTGCGGGACAGATCCTTGGGGTCGGGAGCCTCGGATTCGCCTGCGACACGCTTCCACACCTGACCGAACACGGCACTTGCCGCTATTCCACCGGCGACACTCGCAGCGAGCGCCAACGGCTTGTACATCGCCTTCGATGCGGCGCTCATGTTCCCGCCCTTCGCATTCGATCCCGTCGATCGATCTCCGCTGGTCGAGTACCCGGATTCGACGTCCTCACACGCCGCGGTCGTGACCGGGGGATTGTTTCGTTCGGGGCGTGGTTGGCGAATGCGTTCCGTATGACCCACGAATCAGCCGGAGAGCCGACGCCCGCGTCATCATGATCTCGCCCCACGACTACATGTTCTACACACCGCTCCTGCCCGAGGTGGCGTGGGACCGGGTGGTGCTCACCCCCGGATCGGTGACCCGGCTGTTCGACATTCCTGGACTCGCCGAGCACGCCAGGGGACTGAAGACGCCGGCCGAGGCACTGTACTCCCGCGACCAGCTGCTTACCCAGATCGAACTCGCCGAGCGGGACACCGACCCCGCGTCGCCGACGCCCGCCGGACGGTCGTCGTGGTCGGTGCGTCCTACGCGGGCACCGAACTCACGGCCCAACTCCGCGCCCTGGCCGACGAAGCAGCGTCCCGGCGCAACCTCGACCCCGCGAAGATCCGGTTCCTGCTGCTCGACGCCGCCGACAAGGTGATGCCGGAAGTGGGGGAGAAGCTGGGCGACAAGGTGCTGGAGGTGCTGCGCTCCCGCGGCATCGAGGTGCGACTCGGCACCACCCTGACGGAACTCGGATCCGAATACGTCACTCTCGACGACGGACCGTCGTTCCCACCCGCACGGTCTCCTGGGTGACGGGTGTGACAGCCGGCCCCCTCGTCGACACACTCGGATTGCCCACCGAGAAGGGCAGATTGACGGTGCGCCCCGACCTCTCGGTCGACGGGCATCCCGACGTCTTCGCGGGCGGCGAGCCTGGGCGTCGGCGACGCGAAGCCGCACACCCATCGCGACATGGGTCTCGTCGTGGATCTGGGCCCGGGGTTCGCCGTCGCCAACCCCCTCTGGATCCGGCTGTCGGGGTTTCTCGCGAAGGTAGTCACGCGGGCATATCACCTCTACGCCATGCCGAACACCGCCGATCGCTGGGCGGTCGCGCTCGCCCACCTCACCGACCTGATCTTCCCGCGTCCACTCGGGTCGATCGGGCTGGTCACCGATTCCGAATCACGGTTCGCGGCCGGTGAGGAAATCGGAGCGCAGACCTGAAGTCGGGCATTGCCGACGCGACACGGCTCACGTTTTCGATGCGGTCGGGGAGGGTAAGCGCGGAGAGTCCGTCAGGTACCGATCGAGGGAGTGGTCGTCATCGAGGCACATCGCGACACGTCGGCGTCGGCTTCGGATGTGTGGGCAGTCCTCGCCAACGGGTGGCTGTACCCGTCGTGGGTGGTCGGCGCGTCCCGGATGCGTGCCGTCTCCGCCGACTGGCCCGCGGTGGGAAGCCGACTGCACCATTCCGTCGGCGCCTGGCCCGCACTGATCGACGACTCCACCGAGGTTCTCCTCGCCGAGGAGAACAGTGAACTCCGGCTGCTCGCGCAGGTGACCCCCACGAAGGCGATCGTGCGGCTGCGGCTGGAGCCGCGTGGATCCGGGTGTCATCTCCAGATGTCGGAGGTCGCGGCCTCCGCTCCGTTGTCCTGGGTTCCGCGGATTGCGCAGGACCTGGCGGTGCTCCCACGCAATCTCGAATGCCTGCGCCGACTGTCGTTCCTCGCCGAGCGAAACACCAAAGCCTGACATCGTCGCAGTACAGACAGTCGGCGGCGTCGTCATCGGAACCGGGCGCCGCGACACCGCTGGCGGTCAGGAACTTTCGGCGTCGATGCGGGCAAAGAGCCATCGCGGGCCGACCGTGACGGCCCCGAGTGCCTCGACCCTGGCTCGAAGGCCACGATCGGCGGTGACGACGGTGATCGGCCGGTCGCCGTCTTTCTCGGCGGCCACCACGTCGACGATCGCGTCGTCGCCCGAACCGTCCGCCGACACCACCCGCAGACCGTCGAATTCCCGATCCTGCTCCCCGGCAACCGCGGCCTTCGCCGCACCCTCGATCACGACCACCACCTCGGCCGGTGGGTCCAGCCGCTGGTCCAGGGCGCCCAGTTGGACGAGCAATCGCCGGGCCGCACCGGCACGATCACGCCACCAGCCGTCGGGCCGCGAGCCGACGACGTTCGCCGCATCCACCACGATCAGTGCAGTCCTGTCGTCAGTCATTTCCACAGTTTCCCCTCTCCGGAGACCGGATTCACCGGGTCTCCCGAACCGGGCAGCTGTGGGTGCTAAGACAGTGGTGACAGTGCGTCAGGGCGAGGAGGCCGAAATGGACGTCCGCTTCATCTCCGACGACGGTGTGCGTTCGTGTGCGGCGACCGAGTTGAAACAGTTGCTCGACCGGCCCGACGGATTGGTCTGGGTGGACATCCCGACCTGGGACGAACAGGCACACGACGCATTGACCACAGTTTTCGGATTTCATCCTCTCGCCGTGCGCGATTCGGAGCACCGCAATCAGGTTCCGAAGGTGCACCGGTACGTGGACCACTTCTTCGTGGTTCTGCACGCGCCGCAGTCGGGCGCACACGGGCACGTGCACTACGTCGAACTGGACCAGTTCATCGGTACCCGCTACCTGGTGACGGTGCACGGCCCCGTGAATCCGGCGATCGACCCCTCGACGGCGATGGTCGAGGTGAATGTGGTGCTGGGCCGACTGGAGTCGGGCAAGTTGCGGCCCGGCACGGCATTCGAGTTGTCGTTCGTCCTCCTCGCCGCATTGACGGCACGGATGCGGGCTTACACCGCCGAACTGACCAAGGACGTGTGGAAGCTCGAGCAGCAGGTCACCGGCGGGCACCTCGGTGATCCGGAGACGTTTCTCGACGAGATGTTCCGGGTCCGGCACGGTCTGCTGACGGTCGGCACCATGGCCGCGTTGAGCGGGGAGGTGTACGGCAGGATGGTCACCATCGAGGCGTTCGGCGCCGGTAAGGGGCAGGACCTCCTGCTCGATGCGGTCGATCAGTTCCAGCACCTGACCGTGATGGCCAGGGGACAGAAGGATTACCTCCAGGGCACGATCGAGTTCTACCAGGCCCGCACCAACACCAAGATGACCGTCGCCGCGGAACGCCTCGCCGTCATCGCGGCTGTCACGCTGCCAATTACCGCCCTGTCCTCGATCATCGGCATGAACGTGATCGTGAACGAACGGACGCAATGGCCCTCCGTCGCCGTGATCGTGCTCGTCATGCTTGCCATGTCCGGGGCACTGCTCGTCTGGGCGAAGCGCAAAGGCTGGTTCTGACGCGAACGTGTGACCGCCTTCTGCGAGTCGGGGGACCGTGGCCATCGGTCGAAACCAGTCGTGAGTCCACCACGCGTCTGGCGGGTCGGCTGTGTGACTGGAGGGACGCCGGTGGCGACGGGGAGCGCCTTCGAGACGATTGGGGATTTCAGCCACTGGCGCGAGGGGCCGGTTGTGATGTACAACGTACTCGTAAGTTTGTGACTCAGGTCACTCGATCGCTATTACGGGGTACGCCAGCACATGACCCGCACCACGGTGCAACAGCACGATCTGCACACGATGTCGCCGCCCTCCACTGAGGAGCAGTCGACTCGGCGCACACTGCGCCCGACCGTGTACATCGCTTCCGTCTCGGCCGCGACAGCGACCGCGCCCGCCATCGTCGTGACGGGCTCCGTTCTCGTCGCGGTGGCCACTTCCGTGTCAGTGCTCGCTGCCGTAGCGCTCGCCGCGCTCTTGATCTGACCGTCGTCCGCATCGCGGACGCACCCTTCGACCATCCCGCGGCTCTCGCCGACGCGGAAGACAGAAAGCACTGGCAATGAACACCTTCACGCCCACCTCGGCTCGCAATCGTGGCTTCGCCCCTTCCCGTGGTTCGATGAGCACGGCGGAGATCAAGAACCGCATCGAAGCGATGTTCCGCGAGGACGACGAGCGCGAGTCGATTGCAGTTCGGGCGGAGTAGGGCCGACGCCGGTTCTCACGAACTTTCGCCACGCACTTCGTCGCGAAGTTGTGAGTCGAGGGAGACCCGCACGAGGGCGGCTGCCAGTTCCGCGACCCGGCCCTGCGGGGCGAGGTCGGACAGTGCGTCGGAATCGCCGGCTCCGATCACCTGTGCGCGATCTTCTCCACCCTGTCGAACGCGTCGTGAACCGTGCTGCACGCGGGAATGGTCGCGCTCAGCCCGATGGCCTCGATCGGGCGCAAGACCGCCCGATTCCCCGCTAAGGCCCACGTAATATGCTGCCGCCGAGCAGATTCCGCGAACTCGGACAGAATTGACAGTCCGGACGTCCCGACGAAGTCGACCGCGGTCATGTCGACGACGACCCGTGAGAACGAGCCTCCGTCGGTCAGATGTGCGAGAGCAAGCGCGAAGGACGGTGCGGCGAGCACATCGATGTCGCCCGAGATTCGTCCCACGGTGGCGTCTGCGTACGGTGCGAATTCGACGGTCATGCGCAGCCCGCGGTCGTGGGTGGGTATATCCGGAGAGCAATGGATGGTCGGAGACACAGGCGGGGGAGTGGCGTGGAACGACGTGCGTGATGTCTTCATGACCCTCCGATCGCGTGCACCCTGTCGGTCGCAGTGCGCTATCGGTGGAAGGAACGCACTGGCAGGAGGATCGCAGCGGCATGGGAGTGCGCGCAAATCCGTCCACCGCGCACTGCTGCGGCCTCCAAACAATCTGCGGCTGTGTTCTCAACCACGCGCGATCAACACTACGGCCCTACCAGGTGGGCATCAACCGATTGTCAACACATTCCGACCTCAGTCGAACTTCGAATTGTGATGCGCGATGACTTCCCGCGCGACACCGGTGAGCTTGATGTTCATGTCCTGCGACGTCTTGCGCAACAGGTCGAAAGCCCGGTCCTCCGAGATGTCATGGAAGGCCATCAACAGCCCGATGGCTTTCCCGATCTCGCGGTTGCTGGCAAGGCCGTCGCGAAGCGTCTGCGCTTCCTGGTGTTCATGGAGCGCTGTCAACGTCACCGCCGCGAACGCCGTGATCAGAATCGCCTGGTCGATCGATTCGTCGGTGAGTTCTCCGGGGTTGTCCGCGAATAGGTTGAGTGCGCCGACCTTCCGTCCACGGATCATGAGCCGGAACCCAGCGGCGCCTCGGACGGGAGTCTCGGCAATCGTCCGCCGGGCGAGCCGCGGCCATTGCGTCGAACGCGCGAGTTCGGTTTCTACCTGCGGTGCGTCATTCTCGATCGCATCGAGGCAGGGTCCTTCCTGCTCAGCTCGCTCGAGTGCGTCGACGTGCGCGGCGACCTCGTCGCTCGCCGCCACGGTGATATGACGATCATTCTGCTTCAGCATGAGGCTGGCGTGCGCACACCCGGGGACCAGGGTCGCCGCGGCATCGCAGATGGCCCGGTAGACGTGATCGAAGTCGTCGCCGTTGTACACCATCTCTGCCAACTTCGCGAAGACGACGCTGGGACTGGCGCCTCCCATACGTGCCGTCCCCGAAGGATCATTCGGCATGACTCGCCTCCCGAGGTGCGACAACGCGGCGTGAACCGGGCGCCGCAGTTCGAGCGACGTCCGCACAATTCTGCCAGAACGGCGACCCCTGCCGGTGGATCGAGCCGACGGTGGCCGACCTGGGACCGACCCGGTTCGACTATTGCCGGCGTTGCGGCCGATGGGTACTATCGAACGTATATTCGAATTACCTCAGGGGAGGGCTGGTGGTGGGGGATGTGGTGGCACCGGATCTGGAGGAGTTGCGGGCGTTCACGGCGCGGTTGCGGTGTGTCGGGCCGTGTGGTGAGGCGGGGTTGGGGATCGAGTGGCTCGCTGCGGTGGAGACGTTGAAGTCGGTCGGATGTGCGGTGCAGGCGGTCGTCACCGATGATGTCGCCACCTGCATGCGGGAGGACCGCAAGGCCCGGGGTTGCCGCGGGCGGAGTGGGGCCGCGGTATCGCCTCGCAGATCGCGTTGGCGCGCAGGGAGTCCCCGAGCCGTGGTGGCCGGCATCTGGGGTTCGCGCAGGCGGTGGTGCACGAGATGCCGCACACGTTGGCGTTGTTGCGGTCGGGTCGGTTGAACGAGTGGCGGGCGACGTTGCTGGTGCGGGAAACGGCGTGTCTGTCGGCGGCGGATCGCGCGGTGGTGGATCGGCGGTTGTGTTCGGACCCGGACGTTCTCGACGGGGTCGGGGACCGCGGCCTGGTCGCGAAGGCGAAGGCCCTGGCGGTGGAACTGGATGCCGCCGCGGTCGTCCGGCGGCATCGTAAGGCGGTGTCGGAGCGGCGGGTGACGACGCGGCCGGCGCCGGATTCGATGGCCTATCTCAGCGTGTTGATGCCGGTCGAGCAGGCCGTGTGTGTGCAGGCCACGCTGGGGCGCGATGCCGACAGTCTCATCGCGACCGGCGAGAGCGGTGGCCGCACCCGCAATCAGCTGATGGTGGATCTGTTGTTCGCACGCGGCACCGGAGCCGACGTGGGGTCGGGTGTTCCGGTGGCGGTGAATCTGGTGGTTTCCGACGAAACACTGCTGGCGGGTGAGAGTGAGGCGGCGGATGTGGCGGGGTTCGGGCCGGTGCCGGCGGGGATCGCGCGGCAGCTGGTGGCGGACGCCCTGGATGGTGATACCACGGTGACCTTACGAAACGTCTACGCGTGCCCGTTGTCGGGGTCGTTGACGGCGATGGAGTCGCAGTCGCGGACGTTCCCGAAAAGCTTGCGAAAGTTGATCGATCTCCGCGATCGGACGTGCCGGACGCCGTGGTGTGATGCGCCGATCCGCCATCATGATCACATCCTCTCGCGCCGAAACGAGGGTGCCACCACGGCACATAATGGGGCCGGGTTGTGCGCGGCGTGCAATTACGCGAAGGAGGGCGACGGCTGGACCGCCCGCCCCGTCAGGAGGTATGGCCGAACGCATCTTTTCGACCTCGGCACCCCGACGGGGCACCGCTACCGGTCCGCGGCCCCACGCCTCCCGTCCGCGGCGCGGCGGTCGGAGATCGAGGCGATTCTGATCGCGCATCTGCGAGCGTCATGAAGCGACTCTGCCGGAGCACCGTGTAACACCGCTGCGGCGTTGGGCGACTTGTCTGTTAACGCGTTGACACCTACTCGGGTGTCGGTACGCGCCACGAACGGATGGGGTAGACCATGAAACGTCGCGTTTCAGCACGCAAGGTCGCGCAGCGACGGAGGATCGCAGGCAGTCTGGTCGCCCCTGGCGCACTGGGACTGGCGGCACTGCTCGCGACACCATGGTCGAACCCGGGCTCACCCGCCACGACGGCGACAGCCTTGACCGCAGCGGCCTCGAATGCGTGCTACGACATGGTCAGCATCGCCGTGGCCGGCCGCGGCGACAGTCCGAGGCCGGGGACCCACCAGATGCTCGTGGCACCGGACGGCACGCCGCTTCCCGCGTCCTACTCCAGCAACTACACCAGTCCCTGGATCGACGAGGTGGTGAACGCGCCGCAGCAATCCGTCGGCGGAGGCTCCTACGCCGCGGTGTACATCGAGTACCCGGCGAACATGAACTCCTACGAGGACGCCGTGAACGCCGGCGTCGACAACACCGAAACCGTCATGCGCTCCATTCACGCGTCGTGCCCCGACACGAAGTTCTCGATCGTCGGCTACAGCGAAGGCGCCGACGTCGCGAGACGCGTTGCGATGGAAGTCGGGAACCAGGACGTCCAGGACGGCTCGTACGAGATTCTCGATCCCGCTTCCGTTGTCGGCGTCGTCATCCTGGCGGATGCCGGCCGCAATCTCGGCGAAGGAGCATTTCCGGGCGCCGAGAACGAATTCCGCAATCCCGACGGCTTCGATCTCGCCTACCAGTCAGGTCAGACCGGCACACCCGGGCGAGGTGCTCTGCCCGGGACGTCCGGCAGCTTCGGGGCGTTGGACGGCAAGGTGGCATCGTTCTGCTCGGAAGGCGATCTGACCTGCTCCGCTCCCGAGAACATTGCGCTGCTGCAACTCGCGATCAACGTGGGACGCCAGTTGAACGTCGACGCGTTGCAGAAGGAGGGGCTGACCCCGGCGACGGGACAGGATCTCGCAGTGGTGATCGGGCAGATCGCTCTCGCCGCGTTCGCGGACATCCAGTCGCAAGACAATTGGATGCAGTCCGACGAGACGTTCCTCGACGTGTTGGTCAAGGTGTCGGATCCGGCGTACAAGCCCACCGATCCCGTTGCGGCGCAGTCCGACACGCCGGCTGGTCCGATCTCGTCCAACCAGGCGGTCGACCTCGTCTACCTGCCCGCGAAGGTGCGGAACGAAATCATCGGGTTCATCGCGGATAACCAGAACACGATCCAGGTGGCGATGAGCGATCCGTACCAGCAGACGCTGGGGGAGGGGACGGGTCACCACTTCGACTACTGGCGTGACGCGAACGCCGGAAACGGGAAACCTCTGACGTCTGCCCAGTACGCAGCGGCCTGGCTGACGCACCTCGCGCAGGAAGCGGAGAAGGGCGAGGCGCGCACGGCTGCGCCGCAGCAGTCGACAGCGAAACTCGCCGCCGCCTCGACGAAGGATGTGGAAGCAGCGCAGGTTGCACCCACCACACCGGCCGCCGCGAAGAAGCCCGCGTTGGCCGCCAACACGGTGAGTGCAGCCACGACGACCACCAGCTCACCGGCACCCACGACGGTCGCCTCCACGACGTCGCCGGAACCCACGACCGCAGTGGAGGTGGCCGCAGTAACCACGACGTCGCTGTCTGTGCCGCAGGCCGTCTCGGAATCGTCCGCTGTGGCGACCACCACCTCGGAACCCACGACGATCACCGCGGCGGAGTCGGTGACCACCACCACGCCGGTCGTCACCACGACGACTGTGCAACCGGCGGCCGGGTGAAAGTCGTCAGCCTCGGCCGGCATCCCGTGCCGCCCGTTCGACGCGGGACCGGTAGTTCTCCCACCACGTGCGCTCTGCTGTAGGCAGGTTGTCGTTGTCCGCTCTCAGCCCGGCGGTTCCGTCGACGAGTTCCCGGACGATGTCGGCGTGGCCCGCGTGCCGGTGAGTCTCGGCGATCACGTGCACGAGAATCCGATGCAGTGTGACGTCGCGGCGGTCTTCCGGCCAGTGCGGTATCCGTCCGGGCGCGTCGAGCGGCAGCGTCCGGACGGTGGCGTCCGTGTACTCCCACGCCCGGCGGTACAGGCCGACGATATAGTCGCGTGACTCGTCAGCCGTCGCCCACATGTCCACATTGTCTTCGGCGTCGTCGGTCACCCACGGTGGGAAGTCTGCGGATCGGCCGAAGGGCTGCCCGAAGTAACCGATCTCGACGCCGGTCAGGTGTTTGACCAGCCCCAGCAGGTTCGTGCCGGTTGCGGTCATCGGTCGGCGGATGTCGTACTCGGACAATCCGTCCAGCTTCCACAGCAGCGCGTCGCGTGCGGCCTGGAGGTAGTCGTGGAGGTCTGCCTTCGGATCGGTCAATGCCCCTCCTGATCGGTCAGCGGCAATGCGAGATGGTCAGTCGCCCGCAGAACATCACCAGCGCGGCAGCGGTGGCGACGAAGAGACCGGGCCTGCCCATCGTGTGATGGGCAGGCCCGGTTCCGGAATGTGGGCGTCTAACGTCGCCCGGTCACGAGTTTGACCAGGAACAGGAGTATCACCGCGCCGAGGAGGCAGGTGAAGAAGCTGAACCACAGACCGCCGCCTTCGACGTCTGTGCCGAAGAGGCTGAGGATGAAGCCGCCGAGGAGTCCGCCGACGACTCCGACGACGATGTTGAGGATGATCCCCATCTGGGCGTCGGTCTTCATGATCTTGCTGCCGATCCACCCGGCGAGACCGCCGATGATGATCCAGCCCAGAATTCCCAGTCCTAGGGCATGTCTCCCAATAGTTTGAGCCATTCGACGATGCCGGCGAGCAGGAATCCGGCCCGGTAAGTCAGGGCGAGTTTGTCGTACCGGGTTGCCACCGCTCGCCACTGTTTTGCCTTGTTGAAGGCCCTTTCCACCA
>NZ_JARJBD010000078.1:0-48105 GCF_029269925.1 Rhodococcus sp. T2V
CCGCCGTCTGCCGGCAGAGCCACCTCACGCCACCCGCGCGGACGCTCATGGACGAAGCGCGTCGCTACGCCGCAGATATGCCAGCCGCATGGGACATGCCGGAGAAGTGCGGGCGCCCAGAGGCGGGCCTGTAGAAATTCGGAAAATCATGTTGCGATCAGGGTGAATTGTCATGGCGTTTGGGCCCGGATGGGGTGCGAAGATGGTCGACCCGTTCACTCCGCAGTTCGCCGCACGTCCGAAGGGCGGTGACAGTGCTTGGTCGAAGATCACGCAATCGATCGTGTAGGTACTGAGGAGTGAATGCTGTTGACTAAGTCTCACAGTACGGGATATTGTGAAGAAGATCGCTTCGAGAACTGGGCACCGTCGCAGCTGAACCGCCGGCACAACGTGTCAGGGCGGAGCCGGCGGTTCACCTTGATCGAAAGGGTCCACCCGCGTCGAGAAGGAGCGGTTCAAAACACACCGTCGTGTTCGCGCCGATGCGCACCGAACACCAAGTCAAAGGTAGTCAGACGCATGACCGAACAATGTCGATCGAACCCGTGCGAACCGCGTACTCGCAGCTTGGCCACCCCTGAACGGGCGCTACCCTCTCTCGGCGTCCCGGACACCACCAGTTCTGGGCACGCTGTGAACCCGGTGCGATCGGGAGGAGTTGTCCGATGACGAACGTCAATGCGGGCCTGCGGCTCGATAATCTCCCGATCGGCAAGTTTCACCGGCGCCTGGTGGTGCTGGTCGGGCTCGGCATGTTCTGGGACGCGTTCGACAACACGCTCTCATCGGCGGTGCTGGCATCGATGCTGCCCACCGGCTTCTCGACGCTCGAGCTGAACTCGCTCTTCCTGTCGGCCACGTTCGCCGGTCTCGCGATCGGAGCCGCCTTCGCCGGCTGGCTCAGTGATCGGGTTGGACGCGGGTTCGCCTTCCAATTCAATCTGGCGCTCTTCGCGGTCTTCGCCCTGTGTGCGTCGGTGGCACCGAACATGGAGGTGCTCATCGGCCTGCGATTCCTCATGAGCATCGGGATGGGAGCCGAGTACGTTATTTGCTACGGCATGATCACCGAGTTCATTCCGCGTGCCCGTCGCGGCCGATACCTGGGTGTCCTCGGCTTCTTCGGCGGGCTCGGCGTCTCGATGTCCGCGCTCGTCGGTTGGGCGGTCATCCCGGCGTTGTCCTGGCGTGGGATGTTCGTCATCGGTGGCGTGGGTGCGTTGATCGCCTGGTGGCTGCGCCGGAAGATGCCGGAGTCCCCACGGTGGCTGGAATCGCGGGGGCGGTACGAGGAAGCCGAAGCCGTCATGCAGAGGATCGAGAAGGACAACGGCGCCCCGATCGAGGAAGTTGGCTCGGCCCCGGATGCGAATCAGGGCGCCGATACGGCGGAGGAGAAGGCCGACTGGGTGCCGATCACGGTGCTGTTCGGGCGCCCTGTCATTCGGCGAACCTTGATGGCTTTGACCCTGACCGTCACCTGCCTGTTCGGTTCCTACATCATCACCGGTTGGATGCCCACGTTCTTCGTGAAGCAGGGTCTGACCGTGTCGAAGTCGCTGGGGTTCAACGCGGCCATCATGTCCGGCTACGTTGTGGGACCGCTGCTCTGTGCACTCGTCGCCGACCGCCTCGGCCGGCGTAGGAGCATCATGTTGTTCGGGACGCTTGCGGCGATCTTCGCTGCCATCTATCCGTTCATGGACGCGCCTGCGCTGATCATGACCGTCGGATTCATCTTGGTCGCCATGGCCGCGTCGTTCCTGACCCTGTGCCTGGGGACCGTCCCGGAGTTCTTCCCCACCGCCTTCCGTTTCCGTGGCGGCGGCATCACCCAAACCGTCGGGCGCATCTGCCTGATCTTTTCTCCCTTCATCGTTCTCGGGCTGTACAACAGCTATGGCATCCTCGGGGTCATCCTGACAGTCTCGGGCATGTACGTGGCCGTGACCTTGCTCTATGCCATCGCCCGAGTGGACACCTCCCGCGAGGCACTGGAGCGGATTGCCCAGGAGGCCGAAACCGGCGATGCGCCAGAGGGGCCCGGAGCAATGAGCACCCGGCAGCGAGAATCGGATGCGGCTGCGGGCCCGTCGCGTTCGGGCCCGTCCATCTCTTGACCATCGAGGAGCGTTGACATGCAAGCTGTAGTCTTTTTGGGCGAGAACAAAATCGATATCCGTGAATATCCCGACCCCGTGCCAGGACCAGACGAGGTAGTCATTCGCATCAAGGCCTCCGGCATGTGCGGAAGCGACCTCCATCACCTGCACGGCCCACTACGCACCGGACCCGAACTGGTGATCGAAGGGCACGAGCCGTGTGGAGTCGTCGAGCTCGTCGGCGACGCCGTGCGACCGACCGAGGCCCAGGTCGGAGACCGGGTCATGGTCCACCACTACGACGGATGCCGCACCTGCCAGTACTGTCGTTCCGGCTGGACGCAGTACTGCCCGAACGCGCGCACGGTTTTCGGCGGGCTGAACGGTGACGGTGGCCATGCGGACTTCATGAAAGTTCCCGCACACACACTGATCAACCTGCCCGACTCACTCTCGTTCAAGACCGGCGCGGCAATCTCGTGCGGCACCGGAACGGCCTTCGCCGCAATCAAGAGAGTCGATCTGTCCGCCGACGAGACCGTAGCGATCTTCGGACAGGGTCCAGTCGGGCTGAGCTGCACCATGCTGGCCAAGGCCTTCGGCGCTCGAGTCATCGCCCTCGACGTCGATCCTGCCCGACTGGAAATGGCCAAACACTTCGGCGCCGATTTCGTCATCAACTCGCAGGAGCAAGACCCCGTCGCCGCTGTCCGTGAACTGACTCGAAACGGCGAAGGCGCAGACAAGTCCATCGAATGCAGCGCCAACGCAACCGTGCGTCAACATGCGGTCCAGGCGCTGCGGCGCTGGGGAACGGCGTGCATGGTCGGGGTATTCGGCAAGCTCGAGCTGAGCAGCGACGAAGTAATCCATTTGCACAAGACCATCGTGGGGTCACTCACCTTCAGCAAGAATCTGCAGGAGGAGTGTGCACTGTTCGTCGCCGAGCGTGGCCTCGACGTGGAGTCATTGTTCACCGATGAGTTCCGTCTGGCGGAGGCGGAGCGGGCTTACGAGCTGTTCGACCGTCGTGAGATCGGCAAAGGCGTCTTCGTTTTCGACTGACGCAGTCTCGTAGGTCATGTGAGAGGAAAGCAATGACTACATCCCAGCAGCACTTCACTCTGCGTGAGCAAGCCCAGAGATTCCTGTCCCGCGAGGTGCACCATCACTTCATCGATGGCCAGAGGGTTCCGGCCAACTCGGGCCAGACTCTGACCACCGTAAATCCGTCGACCGGTGAGGCCCTTGCACTTCTCGGTGCCGGCGATCAGTTCGACGTCGAACGCGCAGTGGTCGCGGCGCGCACGGCCTTCAACGGCCCGTGGAGCACCTGGACTCCGTACGACCGACAGGCGTTGCTGACGCGCATCGCCCAGATCCTCGACGAACGCTTCGAGGAACTGATCCAGATCGAGGCCCTGGACATGGGAGCCCCGGTCACGAGGTTGCGGAACACCAAACCCGCACTATTGAAGATGTTGTCGTTCTTCGCCTCTCAAGCGGCGAACATCTCTGGCGAGACGCTGATGAACGGCATCCCCGGCAACGTCACCACCATGACTCTCAAGGCCCCGGTCGGCGTCATCGGCGGAATCATTCCCTGGAATGGTCCTCTGAACAGTCAGTTCTGGATCATCGGTGCCGTTCTGGCCAGTGGGTGTACAACCGTCCTGAAGCCCTCCGAGGACGCTTCGCTGTCGGTTCTGCGGGTGGCCGAGGTTCTGCACGAAGCCGGAACGCCGGCGGGCGTCATCAATGTCGTCACCGGCCTGGGCAAGGACGCCGGTCATGCACTCGCCAGCCACCCGGACGTCGACCGCATCGCCTTCACCGGATCGACCCAGACCGGCCGCAGCATCATTCAGGCGTCCGCTGTGAACATCAAGAAGCTGCAGTTGGAGCTGGGCGGCAAGTCAGCGGACATCGTGTGTTCGGACGCGGATCTGGACAAAGCCGTGCCGGGGGCGGCGATGGGGGTCTTCGCCAACTCAGGTCAGATCTGTTTCGCCGGGACGCGAGTACTGGTGCAGCGGCCCATTGTCGACGAGTTCACCGAGCGGCTGCTGCAGTTCATGGACAGTTTGCGGGTCGGACACAGCTTGGACGACGCCGCGACGCTGGGGCCGATCATCTCCCAACCCCAGCTGGACAAGGTGCTGTCCTACATCGATGTCGGTCGCAACGAAGGCGCAGAACTGCTCCGCGGCGGCCACCGGCTGGGCGGCGAACTCGGTAACGGATACTTCCTACAGCCCAGCGTGTTCACCGGTGTCACCAACCAGATGCGCATCGCTCGCGAAGAGATCTTCGGTCCGGTCCTGTCGATCCTTCCATTCGACGACGTGGACGAGGCGATCGCCATCGCCAACGACAGCGACTACGGTCTCGGCGGAGCAGTGTGGTCCCAGTCTCTGTCTACCGCCCTCCGAGTAGTCCACGGCGTGCACACGGGCACGATGTGGGTGAACTGCTATGGCTACATCGATCCGTTGGTCGGCTTCAGCGGGACGAAGCTGAGTGGGTACGGATCCAAAGGCAGTGCTGCACATATGGACACATACCTCTACACCAAGAGTGTCTACATGGAGCTGTGAGCTCATGACGCGAAGGGGCGCTGGTGTCAACGCGCCGCGGGAAGTGCAGTGGCAGGGCTACGCTATCGTCTTGCCCTAGCCACACGTCGCTGACCGACGCTGCGCAACATGCTCCGCAGCACCCGACGACGAGCGGGTCTCTACCTTGAAGCTGGTGGTCTTCGATGACTGGTCAGCGATCTGCAGGAGAGGCCCGCTCTTTGCGGTCGGACCTGCGTCACAGGTGTGAACGATCACCCAGTGCGCCACCCAGCGCCGGCAAGTCCAGTCGATGACCTCGCCGAGTCACCGCGAAGCGGGTCACACGAGAGGGAAGGGCAGTGGCGGAACAACCACGCCGAGAACTTCCCGCGATGAACAAGAGGACCGCAAAATTCACTTCCCCCGTGTCCTCGAAATCGAAGAACTATATGGCCGTTCCTCGCGACTTCGTCGAACGGTACAACGACAATCCCGCTAGTAATACTGCGGCGGACGCGATTATGAACAGTCCCGTACGGTGTAATCCTTGATCGTTGACAACCGGGCCGGCTGTCACCTGCAGGACTACGACTGCAAGGTTTGCGCCGATAAATGCGATGGTGCGGTACATTCCGATTGCAGTGCCGACCTCGTCGACGGACGTGACTGAATTGATGATGCTCTGGTTCCCGATATTGTGAAACCCATTTGGGATTCCGAGCACCGCGGCTACCAGAAGCAGCACGTAGATCGGAGCCGCGCTGTTTTCGACGGTTGCAATCAGAACGCCTCCGAGCATCATCGATACGGTGCCGACTGACAGTGTTCGGCGAGCGCCGAAGCTGCCGTATGTTCTGGCGCCAAGTGCGGTGGACAGAACGGTGACGCCAGCAACTGGCAACATGGTGAGGCCGGTTTCGATGGGCGTCATTCCCCGTGACGCCTGTAGCCACTGCGGGATCCCGAAGAATACGCAGTAGAAGCAGGTGTAGGTAATCAAAGCGCCACCCAAGGTGGCAGTCAGCGCCCGGTTCGTCACCAAAGCGCGGACATCGAAGAACGGCTCTTGGACCCGCAACTCCCACGTAATGAACAGCATGAAGCTCATTACCGATATGGGTAGAAACCACCACAGTACGGCTGCTCGGATCGATACGAGGAAAAGCATCAGCGTCGTTACCGCGACCAGGAAGAATGCGATGCCGATTCCGTCCATTGCACGAAGTGCGTCCATCACGGACACGGCAGTGCGATCCTTGTCACCGACATCGACGCACAGCACGGCTATCGCGCTGAAGATCACGACGGGCAGGTTCACCCACAATATTGACTGCCAGCCGAATGTTCCGACCAAAAGCCCACCTATGGTGGGGCCGAGTGCCGCAACGGACTGCCCGCACATCACGATGGTCGTAAGAGCCGTACGCGACTGCAGTCGGTGTCGATCCCCGTAGGCTCGCACCATGGTCATCGCGTTGGGCATGTGAGCTGATATCCCGATCCCCAGAACGACGTACGACGCGATCAGCCACCCGACGTTCGGTGCGCATGCTCCGGATATGGAGCCGATTGCCACGAAGATCAATCCCGCGAGGAACACTCGCCGCGCTCCCAGCATCGACCCCAGCCGGCCTGACATCGGTGCACACACTGCCGTCGTGATGTACATGGCGGAGATGACCCATGAGACATTGGCGTTCGGGCCGAATTGGGCGGTGATTCCAACAATCGCCACCGCGATCATCGAAGAGTTGAGTGGTTGCAGAATGGTTCCGGTTGCTGCTGCTCCGCTTACCCGGAAAGGGATCGGGCTGACGTCACGTTGAGTCGAGGTATCGGCGGTCACGGATACATCAACAACTCGGCACCTTCTGCTGCGGCGGTTGGCGTCGTCGACAACCGCCGCAGGAGCGTACCTGCGGCGAACAGAACCTCCCGTTCGACATCGGTGCATCGCTCATCGAGTACGTCCGCCAGCCACTCGCTCCGTTTGACGCGATCCGCGACAAGCTTGCCCCGGCCTATGTCTGTAATTGAAATAATCTGTGCTCTACCGTCGTTGGGGTCCGGTATGCGTGAAACCAAGCCACGTTCCTCCAGCAGTGCAACCGTGCGGGCCACGGTCTGCGGGGCGACTTGCTCGACTTTCGCAAGCTCGCGCGCGCTCATCGCGCCAAGGCGGTCGAGGTTTGCCAACGCCTGCAGTTGTGTGGGAGTCAGTAGGTGACCAGAAGTGTTCGTGCGAATCGCGCGATTGAAAAGCACGATGTCTTCCCGTAGTCGATCGACCCTTTCGTCCATCAGCCACTCCTCAGTGGTAGTCAGCATTGTTTACTAATATACCGGGGTAAGGAGCAGATTGCTGGAAGAAAGGTTGGAAAGTAGGCAGCATCACTGCCTAAAATAGTGTTGAAAGTCGGTGCGGATTCGAGCACGAGGTGAGCGATGCTCGACACGACCCGTTCCGAGGCCGCCGCTGAGGTTGCACTTTCCGCGACTCTCGACGAGTGACTCTGTCGTCCAATGGAATTCAACCAGTCGGCAACTGTCCGCACTTTGTCATGCGGGCCTGACTGGGACTTGTGGGACCTACCTGGACGGGGGCGACGTCACTCCCACGGGTGGCCGCGTGTGCGGACCGGGCCGGCGCAGCACACGTCCAGGTCGCGAGCATCGGTGCCATTCGCCAACGTCCCCAACGGCAACGACCGGTCCGGTGGCGATGGTCTGCATTTCACAAATCGACGAGCGGGTCGCATTACGCCCCGGACCGCGATGCAGGTCCGGGGCGCAGCGGTGTCATCTGCTGGTGTCGTGGTACAGCCCCGCGGCACGGCCTCGCTGGGTGGCCAGGTCGATCACCAAGTCGAGGTTGGGGGTCGGAATCTGTACTAGTTCTGCCAAGTCGAGGGGGACACGGAACAAGGCGTCGATCTCCATGGGGCGTCCGGCCTGAAGGTCCTGCACAACACTTTGGAGGTGGCTGGATGTGGCCAGTCTGCGCAGTCCCTCGTCGGGATCGCCTGGATCGCAGCCCAGGGCACGGGCGATGGCGGCACCCTCGTCGGCCATCGCCCGCGCGGCGGCGGCAACAGCGGGCTTGTCGAGGGCATCCTTCATGGCCGAGGCGCTGAGCACGCCCAGCGAGCCCCCGATCAGGTTCATCGACAGTTTGGCCCAGACGGCGTCACGGATCTTCGGCGTGACTGTCACCTCCAGCCCACTGGGGTTTAGGAGTGACGCCAGAGCATCGAGCCTGTCGTCAGGGCGGCCGTCGGGGTGTCCGATGATCAGGCGGTTCCGGGGATTCCCGGCACGAATTCTGCCCGGCGCGACCACGGTGCAGGCGGTGTATGCCACTGCACCCACCGCGCGTTCCGGCCCGATGTGTTTCCACAGCGAGAGCTCGGGATCCAGTCGTCGAAGGTGGGTGCCGTCCAAGGCCCCGCCGTGCGAGTGGAAGTACCACCAGGGAATGCCGTTCGTGACGAACAGCACCAAGCTGTCCTTGTGAAGTAGGGAACCAATTCCTTCGGCGATGGACGGTAGGGCAGGAGCCTTAACCGTGACCAGGACGACGTCCTGTGGTTCCAACTCCCCGGGTCGGTCGGTGGCGGCCGGGTGGGAACTCAGCTCCCCGTCGCGCGTTTCCACCTGCAGCCCGTGCTGTCGGATTGCGGCCAGCTGTTCACCTCGTGCGATTACCGAGACATCGGCTCCACTTGCAGCGAGGCGTCCGGCGAGGTGACCGCCCACGGCCCCTGCGCCGTACACGCAGATCTTCATATGTGCTTCCTGCTTCCGTGGTGGGGTGATCAGGCGAACTGCTGGCGTTTCTGTGCTGCGGCGGCGCCGAGGAATGAGATGTCATTACCGGTCGAGACATAGCCGGCGCCGAGCTCGAGGTACTGGCGAATCAGGTCCGGGCGGCCACCCATCCCGCCGATGCCCACCGTCTTCCCATGTGCCTGGCAAGCTTTGATGATGCGCAGATACGCCTCGTGCACCTTCGGGTGATCCACCTGCCCGGCCACACCCAGTTCGACGCTGAGGTCGTTCGCACCCACCAAGATGATGTCGACGCCGTCTACTGCTGCGATGTCTTCGGCCGCGTCCAGGCCAGCCTGATTTTCGATCATGGCAACCACCAGGGAGGCCTGGTCCAGCTCACGGACAACTTGATCGGCCGGGAGGGTTCGATAGTGCAGTTGAGGGGCTGCACCGGCCAGGGATCGCTCACCCAGGGGCGCATGCTTCACGGCACGAACCGCGGCGCGTGCCTCGTCGGCGGACTGCACGCCGGGCACAACGATCCCCATGGCACCGGAGTCCATGACTCGGGCGATGAGGGACGGGTCCAGGCCGGGGACGCGGACGAGAGGAGTGACGCCGAGGTGGTTGCAGGCCAGACAGATCTGGCCTGCGTCTTGCAGGGAGAAGCTGCTGTGTTCCAAGTCGATGTAGACGGTGTCGAAGCCTGCCGTGTAGGCGATGGAGGCGATATCGATGGTCCGCACCAGACGAACGGTCATCGAGTAGACAGGCTCACCCCTGGACAACTTCTCCTTGACAGGATTGCGCAACAGGATGGGGGCTTCGTTACTCATGTTCTGTGGTCTCCTGACCGATGTGGGGGTATTCAGCCGAACAGCGTCGGCAATGCTTCTGCCTCGTCCTCGAACCCGTACACGGATTTGACTTCGAGATACTCTTCGAGCCCGAACCTGCCCATCGAGCGGCCGATGCCGGACTGCTTGTATCCCCCCATGGGCGTGTACGAATCGGTCGCTGCACCATTGACACTGACCCTTCCGGCACGCAGCCCATTCGCCACGCGTCGGGCATTCTCACGATCGCCTCCGAAGACAAAGCCCCCGAGCCCGTAGGGCGAATCGTTGGCGATACGCAAGGCATCCTGCTCGTCGCGGTAGGGCAGTACAGCCAGAACGGGTCCGAAGATTTCTTCCCGGGCGATCGTCATGTCCGGGGTGACTCCGGTGAAAACCGTGGGTTGTACGAAGTAGCCCTGGTCGAGCCCCTCGGGGCGCTCGACGCCACCGGTCACCAGGTTGGCGCCCTCGTCGATGCCGCTCTGGATGAGATCTTTGATCGACTTGAACTGGGCGGCGCTGACAACCGGACCCATGGTGGTCGAGCTCTCCAGGGGGTCACCCAGGCGGAAGCGTTGCGCCTCGTCGATCAAGAACGGGACCACCGCATCGATTTGACTCTCGTGCACCAGCATTCGGCTAGGCGCATGACAGGACTGACCTGCATTGAAGAAGCAGCGTTGGATGTTCCAGCGGGCGGCCCGTTCGAGGTCGGCGTCGGGCAACACGATGTTGGCGGACTTTCCCCCCAGTTCGAGGCAGGCACGTTTCACGGTGCTCGTCGCTGCCGCAGCCCCGACCAGCTTGCCCGCTCCGGTGGATCCGGTGAAGGAGATCATGTCCACACCCGGGTGGTGAGAGAACGCATCGCCCACGTCACGACCGGTGCCGCTGACCAGGTTGAACACCCCCGACGGTACACCGGCCTCGTGCAGCACCTGGGCCAAGAGGACTCCGCTCGCGGCCGAGTTGAGACTGGGCTTGGCGACGACCGTGCACCCGGCGGCCAGCGCGTAGATGAGCTTGATCACGCCGGTCTGGATCGGCCAGTTCCACGGTGAGATCAGCGCGCAGACGCCGATCGGCTCTCGACGGACGATGGCGTTGCCCACACGCGACTCGAAGGGATAATCGCGCAGGATGTCGCGGGCAACCCTCATGTGTTCGGCAGGACCTGCGACCTGAGCGCGGTTCCCGACGGGGATGCCGACCTCGCGAGCGATCAACTCGGAGAACTCATCGGAGTACGACTCGTACACGTCGATGATGCGGTCGATCAGTGCGATTCGGTCGTCCACCGAGGTCGTGGAGAAGCTCTCGAAAGCGCGCTGGGCGGCGGCGACCGCGAGGTCGGCATCTGCAGCGCTCCCGAGAGCAACCTTGGCAAACGCCTCTTCGCGGGTGGGGTCGATGAGCTCGAGTTCGCGGGGATGGATCGGATCGGTCCATCGGCCGTCGATGTAAAGATGCGGGTACTGCCTCATGATCGAGGTCTCCTCAGGCTGTGTGGCTGGTCCGGTGGGTCAACTGCTGTGGGTGTAGCCGCCGTCGCACGCGATGGTCTGGCCAGTGACGAAGGCGGACGCCGGCGTGGCCAGGAAGAACATGATTCCGACCAGGTCGGTGGGGACCATGCCGCGCGGAATGCACTGCAGTGACGCCGCACGCTGCCGGATCTCAGGGGTGGGGTTGACGGTGCGCTCGACTTCCGTGGCCACCGAGCCCGGTCGCACACAGTTGACGGTGATTCCGTGACCACCCAATTCGCGTGCCAAGGAGTTGGTCATTCCGATCACCGCCGACTTGGACGTGACGTAGTGCAGGTAGTTGACGGTGCCGCGGGTCACCGCATCGGATGAGATGTTGACGATGCGGCCGAAGCCCGCTGTGCGCATGTGGTCCGCCACTGCCCGAACACACAGATAGGTCCCTGTGATGTTGACCTTCAACACGTGTTCCCATTGCGCGACGGGGATCTGATCGAATGGACCCTTCTCGATGGTCGCGAAGATCGACGCGTTGTTGATCAGCACATCGATTCGGCCCCACTGTCCGATGACGGTATCGACCATCGCTTCCACGGACGACTCGTCGGCCACGTTCACCTTGACTGCCAACCCGATACCGCCGGCATCATGGATTTCCTTGACGACGGTGTCCGCTTTGTCGATGTCGAGGTCGGCCACCACGGCGAGAGCTCCGGCCGCGGCGAACTGGCGCGCGAGCTCACGGCCGATGCCCTGGGCTGCGCCGGTAATGATCACCACCCGTTCCTCGACGCTGAAGTCTCGGGCCGACACCGGCACTCCGGAGTCATGGGGGGCGTGAGTCAGGGCAGTCGTCGTCATCGTCGATCCTCGTCGCGTCGTGCTGAACGTGCGGGCAGTGGTGAAAAGCGTGAAACTCTCGTTCAACGGATACTGGACAATATCCCGCAATATGAGATATTGTCAATGGACGGCTGAGAGATATCTCGTTATACGAGATCCTGTAAGCGCCCGTGCATGCGCCGACGCAGAACGACAGCAGGCGGGACGCTTCACCCATCTGCCCCTGCCGTGGGGTGACATCGATTTTGTGAAGGAGCGAGAGATGCGAGTAAGCAGGGCATCCGACACCGGCGAAGAACGAGTCGGAACAATGCGTGAGGGAAAGCTCGACCAGAAGCACCTGCTGTTCGGTGAAGACGGTTCGCCCAACAACTACGACCTGAACACCGGACACACAGGCAGTGGTGGTTGGCGGACCCCCCGCCATCGCCACGATTTCGACCAGATCCGCTATGTCATCAGCGGCAGGCTGCCCTACAGCGAGACCGACTTCCTGGAGGAAGGGTGGGTGGGATACTTCCCGGAGAGTGTCCATTACGGGCCGCAGGAGCGGGCAGAGGGACTTCGAACCCTGGTTCTACAAGCTGGCGGTGCGAGTGGCAATGGCTATTTGAGCGTCGCGCAGCGTGAAGCCACGAACGCCGAGCTGAACAAGACCGGAGAGTTCAAGAAGGGTCTGTACCACTACACGGACGCCAACGGCGTGCCCCAGACCGCCGATGGCTCGCAGGCGATCTTCGAACATGCCACGGGGAAGAAGCTGGAATTCGCGGCTCCGCGGTACACCGATGTCATCGCGATGAACCCTGAGGCCTACGACTGGATCCAGCAGGGCGACACGGGCGTCTGGGACAAATGGCTGGGAAGCTTCACCGAACGCAACCTGCGCATCGGATTCCTGCGTCTGGACGCCGGTGCGGTGTACCAGGCGGGCCAGCACCCTTCCATCGAAATCTTGTTCCAGATCAATGGCAAGGTGTCGGCGGGTGGCGAGAAGTACGGTCCCGAGACCGGGTACGAATTCTTGGCCAACGAAGGTCCGGTGCCTGTCGAAGCCGTCGAACCGACGGAGTTTGTGCGCGCGGTGCTTCACACGTTCTGAGTCGGCACGTGCAACACGGGGCAACGTGGCCCCGTGTTGCACGCCGGCGGACGCGGCGTCTCGATCAGCTCCGACGCCCTCGACTTGCGTGTCGCTCGCGGTCGCGTCCCCGCGCACCGTCGACGATGTCATGGACACCGTCGACCGCGTCTCGGCCCGGACCTGTTGCGGCGCATGGATTGTGAACTCGTCATCGACGAGACACGTTCGACCACGTGGCAGAGATCGCCACACCAAGGAAAACAGAGGAACTCCCATGACCACCAATGTCAGCGACCTTCGCTTGTCGCAGCGCGCCCGCGAGGCCATCGCCACCGTCAGCACCGGCATCTTCATCGACGGGCAATGGAGTGAAGCCGCGTCCGGTGCCCGCTTCAACGTCGTCAATCCTGCGACCGAGGAAGTCATTGCGACTGTGGCGGACGGCGGCCCCGAGGACGCACTGCGCGCCATCGAAACCGCAGGCCGCGTGCAAAAGGATTGGGCCAGGACAACTCCCCGTGACCGCAGCGAGATTCTGCGCCGCGCCTACGACCTCCTTATGGCGAGACAGGACGAGCTCGCCCTCATCATGACCAGCGAAATGGGCAAGCCGCTCACCGAAGCCAAGGGCGAGGTCGCGTACGCTGCCGAATTCTTCCGCTGGTTCTCCGAAGAAGCCGTCCGCATCGGCGGCGATGTCACAACAACGGGCGACGGGAAGAACCGCATCATCGTCTCTCGCGAACCCGTCGGCCCCTGTGTTCTCGTCACCCCGTGGAACTTCCCGCTCGCCATGGGCACACGCAAGATCGGGCCGGCAATCGCAGCCGGCTGCACAGTCGTGTTCAAGCCTGCCAACCTTGCCCCGCTTGCTTCCCTGGCGCTCGTAGACATCTTGGCCGAGGCCGGGCTCCCCAAGGGTGTGGTCAACGTCGTGTGCACCACCAAGGCGTCCTCAGTGGTCTCGCCGTGGATGGCGAGCGGCATCGCCCGCAAGATCAGTTTCACGGGTTCGACCGAGGTGGGCGTCCGTCTGCTCGAGCAGGCGTCTCAGCACGTCATGCGCTCGTCGATGGAGCTCGGCGGCAACGCCCCTCTCATCGTCTTCGACGACGCAGACCTCGACCGTGCAGTCGAAGGGGCTGTCGCCGCCAAGATGCGCAACATGGGCGAGGCATGTACGGCCGCGAACCGGATCTTTGTCCAGCGGCCCGTCGCCGAGGAGTTCGCTCGCCGTCTCGCCGCACGGCTGGGCTCGCTGTCGGTCGGCGACGGTTCCGAGCCGGGCACCGAGGTCGGTCCGCTCGTGGAAGAAAAGGCCCTGCGGAAGGTTCAGGAGCTCGTCGACGATGCCGTCCACAAGGGCGCGAATGTGGTCTGCGGCGGCAACCGCCCCGACCGTCCGGGCTACTTCTACTCGCCCACCGTCCTGTCGGACGTCTCAGCGGAGGCGAATCTCATGACCGAAGAAATTTTTGGTCCGGTGGCCCCCGTCGTCCCGTTCGACACCGAAGAGGAGGCCGTCCGCATGGCCAACGACACACCCTGGGGACTCGCGGCCTACCTGTTTACTCAGGACGTGGACCGCAGCTTCCGTGTGGGGGACGCCCTCGAGGTCGGCATGGTCGGCCTGAACACGGGCATTGTGTCGAACCCCGCCGCTCCGTTCGGCGGCGTCAAGGCGTCGGGTCTGGGCCGCGAGGGCGGCCGCGTGGGCATCGACGAGTTCCTCGAGTACAAGTACATGGCGGTCCCGCGGGTGTGACCGGCTGGGCTTCGACCGAGGTGGCGAGAGCGTGATCTTTCAGGACCTGAGCGGGGAGTTCTGCACCGCTCAGGCCCTGACCTTCAGGAAGGACCATCCTCGCCAATAGCTGAACTGCATGTCGGCGATATCAGCCCTGCACGAGCTCATTCAGCTACCACCTCGGTGCTGGCCCGGTGCATGCTGGAGGCGGGCGAGTCGACACCGCGGATCCCATCACTCAACGGGCACTATCATGCGATACCGGTGCCGCCGAACAAGCCCGCGCCGTCGAAGCGGTCTTCGAGCAGTAGTCACATTGCGTGCAGTGTCAGCTTTCAGCAGCACCCGATGTGGCCGGTTGAGCGGCCCGCCTAGCCGGGCCGCACGAAGAGAAGGATGTGGACTCACGTCATGAGTGGACTCGAATCGCCGAATGGCGTCGGCGAGGTGACAGCGGTTCCGGATAGCGCGAGCAGCCTGGCCAAGATGCTCTACATCCTGCAGCTGTTCAGTGAAACAGAGCCCGTATGGTCGACAGCCGCCATCCTCGAGGCTCTGGAGACCTCGAGGTCGACGGGATATCGCTACATCAAGACACTGCACGACGCGGGACTGCTCAACACAGTGCGTAATGGCCATTACACTCTCGGCCCCCGGATCATCGAGATGGACCTGCAGATTCGTCAGACGGATCCGCTGCTCCTGGCCAGTCATGGGGTACTGGAGGATTTGGTGGACAAGATCGGGCATTCGGCTCTTCTGTGTACCGCGTATGGTGACTCGGTCTTGTGCGTCGCCGAGTGCCGCGACCCGATGAGCCCCGCCAACCGCTTCAGCCGCGGAGAGCGGCGCCCATTGTTTCAAGGAGCGATCTCGAAGGTCATCCTGGCTCATCTGCCTCACTACCGACTGAAAGCCATTTATCCGCGTCAGCGTGAGGAAATCGAGAAGGCCGGCTTGGGCAGCACGTGGAGTGACTTCCGCGCTACTCTGGGCAAGTTCAAGAAAGACGGCTACGTCATGACCGTAGGAGAGTTCAACCCCGGCGTCTGCGGGGTCGCAGCACCTATCCTCACCGATCAGAAGACAGCTCTGGGTAGCGTGGGTGTCGCTTGGGATGTAAAGGAGCGGAGCGACGTCGACGTCCAGGACGCAGTGCTCGCCGTCAAACAGGCGGCAACGACCATATCGGAACGCATGATGGAGAAACAGCTCCGCTGAGTGTTTCCGAGGTGCGGGATGGTTAGAGCCAGCCCAGCGCCCAGCCGAACAGGGCGCGTACGGCCTAATGCCAAAAGGCGCACTGGTGGACACCGCGCTCTCGCCGTAGCGCCCCCAGATCATTCAACCGTGCCATTCGGGGTGTGGACGGATTAGATCCGTATCCGAGGCGAAAGCGAGCGGCCCTGCCACCTGGGCTCGCTGAAACATTGGTCCAAACCTCAGATCGCGACTCCGGGGCCGTGATACGACTCCCACTTCCGATCGTGAGATCCAGGTATCGGTGTCCTCGTCCAGCCCATGGGCCGAGGACTGGAGACCTACGCTCCACGAGGCTGTAAGGGGGAGGTGCACTCGACGGTGTCCAGGTGTCGTCGTGGATCGATGCGACCGTACGTCCAATGGTGGAGGTCAGGCGCACGGTGATCGACACATCGGCACCGGCGCGAATCGCGGCACCAACAGTGGATGGCTGTCGAATGCCGAATTGCACCGAATCAAACTTTCGACAACTTCGCACCGCTTCGTCCCGCCGACGTGTATCCGCAGCTATGGCGGCCGCGTAGCAGGACACGAGCGCAGCGGTCGAACGGTGGTCAGGGCGTCTGCGACTGAACCGCCCTTGAAGAGGTGGAGGCTGCTGTAGGTGGGAAATGTGGTCAACGCCTGCACGAAGAAGTATGACACCGAGACCTATTAGCGGGCCGTCCGAATGTATCGGGACCGGCTCGACGAGCACGGCGGCTCAAAGGTCGCTGCCCGCCGCCATGTTGCCGCGTTACTCGGCATCGCGCCGCCACGCTGCGGAACTGGATCGAGCGGGGACGAAGCCGTGTCGCCAAATCGTTCACCGCGAATCCGTAGGCCTGGACCGTGACAGGTCCAGACCTACGGACGGGGGCCGCGTCAGATTCCGACTGTCTGGCCGCCGTCGATGACCATTGCATGACCAGTCGCAAATCCGCCGAGATCAGAAGAAAGCCAAAGCACTGCGGAAGCAATCTCTTCGGGGCTACCCATCCTACCGACGGGTTCTTGGCCAATCACTCGTTCCCGGCCTTCGGGGGTGCCACCGGAGAACCTGTCCATCATCGGGGTTTCGATGATGCCCGGACAAATCGCATTGACCCTCACACCGTGCGCAGCATAGTCAAGCGCCGCCGATTTCGTCAGGCCGATTAGTCCGTGCTTCGCGGCGACGTACGCGGCCTGCCCTCGGATCCCAACGACACCTGCGCCGGATGAGGTATTGACGATGGAACCGCCGCCGTGCTTGAGCATTGCGGGGATCTCGTACTTCATGCACAGGAATGCGCTACGCAGGTCGATGTCGAGCAGCCGCGACCAATCATCCTCGGTGATATCGACGAGAGGTGCTGGCGGCTGTTCGATGCCGGCGTTGTTGAACGCTACATCGAGTCGGCCAAACTCCTGGACCGTCTGGTCGATAGTGGTTTGGATATCGCTGGATGAAGTCACATCACATTTGACGGCGAGCACTCGCCCGCCGTGCTCGGCGACAAGTCGAGCAGTATCTTTGTTGCCGACCGTATCGATGTCGGCCAAGACCACGTCGGCGCCCTCAGCCGCGAATGCTATCGCCGTGGCGCGGCCAATTCCGCTACCGGCGCCCGTCACGAAGGCGACCTTTCCGGCGAACCTGCGTTCAATCATCTTCAGTATCACTTTCTGTCAAATGAGGCGATGGGGCTCGGTACCTGCTAGTCCGATGGTCGGGTCAACAGGTACCGAAACGTTGGTTGGGCGATGCCATTTCACCGGCGACCAGTTGCTGCGCTGCCCAGGTCGCGCTGCTCAACCTCGACTTCTTCCAAGGTGCGACCCTTGGTTTCCGGAATGTAGCGAAACGCGAACAACGCTGCCAACAGGTTGAGCACGAGGAATCCGGAGAATACAGACACCGAGCCGAATTGCTCGGCGAGGATCGGGAAGAGAAACGAGATGAGAGAATTCGCCACCCACAGCGCGCCGAGCGAAGCGCCCATGGCGAACCCGCGGATCGGCAACGGGAACAGCTCCGAGAGCACGAGGAAACCCGTTGTACCCAAGAATGTCACCATGAACGCCGTCACCAGCAGCATGAACACCAGGATCAGGTACGAACGCAGGCTGGACTCAGGTAGCAGGTAGGTGACGAGGAGCCCCAGGTGCGAGGCGGCAACACCGCCGAAACCGAACAGCATCATCGTGCGACGCCCCATCACGCCGAGAGTCCACATACCCACCAGCGTGAAAACGATCATCGCGATTCCGACGGTGACGGAGGCGAGCAGCGACGCGGACCGGGCTAGGCCAGAGCTCTCCAGCACTGTCGGTGCGTAGTACATGACTACGTTGATTCCTGTCGTCTGCTGGGCGATCGCCAGGATCATGCCGATCCAGATCAAACGCTTCATCCACGGTTCACTGCGAAGGGTAGCGAAGACGGAGACCTTCCCCTGAATGTGGTCGGCTTCGACGATGGCCGTGATCTGCTCGTATTCGGCCTCAACCCGGTCCGCGAGATGGGCGCGCTGCAAAACGCACTTCGCCTCCGACCACATCTGCTTGCTCGCGTACCAGCGTGGGGTGTCGGGCAGGGTGAGCATACCGAGGAGCATCCCTGCAGCAGGAACCAAGGCGATGCCAATCATGTAGCGCCACACAACAGTATCGTTGATCAGGTTGGCAAGTACCGCGTTCATAACGAAGGCCAGGAACAGGCCGGTTACCAGCATCAGCTGGTTCATCGTGACGATCCGGCCTCGCTGCGAAGCCGGTGCCATCTCGGCAAGATACAGCGGAACGACCACGGATGCGACGCCGACGGCGTAGCCGAGCGCGATGCGAGCCGCGACCAGGATGCCGACACTGGGCGCCAGAGCGCATGCGATCGTACTGAAGACGAAGATTACGCCGGCAATTACCAGCGACTTCTTGCGCCCCACACGGTCAGCGATGGGCCCGCCCAGAAGCGCGCCTACCGTCGCACCGGGGAACAGCAGCGAGGTGACGACCAGCCCCTCGCTGACGGCGGTCAACTGGAAGTCCTCCCGGAGATACACCAGTGCTCCCGCGATCACGCCGGTGTCTAGACCGAACAGCAGACCACCGAGGCTGGCAATCATGGCCAGCCGGAACATGAACGTTCTCGGATCTTCGCGACGGACCGTGGCGGTCAAGACTCGCGTGGAGTCAGAGCTTTCGGACACAAAAGTCTCCTTAGAGATCGGCCGGGCTGAGGCACAAGATCCGAAATGGTGTGATTGGCATTGTTCGGTAATGCGTCTACTACCCGCAGTATTGGTGTTCGGTGCGCAGTCGCGCGAACCCTACGGTGTGTTGTGAACTGATCCTTCTCGACGTGGGCGGACCGTACGCATCGAGTGGTCGGTCTGCCTTGACACGTTGGCACTGCTGACACGTCCGCACAGTGCGTCAATCCGTCAACAGTCCCGGAAGTGACGGCTCTCACAGGCTTGACGATATCCTGTATTATGAGACTTCGTCAATGGGCCTGATTATCTTGCCCGTCTACCCGCCGGCAAGAAGAGAAGAATGGGACTCACGTCATGACTGGACACGTCTCGCCCCGGTGGCGTCGGCAAGGTCGCAGGGGGGCCGGAGAATCCGGGTGGTCTGGCCAGGATGCTCTCCATCCTGGGGCCATTCACCGCAGCAGGGCCCGTCTGGTCAACAGCGGCCGCCAGTGAGACGTTCAGGCTGGCTGGACACAGTCACGGCAGTAGCGGCGGGTGACCTGCCATCCGTCGCGTTGTTCGATGACCAGCGCGGTCGCCAGAGCAGTGCGGCGGCCGGGGTAGTGCAGATCTTCTCTATGTCGGCGCGGCGTTTGATCCCGGGCCAGCTGGTCGGGTTGTGCGACAAGATCTCTACAGTGCGCCAGCGGGAACGTCAGCACCTCGTGCTGGGCGCCGCTCATCACCGCCGCGACCTTCGGGGACGATCCGGTGAGGGTACGACGACCTGGTCCCGTTTGGCGGCGGCTTCGACCGGGTCGGTGTTCGCGACGATCGTCTTCACCGCGGCCGTCACTGGCGGCGCATGCTTCGCGACGACCAGACCCCTGCAGGTTCCGCATGAGATGCATCCGGCACTGCCGCCACGCCCACCGGTAAACTGCAGCGTGACAGCTGCTTTCACACCAGAATGGGCGTCGGAGGCAACCAGATGCACTCCCGGCGGGCGGCGGGCTTCCGCCCGGTGAGGATCTCGCAACCGACTCAACCGGATGCACAACCACCACGCCAACAACGAAAGGCTGATCCAATGCGCGCAAGCACCAAAACCATGAGGCTGCTGACCGACTATTACGCAGCCATGGAGGCAAACAACCCCCGGGAGTTCGGCTCCTACTACGCGGAGAATATGACACTGACATTCGGGAACAGCCCGGAGATCAAGGGGCGAGATAACATCATCTCGGCCTTCGGTGACAAGCTTGACGAGGTCGTATCGCTCGGACATGACCTCGTAAATGCGTGGGAGGAAGAAGACGGTGTTGTCTTCTTCGAGTCCATCGGTCGCTGGACCCTCCGCAGTGGTGCGGTGATCGAGATCAAAGCGGCTTCGAAAATCACAATTGCGGGTGGCAAGTTCGTCGATCAGCGCATCTACGTGGACAACGCCCCCGTATTCGAAGCACTTAAGCGAGAAGAGGACTAGTAAGACGTCCTTGAAGTGGCTGGGACAGTGGGCTTTCGTACGACCAGAAGCTTCTTCAGGGGTAGATCCGCCGCGGCCGCACCGGTGGAGATCAGTCCGCCCCGGAATTCCGGCCTGGGACGGGCCCGGTCGCCTCGCGCAACAACGGCGAGGCCGCAGCCACGCGCACAACAACAATTCACAATATGGAACGGAGCACAATCATGGCTGGAGAGCATCGCGAGTTTCAGTCGCGCCTGATCGTTACCGGGCTGGATGCCGAAGGAAGGTCCACATTCGTGAGCGATGGTCCGACGACTGACCGCCTTGTCGCCGACGGCTACACCCGGAACCACCTGTGGCAGGCAATGGAGGTGCCGACGCCAGTGCTAGCGCCAAATGGCCCCGGTGATGCCTCGATCATCCCGCCGCCGCCAGCCGGGTACAACTACGTGATCACGGCTTTTGCGCCCGACAGCGAATGGGACTACGAGGGCGGGTACGCGCGGATCCTGGCTGAGTCAGGTGCCGGTGACGCAGTTGATCCGACAGATGCCCCCGGAATGCACACGACGGACACGATCGATATCGTCACCGTGATTTCCGGGGAGGCGTGCGTTCTGCTCGATACGGGCGAGGCAACCATGAGACAGGGCGACACCATCATCCAGCGCGGCACCAAGCACGCTTGGCGGAATAGGACCGACGAGCCCTGCGTGGTCTCAGCGGTGCACGTCAGTGTGATTCGTTGACGCATTCCCGTCAGGTCACGGTTGCAGCCAGGTCCTGTGCGTATTCGAAGCGATGGTCACCAACTCGCGCGTGAAGTACGAAATCAAATCCACGGTCCACGAACCGGAGTTGATGGGCCGAGCGACGACGACTAGTCGTCCCACGCTGGGCACGCGCATGGTCGAAACTCCAGTGTGGCGCCGGCCAGCAGGCAGTTATGGCCGGTGCGGTCGCCGTCGGCCCAGGCGAGCACGACACATGTCGTCAGAATGATCGGTGACCCGGCCTAATAGTGTGTCCGTTCCACGACCCAGGCCGCGACCTGAGTTCGGGAGGTGAAGCCGAGTTTGGCGAGGATGTGCTCCACATGGCCCTGGACGGTACGCGGTGAGATCACCAGGCGGTCGGCGATGGCCTGATTCGTCAGTCCTTCGGCGATGAGGTCGGCGACTTGGCGTTCCCGCTTGGTCAGTCGCGTCGACGGGTCGGTGTCGGGAGCGGTAGCGGGTGGTTTCTCGCGGAGGGCGTAAGCGATTGCCGCGTCGAAGCCGAGTCGTTCACCTCTGCGATGGGCCGCTGCGAACGCCTTGTCTCCGAGTTTGCGACGGGCGTTCTGCTCGCAGTTCTGATGATAAACAATCAGATTGGAATGAATCACCACGGCACTGCCCACTGCCCGCGCCAACCCCTCTGCAGCCCCCAGCAGAACCGCAGCCCTCGGTTCGTCGTGCAGTTCGCAGGCGATCCAGGCCAGTGCTTCAAGGCATGAAGTGGCGATCCGGGGACTGTGCACCTGCCGGGATATCTCCAGCGATTGCTTCAGGAAGCGCACCGCACGATCGAAATCGCCCTGCTGCCACACGGCGATGCCCAAACCCCACAGGGAGCGTGATCGGTACATTTTCTCGCCGTATCGTTCCGTGATCGCGAGAACTCGTTCATGACATCCAATCGACTGGCTGGTCCGGCCGGAGAGCCCATACGCCACGCCCAATGGGTACAAGGCGCCTACTTCGAGCGTTCGGTCGCCGCAGTCGCTGAACTCGACGACGGCGGTGTTGAGGAGCGAGGACGCTCGCGTCAGTTCACCGCTGTATAGGGCCAGCATGCCGTCGGCGAAGGCACCGAACGCGCGCATCATCGGATCGCGCGTGTGCGCGGTCAGAGCTCCGGCCTTCTCGGCGAGCGTAGTCCCCGCCTCGAGGTCACCCTGTACGTCAGCCATCACGCTGTCGCAATAGAGTGCCTTGACCCATTCGAGGGTGGCTGGGCCGTTCTGACGGGCCAGCAGGTGATCGAACCAGCGCCGCCCCTCAATGTAGAAGCCCTGGGAGCCCCAAAACCAGAACAGTGCGGCGGCGATGCGCAGGCCGGCGACCGGATCGTCGTCGATGCAGAATTCAAGTGCTTCACGGAGATTGGGCTGTTCCCGCTTCAGGCGGGCGATCCAATCGAGCTGGCGGTCGCTGATCCACTCAGCCTCCGATTCGAGTGCCAACGCCTCATACCAGTCCCGGTGCCGGCGGCGCACGGCCAAAGCCTCGCCGGCCCGCTCGAGTTTCTCGTGCCCGTATTCGCGGAGGGTCTCGAGCATCCGGAACCGAACCACCGCACCCGATTCCTCCCGGATCAGGATCGACTTCTCCACCAGGGAGGTCACCGTGTCGAGCAACTCGTCCGGATCCAGATCCGCACCGCACACCTGCTCCGCCGCATCGAGTTCGAAGCTCCCCGCGAACACCGCCAGCCGAGCCCACACCAATTGCTCTTTCGCGCTGCACAACTCGAAGCTCCAGTCGACCGACAACCGCAGCGTCTGCTGCCGCGACGGCGCACCCCGGCTGCCGCGGGTCAGCAGGGCATAGCGGTCGGTCAGCCGCCCCAATATCTGCTCGGGCGTCATCGCCCGCAAGCGGGCCGCCGCCAACTCGATCGGCAACGGCAACCCGTCCAGCCGGTGACAGATCCCCGCCACCGCCGCCGCGTTCTCCTCGGTCAGCGCGAAACCCGGAACGGCCGCAGCGCCGCGTTCGGCGAACAACGACACCGCATCGTATCGGGGCAGCGTCCGCACCGAGATCTGCCGCCCCGGGCCTGGGACACCCAGCGGCGGAACCCGCAGCACCGCCTCCCCACCGATACCGAGCGGTTCACGGCTGGTAGCCAGGATCCGCAGCCCCGGGCACACCCGTAACAGGGTGTCCGCCAGTTCCGCCGCGGCGTCCACCACGTGCTCGCAGTTGTCGAGAATCAGCAGCACCTCCCGCGGTGCGAGGAACTCGACCAGCACCTCCCGCACAGGTCTCGCCGACTGGACCCGCACCCCCACCGCGGCAGCTACCGCGTCGACCAGCACAGACCCGTCCCGCAGCTCACCCAACTCGACCAGCCGCACACCGTCGCCGTACTCGCGCTGTGTGGACTGCCCGACCCGCATCGCCAGCCGTGTCTTGCCCACACCACCGATCCCGGTCAACGTCACCAACCGGGACCCGGACAGCAGGTTCTTCGTCTCCGTCAGCTCGTGCCGCCGGCCGACGAAACTCGTCATCTCCAGGGGGAGACTGCCGGTCGTCCCGAGCGTGGACGGAGCCGGCGAGCCCCGTTCGCTGCGCGACGTCGGCGGCAGGCCGTGTCCCTGCACATCGGGTTCCGCACGGAGTGCCATCTCGTCGACCGGAAGGCCGTGGTTGCGTTGCAGGGCTCGCAGTTCCTCCCCGAAGTCGGCGGCGGTGGCCGGGCGCTGACCGGGGGTCCGGGACATCGCCCGTGCGATCGCCGCGGACACGTCGTCGGGGATGCCGCGCTCCCGCAGGTCGGGTGCCTGTTGGGTGGTGATCCGCAGGAACTGCGCCACCACCTGCTCACCGCTGCGCCGTTCGAACGCGGCGTGGCCGGTCAGGGCACTGAACAGGGTGGCGCCGAGGCCGTACACATCGGCCGCCGGGCTCGGCGGGTCACCGGCGAGGACCTCCGGCGCGGTATACGCCGGTGACCCGGTGACGGCTCCGGTGGTGGTCTCGAAGCCGCCGCTGATGTGTGCGATGCCGAAGTCGGCCAGCTCCGGTTCGCCGTAGTCGGTGAGCAGGATATTGGCGGGTTTGACGTCCCGGTGCAGGATGCCGAGCCGGTGCGCCGACTCCACCGCACCGACCACTTTCACCCCCAGCCGCAGCGCCTGATCCAACGGCAGCGGACCGTCGCGGCGAATCCGCACGTCCAGGGAATCCTGTGGGTGATACGGCATCACGATGAACGGACGACCGCTGTCGGTGGCACCGACCTGCAAGATGCTGACGATGTTCGGGTGCGCGGTCAGCCGCCCCATCGCCCGCTGCTCCCGGAAGAACCGGGCGCGGTTCTCCTCGTCGAGTTCGACGGTGAGGACCTTGACCGCCACCGTGCGGTCCAGGTCCGCTTGGGTGCAGCGGTAGACCACACCGAAACCGCCGCGGCCGATCTCCTGGGCATCGCCGAAGCCGGTGCCTGTCAGCTCCGCGGTGGGGGAGGGCGGGTACCTCTGAGTTTCGAGCGGATCACCTTCACCCATCGGACGGTCTACACACTCCGCCAACTCGTCGGCAATTGCACTGATCCGGCGGCACGACCAGCGAACCTCTACCCCTGCGCTCTTCTCTCGATCGCCGCCCTCCAGAATATCCCCGATGTGTGTTATCGGGGACGGGGCCAGTCCCATGACTGGATTCCTGATCGGGGTCGGAGAGTCGTCCAGGACGACGGCACCACAGCGTGTGCGACCCACAGGAGAACCATCGGCAAGATCGAAGTCCTGTGTGCGACCTCTGCCGCGACGATTGCCTCGACGCCACTGGCGATCATCTCGCCGACCAAATGCTCCTACCAACGATGCCTGGTGGGAGGCAATCAAATCTGAGGGCAGTCATCTCGGAGCGTTGGATTTCGGCGCGATCAGGCATGACCCTGTCCGGGCCTGAGATCAGAATGAGTGCCTGACTTTCGAGTTCCACCACGTCGAGTTCCGGCGCGCGCACAGTTATCGCGCGAGCCGAGAATTCGATCGCGCAAACACCCGTGCGGACCGCGCGGAGCATCTGCGCCGGTGTGAACACGGCCTCGGCGTTGATCGTCACCGCCGGGAAAGGCTTCGCTGCGGAACTTGGCGAGGATGGTGGTGAGGGGCTGATTCTCGGCGACGGCATCGTGATCAGATCGACCCCTTGTAATCCGAAGTCATTTCAAGGCATGAACAGAGGCATTGCGTCCTCGAGATCCGCGCAGCACACTCTTGCGGGCTCGACACGGGTTTTGCTCAGTCTCGCTGAGTACCAGTCGTCTACCGACGCGGTGGAACAGTGGCACGTCCAGGTCGCGTTCGAGCCCGAGCAATCGCCTGCGACAGCGAAGGCTATGCGATCAACAGGCACCCTACCGGCAGCATGTCTGTCAGTTAGGTAAAACCTCTAAGGAGGATCGGTTCTCGGTATTGGACGCGGGCGGCCTTGTAGAGCCTTAATGGTCGGAGTCCGAATGTGACTTGCGCGACAATGGAGAAATCCGTGGAATCGCAACCAACGGTCTACCAGATAAGGCCTATCCCGGCCGTGTTGGTATCGATGCCGCCTACCGGGTCTTCTCAACGCTTGAGCAGGTTCGCCAACCCATGGCTTTCGCGAAAGGGGATTGTTGCCCACGATCACGACCGTCCGTGTCAATCGCCCAGATCCGCGCCGACGGTCTGATCCTGCGGCGACGCCGCCATCCGGAGTCCATAACGAGCACTCATGATCGCCGACAGGCCATGCGCTACCAGATCGATCCTGCCCTGTCACACGTCGACACCCTTCCGCGGATTCAAGAACAGAGATTCGGGAGCAACACATGAGATCAGCCGCACCATCAGAAGCCTCGATGGCTGACATACACGCCCGCAAGCACTCGCGGCCGATGGAGGCTCGCGCCGTTGTGAGTGGCGCCTTGGGCTCCGCCTTGGAATACTTCGACTTTGCCGTCTATGGCGCGCTCGCGGCCACGCTGTTTCCGACCCTCTTCTTCCATGAATTGGGTTCGACCGGTGCCTTGTTGGCTTCCTTCGCCACATTCGGTGTCGGCTTCGTCGCTCGACCCGTCGGCGCCATCGTCTTTGGACATCTCGGCGATCGGATCGGCCGCAAGCCAATCCTCTTTGCTACCTTGCTCCTGATGGGCGGGTCCTCGATCCTGATCGGCCTCCTACCAACCGGTCACGGATTCGGCATTGCGGCTCTGCTCGTCGGACTTCGTTTCATCCAGGGCTTCTCACTGGGTGGCGAAGCGATCGGCAACCAACTCATGACCATGGAGCACGGGGACAAGAGCCGGCGCGGACTCTTGGGTGCGTTCATCATCATGGGCTCTCCGATCAGCCAGGTTCTCGCAAACCTCGTTCTCGTGGTGCTGAGCACGACACTGACAGACAATCAGTTCGAAACGTGGGGCTGGCGCGTTCCCTTCCTCGGCAGCATCATCATTGTCGTAGTCGCAGTTTTCATTCGTCTGAAGATCGAAGAAACTCCCGCATTCGTCGCCAACAAGGACATTGACCTCCGCGTCGAAAAGCGCCGAAGCGCAGGACTTCGAGTCCTAGCTACACATCCCCGCCAAGTCTCCTTGCTGACGCTGGCTTGGGGTGGCTCATCACTCAGCTTCTACCTGATCGCCGTGTACGGACTCAGCTACCTGCCCAAAGAGACCGGAATGTCCTCACAGACGGCGTTTGTGATACTGATGGTTGCCAACGGAGCGTCCATCTTCTTCGCGTTGGCAGGAGGGTTCGTTTGCGACCGCATTGGCCGCAAACCAGTATTCCTCTTTGGACTCACCGGTTGCTTCGTCGGCATCACGCTGTTCTTTACTGCGGCTGGGTCCAACCCGGTGACAACGGGACTGATTGTCACCCTCGTACTGTGTTCGATCCAGTTCCTCAGCGGCGCACAGCCTGCGCTCTTTGCGGAGCAATTCCCTACCGAGGTTCGATTCTCGGGCGCTGCCATGTCGCATACCTTCTCCAACCTGATCTTCTCCGCACCTTCTCCGTTCATCGCCGCAGCATTGGCTGCAGTCGGTGGAACCAACTTGGTCATGGTGTTCACACTCTGTGTCATCATCGGTTCCGCCGTCGCGGTGTCCAAGTTGCAGGAAGGGCGACACCTCGACCTCGCCGACTTCACGTCCGACAAAAAGCCGCAACCGCAGCAATCGGATGCAGGAACGATAACTTCAGGGCGGTCTTGACACCTTCTGGCACGCAGAACTAGCGATTCACCGGCATCTCACTCGCGACCGACCCCCGAAGAGCGACTTCCGCTGCCGAATACCCGGACTGACACGATCAAAGGAACACCATAGTGACGAAATATCAGTTGCATATCGCTGGAGATTGGGTAGACCCCGATAGCGGCGAGTGGCTCGATACCATCGATCCGTATCGGGGAGAGGCGTGGGCTCAGATCCCCCGAGGCAACAGCACAGACGTATCGCATGCGGTGTCCGCCGCACAGCACGCAATGACAGATGGTCCGTGGGCGACGATGTCAGCCTCCGCACGCGGAAAGATCATGCGAAATATTGGCGATCTCATCGTCAAGAATGCCCAACGCCTAGCTGAGATCGAAGTGCGCGACAACGGTAAGTTGCTAGCAGAGATGCACGGCCAACTCACTGCGCTCTCCGAAGTTTGGTACTACTACGCAGGTCTCGCCGACAAAATCCAGGGATCATCGATCCCCGTCGAAAAACCCCAATCCGTTGCCTTTACCACCCGAGAGCCCATTGGTGTCGTGGCAGCGCTCACCGCGTGGAACTCGCCGCTGTGGTTCGCTGCGGTCAAATGTGCTCCCGCTCTGGCAGCAGGTTGCGCAGTGGTCGTCAAGCCCTCGGAGTTCGCTTCCGCCAGCACGTTGGAGTTTGCCGGCCTCACGAAGGATGCCGGACTTCCCGATGGGGTGTTCAACGTCGTCACCGGCCTGGGGCCGGAGGTCGGTTCCGCACTGGTCGAGCACCCAGTAGTTTCGAAGATCACTTTCACCGGCTCGGATACAACTGGAACCCGAGTCTATGAGACCGCCGCACGCACCATGAAGCGAGTATCGCTCGAACTCGGTGGAAAGTCCCCGAACATCGTATTCGACGATGCCGACCTCGATATGGCTGCGACGGGAGTGATCTCCGGCATCTTCGGAGCGGCGGGCCAGATGTGCTCCGCGGGGTCGCGGCTGCTCGTCCACAGCTCCATCGCGGAGGCCTTCACGGAGAAGCTGCTTCAGCTCGCCCAGAACATTCGCCTCGGCGATCCCATGGATCCGCAGACGAACGTTGGTCCGATCGCTACTCCACCGCAATATCAGAAGGTTCTGCACTACATTGATGTCGCGAAGGCCGAGGGGGCCCGCTCCATTCTCGGCGGGCGGCCCGCGACCGATCCAGGCTTGGTCGGTGGACAGTTCATCGAACCCACGATCTTCGTCGACGTCACGAACGATATGAAAATCGCACAGGAGGAAGTTTTCGGACCTATTCTGTCGATTATCGAATTTGATGACGAGGATCAAGCCATCGAGCTCGGCAATGATGTTGCCTACGGCCTTGTGGCGGGTGTTTGGACGAAGAGCATCGGACGGGCCCTACGCATGTCGAAGGCCTTGCACGTAGGCACTGTCTGGATAAATACATACCGCACCTACAGTTACATGGTGCCTTTCGGAGGTACGAAGCGGTCCGGCTTGGGCCGTGAACACGGAATCGAAGCCGTCGACGAATATCTCGAAACCAAGAGTGTCGTGATCTCAACGGACGACGGCCAGCCATCAAATGCGTTCGTGATGCGCTAATTACAAACTAGCGCACCACCTGAATTCAGAACCGAACAATAGATAGCAAAAGGATATCGCCAATGACCGAAGCTCTGTCGAAAACACAAGAACTACAGTCTCCGCCGTCGACCCACCGGCTTCTTGGGCGCCGCATCGTCGTCACGGGTGCCGCTTCAGGGATTGGACGATCCACCGCCCAGCTCTTTGCCAGCGAGGGCGCGTCCGTCGCGCTGTTCGATCGCGATGAGAGAGGGGTCCAAGCGACCGCCGAACAGACCAACGGACACGGATTCACAGTTGACATCTCCAATGAGAAGGCAGTTGCCGATGCCGTCGAGAGGGCGGGAGCCGCTCTTGGGGGTATCGATGGGGTTGTGAATGCTGCTGGAATCATGTTCCGCGGCTTAGCGGCCGATGTGCCGGCAGCTGATTGGCGGCAGGTTCTCGAGGTCAACCTCACTGGGGCGTACATCGTCCTGCGAAGCTGCATCCCGTGGATGTTGCGGGAGCAGACCGCGACCGTCGTGAATATTGCTTCTGCGCAAGGGCTGCTGCCCAATGCACCCGGATACACCGCGTACGCGGCGTCTAAGGGCGGGGTGATCAATCTGACGAGGGCGCTTGCAGCCGAGTTGGCACCGAAAGTACGGGTCAATAGTGTCTGCCCGGGCATGGTGGACACCGCGATGGCCGATGGCCACCGGCACAATGTAGGAAGTTACGCATTGAACAGATTGGCGGATCCTGTCGAGATTGCCCGCGCCATTCTCTTCCTGACCAGCGCTGAATCGTCTTATGTCACCGGAGCGGCTCTGGCGACCGATGGGGGTCGAGTGTTCCACTGAGCAATTGTTGCCGCACCTGCCTTTTCACCTGTGACGCTGACCTTCTCGAGGGCGTCGAGGTGCGGCAGGCAGGTCAGTCTCAGCGATACACCGCCTCGGGCAGGGATAGATTCTGGCCGCCATGGTGGCAGGTGCCGGGCGCGAACGATCGACCTGCATCGGCTCTGACGGTGTTCGACCAGGAGTAGGACGAAAGAATAGTTGGCTATGCGACAACGCACCATTGGCGATTTCACCATCAGCGCAATCGGACTCGGCACGATGCCAATGTCGGTTGAAGGACGACCGTCTCCAGAGCAATCGATCGCGACTATCCATGCAGCACTCGACGCCGGCGTCACCCTGCTTGACACCGCCGACGCTTATCACCTCGCCGGCCACAACGAAGCCGGACACGGCGAGGAACTGATCGCCCGGGCGCTCCGGCAATATGGCGGCGACACGTCCTCCGTTCTCGTAGCAACCAAGGGCGGCCATCTGCGCCCCGAGCGAGGAACTTGGGCACTTGACGGGCATCCTGACTACCTGAAGGAGGCCGCCAAAGCCTCGGCCAAACGCCTGGGGGTCGATGCGATCGATCTGTACCAATTTCACCGACCGGATCCGCTGGTGCCGTTTGGTGACTCGGTTGGTGCACTCGCGGAACTCCTGGATGAGGGTGTCATCCGCATGGCCGGCGTCTCCAACACCAACAGTGAGCAGATTCGCCAAGCAAACGCAATCCTCAACGGCCGGCTTGCGTCGGTGCAAAATCAGTACTCCCCACAGTTCGTCTCGAGCGCAGACGAGATCATGGTGTGTGAGGCGATGAGCATCGCGTTCTTGCCTTGGCGCCCACTCGGTGGGATCTCCGCAACCAGCGCGCGCGGCGAAGCATACGACATCTTCCGCGAGATTGCGGTGAGCCACGATGAATCTCCGCAGGTAATCGCCCTGGCCTGGGAGCTTGCGAAGAGCAAATGCGTCATCCCGATCCCTGGTGCATCACGTCCGGAATCGATTCGCGACTCCGTCCGAGCCTCGGTCGTCGACCTCACAACCGAAGAACTCGACCGTCTCGATCGTGCGCTCGGCATCAAAGTGTCCTGAGCATCATCCCCCGAATGGAGGGAACAACTTGCAACTGACTGATTCCTCGAGCCCCTCAGCGGCAGCGGGTGAAACAGTCGGCTACGAGTTCGACTGAATAGGAAGCAATTCAGCGATGTGTCGGTGGATCGGCCAAGGTTCGATTCTGTCGAGTCGATACGGTTCACCTGACAGCGTGTCGATGCGCTGGCGGTTCAGACCTATCGACGAACGGCAGGAGATTCTGGCGAACTGCTCTCGCGCGCAGCGATGTTTGTACTGACGAGGCCGTCGGGTCAGTGTTCGGGGATGGGGTGGCTGGTAGTGGTCCAGGAGGCGAGTAGTCGGAGGCGTTCGGCCGAGGGTGAGCCGGGTTCGGCGGTGTAGATCATGAGGACGAGTCCGGGTTCCGCAGTGAGGACGAGTTCTTCGTATGCGAGGTTGATTTCACCGACGAGCGGGTGGTTGAACCGTTTGGTGCCGGTCCCGTGGGTTCGGACGTCATGGGCACCCCATAGTCTGCGGAAGGTCTCGCTTCGGGTAGAGAGCTCGCCGACGAGGTCCTGCATTGCGCGGTCGTGCGGGTCACGTCCGGCCTCGGCGCGCATGATTGCGACGCACATCTCGGCGAATGCGTCCCAGTCGGGGTAGAAGTCGCGGGAGGCGGGGTCGAGGAATTGGAATCGGGCCAGGTTGGGTGTAAGCCCGCCGTCACCGATCAGGGGCGAGTAGAAGGCGCGTCCGAGTGCGTTCGTCGCGAGAAGGTCCTGGTGCTGGTTCCGGACGAACGCGATGCCGTCGGTGATCGCGTCGAGCGCCCATTGCAGGCTGGGACGTGCGGGTGGTTGCTTGGATGCCCGACGTCGGGGACGCCGTGACGTGGGAATACCGTCGGCGGCGCGCGCGAGGTCGAGCAGGTGCTCACGTTCGGTGTCGTCGAGGTGGAGCGTACGCGAGATTGCATCGAGCACCGACGAGGAGGCGCCGGCGATCGCACCGCGTTCGAGTTTGGAGTAATACTCGACGCTAACCCCCGCCAGCATGGCCACTTCGGCGCGGCGGAGTCCCGGAACTCGCCTGTTCGGGCCAGCCGGAAGCCCCACTTGCTCCGGAGTGAGTTTGGCACGGCGCGACATGAGAAACTCGCGGACCTCGGTGCGGTTGTCCATGCTCGAAAGAATAGATCGTGGTCTGCGGGGGAGGGGTGCTCTCTCGGTACACCTCTCAGCAGGGACTTCCTGGTAACACGACGCGAGGGTTGACTGCCAGTGTGCCAATTTCCTCGTCCCCATCCTCTCGGTCGCAGCGGCCTGCCGGTCGAGTGTTGCCGATCCTGCTGCTCGTGCTGACGGTCTTCGGCCCGATCTCGATGGACCTCTATCTGCCGGTGCTGCCCGCACTGACGATCGAACTCGACGCGGCCACGTCGATGGCACAACTAACCGTGACGGCGTGCCTTGTCGGCCTTGCGCTGGGGCAGCTGATCGCAGGGCCACTGTCGGACAAATTCGGTCGTCGCCTCCCGCTGTTCGTCGGGGTGGCTGCGTACGTCCTCGCCTCCGTGCTGTGCGCGGTGAGCCCGAGCGTCGAGCTGCTGATCGCCGCCCGTCTCGTGCAGGGGATGGCAGGGGGCGTCGGGATCGTCATCGCTCAGGCCGCGGGCCGCGACATCTACTCCGGTGGAGCGCTCATTCGCTTCTATGGTCGCCTCACGGTCCTGGGCGGTTTCGCCGCCATCATCGGGCCGCTGTTGGGGGGTCAGCTTGCGAAGGTCACCGACTGGCGTGGTTTGTTCCTGTTCCTGGCGGCGATCGGTGTGCTCATCCTCGTCGCCATCGTGCTGGGGTTCCGTGAGACCCTTCCTCGTCAGTTGCGCGCGGACGGCGGCTTCGCGCAGATCGGCCACGACGTCCGCACTCTGCTGTCGGACCGCGTGTTCCTCGGCGCGGTGCTTGTCCAGGGCTTCGTATACGCCGCGCTGTTCGCCTACCTGAGCGGGGCGACTTATGTGCTGCAGGGCATGTACGGCCTTTCACCGCAGGAGTATGCGTTCGCGTTCGGCCTGAACTCCGCCGGGTTCATGGTCTTCGGGTTCCTGGCGGGGCGCACCAGCGAACACTGGAGCGTGCAGGGCACACTTCTCGCCGGGCTGGCCATGTGCGCATTCGGAGCACTGGGCCTACTCGCGTCCGGACTGTTTGAACTGCCACTGGCCGCGGTGATCATCTCGCTCGTGGTGATGGTCAGCGGCGTCGCTGTCACCACCCCGCCCACCACCACCCTCGCCCTCGCCGGATACCCGCAGATCGCCGGCACCGCATCGTCACTGCTGGGCATGGCCCGTTTTGCATTCGGCGGCATCTCCGCCCCATTCGTCGGCATCGCAGGAGCCGCCATGTTGCTGCCACTGGGCCTCATCACCGCTGCATCGGTCGCGCTAGCGGCGACCGCATACCTCATATACATGTGCCGCCGGAACACCCCGAATCCAATTCCCGCCTCCGACACAGCCCGCCCGCTGGCGGAACATCGCTAAACCCATCAGTAAGGAACATATTTATGCGTTCAGTCATCATGCACGCGCCCGGCGACGTCCGAGTCGAAGAGCGCGACAACCCGACCATCACCGAACCCACCGACGCGATCATCCGCGTCACCGCGGCCTGCATCTGCGGCTCCGACCTCTGGCCCTACCGCGGTATCGAAAAGCCCGAGTGGCCCCAGCCGATGGGCCACGAGTACGTCGGCGTCGTCGAGCAGATCGGCGAGGACGTCAAGAACGTCAAGGTTGGCGACTTCGTCATCGGGTCGTTCTTCGCCTCCGACAACACCTGCGAGATCTGCCAGTCCGGCTACCAGAGCCGCTGTGTGCACGCCGTTCCCATGGGCTCCATCGGCACCCAGGCAGAGTATGTGCGTGTCCCGCTGGCCGACGGCACCCTGGTAGCCACTCCGACGCAGCCGACCCCGGAACAGATCCCGTCCCTGCTTGCCGCTTCCGATGTCCTCGGCACCGGATGGTTCGCCGCCGTAGCCGCCGAGGCCGGCCCCGGGAAGACAGTTGCGGTCGTCGGCGACGGCGCGGTGGGACTGCTTGCCGTGCTCGCCGCCAAGCACCTCGGCGCACAGCGCATCATCGCCATGAGCCGCCACGCAGATCGACAGGCCCTGGCCCGTACGTTCGGCGCGACCGACATCGTGACCGAACGAGGCGACGACGGCGTCGCGAAGATCAAGGAGCTCACCGACGGTCTCGGGGCGCACTCGGTCATCGAGGCCGTCGGCACTCAGGAATCGATGATGCAAGCCATCGGATCGACCCGTCCCGGCGGTCACGTCGGCTACGTGGGCGTCACCCACGAGGTCGAACTCCCCGGCTTGGAGCTGTTCTTCTCCGGTGTGCACCTGCACGGCGGCCCCGCGCCGGTACGCCGGTTTCTGCCCGAGCTGATCGAGCTCATCATCAGCGGCGAGATCAACCCCGGCGAGGTCTTCGACCTCACCTTGCCCCTCGAGCAAGCTGCCGAAGGATACGAGGCAATGGACGAGCGCCGCGCTACCAAGGTTCTGCTCACACTCTGATCGACACAGAGCGCCCGTGCGGCCCCTTCACCCCTCTGGGGCCGCGCGCCGCCCGACTGGAAGGACCATGCCAATGTCCGCCATCGCCATCGTCGGCGCCGGCAAGGGACTCGGTGCCGCCGTCGCCCGAAAATTCGGCGCCCACGGCTTCGATGTCGCACTCATCTCCCGCACCCAGGGCAACGTTGACGCACTCGCTGCCGACCTGCAGAAGGCGGGCATCAACGCCCGCGGTTACACCGCCAGCGTCCGTGACGCCGATGCCCTCACCGCCGCCCTCGCCCATGCCACCTCCGAGCTCGGCCCGATCGAGGTGCTCGAATACAGCCCGATTCCGCAGCGCGAGTTCCTCCGCCCCGTGCTAGAGACCACTCGCGCCGACCTGACTGCCGCGATCGAATTCTCCGTTCTAGGCCCCGTCACGGCGGTCGGCCACGTGTTGCCGAGCATGCGGGAAAGAGGCCGAGGAACAGTACTGTTCGTCAACGGCGCCAGCGCCGCCCGACCGAATCCGAACGTCGCGGGAACATCGATCGCCTTCGCCGGCGAATCCGCCTACGCACAGATGCTGCACACGGATCTGGCAGACACCGGTGTCCACGTCGCCCAACTCATTATTCCTGGGGCGATCACACCCGGTCACCCGACACACGACCCCGATGTGCTCGCCGACAAACTCTGGACCATGCACACTGCTCGCGGCAGCTTCCGTGAGGTAGTCGACGCAGCCTGAACGGATCGACGTTGACGTCGATAGAACTGCTCGCGGCCAGCACAACACGACCGAGCGCCGCCGACACCGCGCCCACCGAGGCGAAGGGTTCACACGCTCACCGCGTCTGCTGACCGCATGCCGACAGCACGGCGGTGTAAGGGCGTGCGATCACGCCACCGCTCACCAACCACCCAAGTCGGATAGTCCCTGCAATTCCCCTTCAGCCGAAAGCTTTCGGCGCACAAATTTGGAGTATCAACGATGAACACGAAGTCTGATACCGTCGGACAGGCGACGGCAGCTGCCTTCGCGAGGCGGAACCTCAAACGCCGGGGGCTGTTGAAGCTGGCCGGTGCCAGTGCCGCCGTAGTCGGCGTCCTTACGGCGACAGGCTGCGCTCCGGCCGATCAGCCCACCGCGTCCTCGACACCGGCGGCCCAAGCGTCGAACCTGGCCGCTGGTGACACCTCCCATGGTGCGGACAACTTCTACACCAGCGACCGGGTCACCGTGGAGAAGGTGACCTTCAAGAACCAGTACCAGATGAACGTCTCGGGTAACTTGTTCGTCCCCAAGGACATGGACCGTAATGTGACGAATCCGGCGATGGTGGTCGGACATCCGATGGGCGCGGTCAAGGAGCAGAGCGCCAACCTGTACGCGACCAAGATGGCCGAGCAGGGCTTCGTCACCCTGTCTCTGGACCTGTCATTCTGGGGTGAGAGCGACGGCGAGCCCCGCAACGCCGTGGCCCCCGACATCTACGCCGAGGACTTCAGCGCCGGCGTGGACTTTCTGCGCACCCAGTCGTTCGTCGACAGGGAGCGGATCGGCGCGCTCGGGGTCTGCGGCAGCGGCAGCTTCGTGATCAGCGCCGCCAAGATCGACCCGCGGATCAAGGCCGTCGCCACGGTCAGCATGTACGACATGGGTGGCGCCACCCGTAACGGTCTGGGCCACTCGGTCACCCCCGAGCAGCGTCAAGCCGCCCTGGCCCAGGCAGCCGAACAGCGTGATGTGGAGTTCGCCGGTGGTGCAACCGAATACACCAGCGGCACCCCGGAGGAGCTCAATGATCAGTCGACGGCGATCGAGCGCGAGTTCTACGACTTCTACCGCACCGCGCGCGGGAACAGCCCGGACACCACTACGCATCCGACGCTGTCGAGCAATTCAAAGTTCATGAACTTCTACCCCTTCACTGACATCGAGACCATCTCGCCCCGCCCGATGCTGTTCATCACCGGCGACCAGGCCCATTCCCGGGAGTTCAGTGAAGAGGCCTACCGGCTCGCCGGTGAGCCCAAGGAACTGGTGACCGTGCCCGGTGCCGGTCACGTCGATCTCTACGACCGCGTCGACCTCATCCCCTTCGACAAGCTGACCAGCTTCTTCCGTACCAACCTGAACTGACCACGCCTCAAGGAGAAGGAAGAACCGACAGTGTGTGCCGACACCGGTGAGCTGACCTCCGAGGATGGAGGGCCGCTCACCGGTACCGGGGCGAGAACCGTGTTCCGTTCGAGACCACTGTGACGGCGTAGGTTTTGCCGCCGGCGAGGCTGGTTCGGGCGAGGTGAAACGAGCAAAGTTGAACGCGCAAGCGAACCGCGGGCTTTGAGCGGTGCACGACTAGCTGCACGCTCGGAGGAGAGGACGATCCGTGCCGTGCTCGACCACCGTGCCGGAACCGGCGCGATGGTCGAGCACGTAGCCCAGCGCATGGGTCGCCGGGGCGGTCAGATCGGGGACACGCTTGTCGGGGTCCCGGGGTCGATGGTTCCGGACCGGTACGCCGCAGCTTCCGCGTCGGCTGCGCGCAGGAAGCTGGGGGTGTTCGATGCACAGGCGAGGCAGATCGCCTGATGGTCTGCCGAGGGATCCCGATCCATCTCGTAGGCGATGTACGAGTCACCGCAGCGGTGGCACTGAATTCGCGACTCCCAGGGGTCGGCGACCTCGTCGCGCGGGTCGAACGGGCGATCGAGCGTGAACCAGGAGGGCTTCGAGAATCGGAGGGCGATCCCGTACAGGGCTGCCGCGAGTACGCAGCTCGCTGGCGGTGCCCAGACGGCGCCCGTGGTTCCCCCGAATGCGACCATGGCGATGCCCGTCAGAGATGAGACGCCCCAGGCGAACACCCCCGCAGGATTCACCGACGGGACGCGTCCCGGCCGGAATTCCGCCGCCGCGGCGTCCGGTCCCTTGGTTCGCGACGAGACAAGGATGTGGGTGAGGGCGATCGCCACCCAGCTGACGATGATCACGCCCTGGTAGCTCAGCGCCTGCAGGATCCACGTCAGGACGTTCGTCAGCATCATCACGTAGACGATCACGGCAACGACCGCCAGCCAGAACACCCGGGGGAGAGTGAGTTTGAAGGCCCGCGCGAAGAAGTTCTGCAGGTTCGTCGAGGCGAGGTAGAAGTTCCCGGTGTTGACCCGAGTCTGGCTGACGAGGACCCACAACAGTCCCCAGAACCCCATCATCGCGACGATCCCGAGGATCGCCGACTCCTCGCTCAGCGTTCCCTCGATGGCGATGGTGTGCGCCAGAAACATCCCCACGACCGCATTCACGAGAAGTGTCATCACGTAGAAGGGCGTTCCGAAGGTCACGCGCCCGTTGAACGTCGCGTCCTCGGGACGACCGAAGCGGGCGAAGTCCCACGCCATCATGGTGACGACCCAAACACCCATGTACACGGTGTACGCGAACCACCAGCCCGGCACACCGAGGTCGGCTGCGCCGTCGGGTTCGTAGGTGAGCCAGTCGTTGTTGTACCCGTAGCGGACGATGGTCCAGACGACCGAACCTATGAGGCCGACGAGGTAGAGCGGAAGGAGCACCCCGTTGATCTTGTCCAGCCATGTGGTCACGCCGCGCATCGCCAGGGGTGCCTGGTACACCACGACGATCAGACAGCACAGTGCGATCGGGAGGGCGGGGATGTAGGCGTGCAGGGCGCTGGCGACGATGGCGCCTTCTGCGACGACGTAGTAGGTGATGGTGACTCCGAAGAGCGCGGCCGCGAATGCGGAACCGGCTCGACCGAACAGGGCGCGGGAGAAGAGGGACACGCTTGTTCCCGTTTTGGCGGCGTACCTGGCGGCCACCGAGTTGATCGCGCCATAGCTCACGGCCGACAGTGCGATGCCGATCAGGGTGTCGACCGTACCCACGGCAAGCGTGACCGTACTTCCTACCACGACCCAGAACATCGCGCTCATCAGCCCGAGCCACGCCATCGGGACCGACAGGCGCCCGCTGCGCCACGACAGGGGAACGATGTGCAGTGAGTAGTCCTCGGCAGCAGCGTGTTCGAGAACCTTGGGATCGTCATGTGATGACACGACGAGTGCGGGCACTGTGTTGTTCGCACTCAACTCCGGCGATAGTGGCATGGTTGTTCCTTTCGATGACGGTTTCTGGCGCCGTTGCCATCTGGATCCTGAAATTTGGAGGTTGCACCTCGCCCGGGTGCCCCACGACCTCGATGAGGCACCCGAGCAGGTAGGAGCGGACGTGGGCTCAGACTGCCGCGGTCTCGGAGATCGAGAGCGTCCCCTTGATGTAGTCGACGCCGGGATCATCGGTCCAGTGGACGATCGTGCGTCGCTTCAGCATCGCGCGGAACTGATCGGTGGTATTGGGCAGCACCTCGCCGCTGCCCCAGTCCAGGATCACTCCGTACTGGCGGACGCAGTCCATCTCGTTGATCAGACCGGACCGGTACTCCGCCGATACCTCCTGTGGATCACGCTCCATCCAGGCATGCCGGTTGTTCCGGATGTACTCGCGGGCCTTGCCGGTGGCGCCGGCGTCCACCTCGTACTCGAAGACCTCGGGGTCGATCTCCTTGATGACGACTCCGTAGTCCTTTTCGGCGCGTTCGATCGTGACGTAGCCGTCGATGACGTCCTCGAGCACGGCGTCGACGGCACGCTGCAGCGGATCGCCCAGGCCGCCGCCCCCGGCGGAAGGGCGGGTGAACTCGTCTCCGGATTTGATCGGTACTGCCGCGAAGATCGAGCCCAGGTATTGCTCGTTGTCGGTTCCCTTGTTGAGCCAGACACCGTGCGGAATCGAGGGCAATCCGCCCCACAGCCCCCAGGTGACCGAGCGCTCCCGGTCACAGCAGTAGGACATCACGGTGTTGCTGCTGGCCCACAGTCGGCCGCCCTTCTCGGCACCGAGTCCGCCGCGGTATTTTCCCGGGCCTCCGGAATCGGGTACCAGATCATGGCACGAGGTGAGTACCGGGGCCAGTCGCTCCTGGCCTTCGAACGGTTGAGTGCCGTACTGGACTCCGAACACGGCGGCCGATGCGTTGTAGCCGTCGGCACCGTTTCGGGCGCCCCAGCCTCCCATCATCCAGTCGTACCACATGAAGTTGGGGTTGCCGTTTTCGCGCCCGTCGCGCCCACCCACCAGCAGATACTCGAGGTTGAAGGTGCAGGCCATGGCGCGTTCGGGCTGGATGTCGGACCAGATCTCGAACACCGAGCTCATGATCTTTTCGAACGGCCCGGAGCAGAATCCGGCACACGGCGACGGCCAGTCTGCGTTGACCACCGAACCGAGCGGGCCGAGATCTGCTGTTACGACACGGTAGAAGCCGGAATTGAGCGGGATGTCCGGGAACTGCATCTTGGTGCCGGCGACGATTCCGGCGAACGAACCACCGAACCCGGCGTTGAGCATCGAGGAGATGGACGCATGTGACTCGCTGAGGTCGTAGTGGACGGTGTCACCCTTGATGGTCATCTTCATGGTGACCGGGATCAGGCCCTCGCCCAGTGCCGGATCCTGGTCGATGTAGTCCTCGGTGTACCACACGCCGTCGGGCAGGGCGGCGATCTTGGCGCGGGTGAGATCTTCGACGTAATCCTGGACCTCGGCCATGGCCGTCTTGATCGTGTCGACACCGTATTTGTCGCACAGACGCTGTATTTCGCGTTCGGCGACACGAGTGGCCTCGGCCTGCGCCTGCATGTCGCCGATGATGTCGCGTGGGTTCCGGGTGTTCTTGGCGATGAGGTAGGCGACGTCCTCGAGGAACTGGTCCTTGCTCCACAGTCGGGTCGGCGGAATTCGCAGGCCCTCGCCCATGTGGTCGAGTGCCTTGACGTTGAACGAGCCCGGGGTCGCGCCGCCGACGTCCGCCCAATGGCCGTTGGCCTGCGCGTAGCCGAGCAGTTCGCCCTCGTAGTAGATCGGCCGGATGATCCGGGTGTCGTTGAAGTGGCTACCTCCTTCGTACACGTCGTTGATGACGAAGACGTCCCCCGGATGGATGTCGCCCTCGAATTGGCGGATCACGGCCTTGGCGGTGTAGTGGAGGGTGCCGACGTGCGCTGCGATGTCACCCGTTCCCTGCATGACGGTGTTGCCCTCGGGGTCGCAGATCGCCGAGGAAAAGTCACGCGAGTAGATGACGAACGAATAGCAGGTCCGCAGGATCTGTTCTGCCATCTGATCGACGGTGTTGATGAAGGCGTTCTTGAGAACTTCGAATGTCACCGGGTCCAGTGATGTAGCCATGATTCCAATACCTCTTCCGAATTCGATTGCAGCCGAACGTTATTTATGCGGAGTGCTCGAGGATGAGATTTCCCCATTCGTCGACCCGGGCGGTTGTCCGAGGCGGAACGACGGTGGTCGAATCCAGCTGGTCCACGATGCAGGGACCGGACAGGACCGCCCCCGAGGGAAGGGCGGCGCGGTCGAACACCGGAGTGTCGAGGCGAGCCACCTCGTCCGGGAACAGGACGTGCCGGACCTCGGTCGGAACCGGCACGAAGTCCGCGGGGTCGATGAGTTTCGCAGGCTTGACCTCGGTCCTCGGAGTGAGACCGATGGCGCGGACCAGGATTCGGTAGATCTCCACGCCCGCGTCGTCGGCGGCAAAGTTGTGCTCCCTGAGATGGGTGGCGTGGAACGTGGCGACAACGTCGTCGAGGTTCGCCAGCGGCACGGTCACGGGCACGGCGATGGCCCGCCACTGACCGAGGTACCGCATGTCGAGGTAGTACTCGAAGATCATGTCCGCGTCGTCGACGTGCTCCGCGGCCAGGCGTTCGCGTCCCTGCGCCTCGAGTTCGCGGAACGACTCTGCGAGGTGGCCGAGGTCGGCCTCGGCCGCATCAGCAAGATACATCTTGGTGAGGTCGTGCTGGATGTCGACGAGCATGCAGCCCATCGCCGAGGTCACTCCCGGGTGCGGCGGGATGATCACCGCGGGGATGCCCAGGTCCTTGGCCAGGTAGGCGGCATGTAACGGTCCGGCCCCGCCGAATCCGACGAGGGCGAAGTCGCGCGGATCGTGACCCTTGCGGATCGAGATCAGTCGAATGGCGTCCGCCATGTTCGCATTGGCCACCTTGATGATCGACTGCGCGGCCGTTTCCACGTCCAGGCCGAGTGGTCGGGCGACCTTCTCGACGGCGGTGCGCGCGAGCGACTCGTCGAGCTCCTTGACTCCGCCGGCCAGCTTCTTGCCGACGGTGCCCAGGATCAGGTTGGCGTCGGTGTTGGTCACCAACTCGCCCCCGCCGCCGTAGCAGGCGGGCCCGGGCTCCGATCCTGCCGACTGCGGTCCGTTGCGAAGTGAGCCGGCGTCGTCCAGCCATGCGATCGAACCGCCACCGGCGCCGATGGTGAGGACCTCGATGCTCGGGAAGCAGATCGGATAGCCGAATTCGACACTCCACATGTTCGTCGTCCCCAGCACCCCGTTGTCCGTGAGGGACACGTCGGTGGAGGTGCCGCCCATGTCGAACCCGATCGAGTTCTCGTATCCGCACATTCGCGCGATGTGACGACTGGCGATCGCGCCCGCGGCGATACCCGAGGCTGCCAGGCGCGCACCGTACTTCTCCGCCATGGTGGGGGTCATCATGCCGCCGCCGGAGTGGAGAAGCAGGACGTCGTTGGCGTATCCGTTCTCTGCGAGCCGCCCCTCCAGGGTGCGCGCGTATGGCCCGATGATCGGTACCAGTGCAGCATTGGCGACGGTGGTCGAAAATCGTTCGTACTCGAAGATTTCGGGAAGGACGTCGCTCGATGTCGTGATCGCGACACCCGGCAGCTCCTGCGCCAGGATCTCCGCCATCCGGTTCTCGTGGTCGGGGTTGGTGAACGAGTTGACAAAGCACACGGCCACGGTCTCAACCGCACGGCGCTTGAGGATCCGCGCGACGTCACGCGCCTGATCTTCGTCCAGCGGTTCGAGAACCGTGCCGTCGTAGCCGATGCGCTCGCGGACCGTCAGGCGGTGCCGGCGAGGAACGAAGGGCTCGGCGACTTCTTGGTAGGGATCCCAGGTTTCGCGGTCTCCTCGGCGAATTTCGATGACGTCGCGAAATCCTTCGGTCGTGACGAGCGCGATCCGGGGGAAGTTGCGAGTGATGAGGGCATTGGTCGCGATCGTCGTTCCGTGCGAGAAGAACTCGACATCCTCCCAGCTCACACCCGCCTGCTTCATCCCGGCGAGCACGCCCTCGATCGGGTCGGCCTGGGTCGGGTACTTCGCGGTGATGATCTGCCCGTCCTCACGCTGAACGAACACGTCGGTGAAGGTTCCTCCGATGTCGACCGCGGTGCGGATCTTCTCCGGCCTACTGATGGCTTCGGTCATGGTGCCCTCCTCGGGATGTGTCGCTGACCTCCGTCACACAACGCTTCGCCGCCGGAACCGGCAATTGGCCCATCGACCGATCGGAGGCCCGCCGATACTGGAGATTGACACAGGTCGACTACCCGCGCTCGCCTCTACCTGCAGGAACGAGTGGACGAGTCGAGTAACATCCAGGTATCCGACATCCCGGCGAAACCGATGGTCACCGGATTGCAACACGCTCCGCGCGGGGTGCGGAGCACTTCCCGTCTCCGCCGTGTGGCGCGTCCGGAGTGCCCGTAGAGTGGCATTCGACCGCCACGAGGTGGCCCCCTCCCGCGAGAGGAGTGAACGAGTGAAGATCGGCATGCTGTACTCACTCAGCGGCGCGCAGGCGGAAATGGAGAAGTCCATACTCGACGGCGCCGTGGTCGCGGTTCACGAGATCAACGCGAGCGGTGGAGTACTCGGCGAGGAACTGACAGTTGCGGTGTTCGACGATCGCTCGGAAGTCGCATCGACGGCACGCGGAATCGACCATCTGTGCCGTGACGAGTCCGTCGACGTCATCGTCGGTGGGTACACCTCGGCCAGCAGGGTTGCGATGCGGCCGGCCATCCACGCCAATCGGTCACTGCTGATGTATCCGACGTACTTCGAGGGCGAAGAGACCGATTCGCGCGTATTCTATTGCGGCGCAGCGCCCAACCAGTACCTCACTGACTATCTCGGCTGGATTGCGGGCACGCTCGGGCGACGGGTCTACATCGTCGGATCCGACTACATTTACCCCAGGGTCCTCGGCGAGGCGATACGCCGACTCGGGGCGCATTGGGACGTCGAGACCGTCGGGGACTGGTACGCACCGCTCGGCGAGACCTCCTTCGCGGAGGTCCTCGACGACATCGGGCGTCAACGTCCGTCGGTGATTGTCTGCAACCTTGTCGGGCGTGACTCGACGACGGCGTTCTACACCCAGTTTCACGGTGCCGGCTTCACGGCGGCTTCACTTCCCATCGCGGCGACGGCCACCACCGCGATCGATCTGGGGCACATGCCACCGGAGGTCAGCGACGGCCACTACATGGTCGCCACCTACTTCTCGAGGGTCGAGTCGGACGTCAACGCGGCGTACCGGCAATCGCTGATCGACATCTGCGGACAACACCGCACACACGCGGCGCAGGTCGGCGCGTACAACGCCGTACACGCACTGCGTCTCGCCGCAGAGCAGTCCCGGTCACTGGACCCGGTCGATCTCTCCGAGGCCCTGCTCTGTGTTCGATTCGACGCCAATCCGGAGGGATTGCCCTTCTACTTCCGAAGCGATCACTACAGCGCGCATCCGTCCTACGTCGGGCGGGCGGCCGACGGCGACTACGACGTCATCGAGGAGTTCCCACCCAGGCTTCCCGAACCCTGGTGGGCGGGGAGCATTCCGCTATCCGCGTCGAGCTGATTCCCTCAGGGCGAGAGCGAGATAGAAGTCCGCACGATCGGCGGTGGCGTGGATCCCGCGCCCGGTCAAGCGCTCGATGCGGGTGAGTCGGTATCGAAGCGTGTTGATGTGGATGCCCAGCTCGGCAGCCGTCGCACCCCAGTGCCCGTCCAGCGCGAGGAAGGTGCGCAGCGTCTCGAGGTAGGCGGAACCCTTGTGTTCGTCGTAGTCGACGACCGGTTTCAGCAGCGCCTGGTAGAGGACGCTCGCCAGCCGCGGCTCGGTCGCGAGCAGTGTCGCCGCCAGGGGTGCCGGAAGCGGAACTGAATGTCCCTCGGAGCGCGAGGAGCGGGCGTGACGATCTGCCAGTTGACGAGCGCTGATCAATCCTCGCACCAGGTCGTCGCTGCTTCGGAGGACACAGGAGCTCGTGCCGATGGAGGGCGTGCAGCCGTGTCGTTGGGCGAACAGCCTCGCCAGGACCTCGAGGTGATGATCGAACCCGGTGCCGTCGGCGGCACCGCCTGCAGCACCCCCACCGTCGATCGTGATCAGGGTGTACGCGCCGTCCTCGTAGGTACCGCACACGCAGGTACCGCCGCTGCGCAGCCCGAGATCTTGCAGCGCGGCAACAACCTGCTCAATCGGTGTGGCCGCGCTCTCCGGCACGACGACCGCGACCGCCCGGATCCGGGTCCCCGGTTCCAGCCCCAGGGATCGCGCCCACGGATCGAGTGCCGCGGAGGCGACCTTCGCTCCGATCAGCTCCCGGATCAACGCGCTCTCGGACTGCTGTCGCGCCGTCCTTGTCACCTCGATTGCGTGAGCCTGGGCGTCGATCTGTTCGGCAAGCCGGCTCACCCTTTGCACGTCCCACGAAATGCGATTCGGATTCGTCAGAATGAGAGCGTGGCCGGATCTAGGAAGTGTCGCGTGTATTGCGGCGGCGGCGCTCGAGATTCGCTCCAATGGAACCGGATTGCGCGCCAGGATTTTTGTCAGAAGGTCGATGTCGGGTGGGTTCGATCCGGAGAGGACACACCCCTGCATCACCAGGGCGCCTCTGACACCGCTCTTTCCGGCGAACCGGTCGATCAGGTCGCTAATCGCTTCGGGGCCCGATTCCCGCTTCTGCTCGCTCGGGGAACCCACGGGTTGTGGCAGGAGTGCGGCACCGAGCTGATCGAATGGCATGGTCTTCGGTAGCAGGAAGACCGGGATGGATCGGCGCACGCACTCGGTCAGGAATTCCGGCGGAAGACTGCAGTCGTCATTATCGATGACCACCGCAATCCCTCCGGCCGATCGCAACGCGGAGGGAAGCGATTCGGGTCCCGGCAGCGAGGACCAGACCGTCGACGGGAGGTAGACCAGGCTGCCCTCCGGGGGATCGATCGACGACGCGGGGTCGAGCTCGTAGAGCGCATTCACCGGATCATGCCGCACCTTCTCCACGGCGCCGGGCGTGAGGGATCGCAGGCCCCCATGATCGACAAGATCGCCTACCGTGGCCAACGCGCCTCCCTCCGGACTCGGGTCGTGCGCCGATTATCGCGCCATACAGGGGTTTTCTCGACCGGTGGAGGGCGCACGCGTGGTCGAGGCGGACGGTGTCGTTCGACACCGGTCACCCACCAGCGGCGATAGCAACCGCGACACTGCCGGTCACCGGCCGCGGTGTTCGGGGGGACCACCAACGTCGGGTTCTTCTACATCCAGGCCGCCACCGTGCTGATCCTGATCCTGGCCGCGAACACCGCCTACAACGGGTTCCCGCTGCTCGCCTCGATCCTGGCCCGCGACCGCTACCTACCCCGCCAGCTCAACACCCGCGGCGACCGGCTCGCGTTCAGCAACGGCATCGTGCTGCTCGCCCTGGCCGCCGGCATCCTGATCGTCGTCTTCGACGCCTCGGTTACCCACCTCATCCAGCTCTACATTTTGGGGGTGTTCACCTCCTTCACCCTCAGCCAGGCCGGGATGGTGCGGCACTGGAACCGGCTGCTGCGCGCCGAACCCGGCCGGGCCGAGCGGCACCGGATCCGGTTGCGGCGCACCGTCAACGGGATCGGCTGCGCCCTCACCGGGCTGGTGCTGATCATCGTGACCGCCACCAAGTTCACCCAGGGCGCCTACCTGGTGGTGATCGCGATGCCGATCCTGTTCGTGATGATGAAGGCCATCCGCCGGCACTACGACCGGGTGGCCGCCGCCCTGGTCCTCGACGAGGACAGCTTCGACCTTCCCTCCCGGGTGCATGCCATCGTGCTGATCTCTCAGCTGCACAAACCGGCCGCCCGCGCCCTCGCGTATGCCCGGGCCACCCGGCCCTCGCTCCTCGAGGCCGTCACGGTGCAGAGCGACGACACGGCCCGCCTGCAGAAGGAGTGGGACAAGCAGGGTATGCCGGTGTCGCTGAAGGTGCTCGCGTCCCCGTACCGGGAGGTGACCCGGCCGATCGTCACCTATGTCAAAAATATTCGGCGGGACAACCCCCGCGAGGTGATCACCATCTACATCCCCGAATACGTCGTCGGGCACTGGTGGGAACACCTGCTGCACAACCAGAGCGCCCTGCGGCTCAAGGGCCGGCTGCTGTACACCCCGGGGGTGATGGTCACCAGCGTGCCCTGGCTGCTGGACTCGGCCGAACACATCACGTATCCGACGGCCAGGCCCGCCTCCGGCGACATCCGCCGCGGAACCATCGCACCCGGAACGGCAGCGTCGCACCACCCGCGCTGAGTGGCACACCCCGCGGCGAGGGATCGGCGGCGGCACCGTGCAGGGTGCCGGACCCGTCCACGGGGGCCGATAGTGGAAGTACCCCGCCAGTTTGGGGGGCTGTCGCGCGCCCCTCTCACGTGGGGGTGGCGCGGTGAGCGGGCTCGCGTTCGCGTCCCCGTTCTGGCTGTTGTTCGCCGTCACCGCGGTCGCGGTCGCGGCCGGGTACGTTCTGGTGCAGCGGGTGCGGCACCGGCACCTGCTGCGGTTCACCAACCTCGCCCTCCTCGAACGGGTGGCCCCGAAACGTCCCGGGCCGACACGGCACATCCCGGTCGCCCTGATGGTGGTGGGACTGTTGCTGCTGGCGGTCGCCCTGGCCGGGCCCACCGCCGACAAGAGGGTGCCCCGCAACCGGGCCATCGTCGTCCTGGTGATCGACGTGTCCCTGTCGATGCAGGCCACCGACGTGCCGCCGTCCCGGATCGCGGTGGCCCAGGAGGCCGCCAAGGCCTTCGCCGACGACCTGACCGCGGGGATCAACCTCGGGCTGGTGTCCTTCTAAGGCTGCCCCCTTGGAGTGGACACCCCTGACAATGGTTCTAGGAGAGCCAGGAGGGATGTCGAAGTGGGACGCCAGTCTCTATACCCGGAGGAATTCCGGAAGGATGCGATCGCGCTGTACCGCGCGGCCGACGGTAAACGCACCTACGCGGCGGTCGCCGCAGATCTGGGCATCAGTGGCGAGACGCTGCGAACCTGGGTCCGCAAGGACACCGCCCGCAATGCACACTCCGATCACCGCCGCACCGCCGGTGGTGAGACCGAAACGGACGAACTCGCGCGCCTGCGGGCAGAGAACGCCCGGCTACGCGGTGCGGCGAAGGAATGGCAGCTCGAACGCGAGATTCTGCGCCGGGCAGCCGCCTATTTTGCAAAGGAGGTGAAGTGAAGACCCGCCGCTGGGACTTCATCTCCGCTCATCGCGCCGAATTCGGCGTGCAGCGGCTGTGCCGGGTGCTCGGGACCTCCCGCTCCGGCTACTACAAGCACCTGGCCACCGAGCCGGCCCGAGTTGAGCGCGAGACCGAGGAAGCCACCACGGTCGCCGAGATCCGTGCCATCCACGCCGAGCACCGCAGCGCGTACGGCGCCCCGCGGGTGCATGCCGAACTCCGCTCCCGCGGGCGCAGGATCAACCGCAAACGGGTGACCCGGCTGATGCGGATCCACC
>NZ_JARJBD010000079.1:0-47816 GCF_029269925.1 Rhodococcus sp. T2V
CAGTTCGGTTTGCGTTCGATCGGAGTCTCCGCGTTTCGGATCTCGAGGCGGAGCAGCTTGCGGCCGGGCGGAGCCTGCACGGCCCCGGACGGTGTTCGTGGTGTGGCAGTCACGTGTCGATTCCTGGGTGGTGGTTCCCACCGAACCGCAGTGCCGGAGCGCAACCACGGTTCGGCGGGGAGTGCTACATGTTGATCGGGCGGCCGAGCGCCGACAGGACCGATTCGTGCATGGCCTCGGACAGCGTCGGGTGCGCGAAGACCACGTCCGCGAGATCGTCACCGGTGGCCTCCAGGGATCGTGCGATGCCGAATCCCTGGATCTGCTCGGTGACTTCGGGCCCGACCATGTGGGCACCCAGCAGTTCACCGCTGTCGGCGTCGAAGATGGTCTTGACGAAGCCTTCGGATTCACCGATGGCGAGTGCCTTGCCGGACGCCTGCAGATCGAACTGTCCGATCTGCAGGGAACGTCCGCTTGCCCGCGCCTGGTCCTCGGTGAGGCCGAGGCTGGCGACCTGGGGCCTCGAGTACGTGCATCCGGGGACATAGTCCTTGTTCAACGGTGTCACGTGCGGGGCTCCCGCCAGCTTGTCGACACACAGCACGCCTTCGTGACTCGCCTTGTGGGCGAGGCACGGGGCGCCGGCGAGGTCGCCGATGGCGTAGATCCCGAATGCGGTGGTGCGGCACCACTCGTCGGTGGTGACGAACCCGCGGTCCACCTCGACGCCGACGTCCTCGAGCCCGAGATTCTCGACGTTGCCCTGGATGCCGGCGGCGACCAGAACCCGCTCCACGACCAGTTCTTCGAGGGATCCGTCCGCGCACTTCACCGTCACGGCGACGGAATCCGCGCCGACGGTGAGTTCGGACACCGAGGCGCCGGTGTGGATCTCGATCCCGCGCTTCTCGAACTGCCGGCGCACGTGGCCGGCCACCGCGGCATCCTCGACGGGCATGATCTGCGGTGCCAGTTCGACGAGGGTGACCGCACTACCCAAATCGTGGTAGAGGCTCGCGAACTCGACGCCGATCGCACCGGAACCGATGACCAGCAGCGACTTCGGAAGTTCCTGGGGCACCAGCGCGTCGAAGTAGGTCCAGACCCGATCGCCGTCCGGTGTCACCCCGGGCACCGAACGGGGACGCGCACCCGTGGCGAGGATGATGTGGTCGGCCCGGTACTCGGTGAGCGGCGACGCCGAGTCACCGTCCTCCCGAACACCCACCACACCCTTTTCTGTCAGTCGCGCGGTGCCGCTGATCACGTCGATGCCGTTCTTCTTCATCAGATATCCGATACCGTCGGACAACCGCCCCGACACCCCACGGCTGAACTCGACCAATTGGGCCATGTCGAATTCGACACCGCTGGTGGAGAACCCGAGGGGACGCAGATTTGCCAGCGTGTGCGCCACGTCGGCGCCGTGCAGCAGGGCCTTGGTGGGAATGCAACCCCAGTTCAGGCAGATTCCGCCGAGCCGGTCCCGTTCGATCACCGCGGCGCGGAGTCCGTGTTGGGCGGCGCGGATGGCGGCGACGTAGCCGCCGGGTCCGCTTCCGATCACCAGGACGTCGTAGTTGTCAGTCATCAACACTCCCTAGACCAGCATCAACGCGGGTGATTCGACGAAGCGCCGCAGTTCCTGCAGGAACGTCGCACCGAGGGCACCGTCGATCACGCGGTGGTCGCACGACAGCGTGACGGTCAGCATCGTGCGGACCTCCATCCGACCGTCCACGACGATCGGTCGTTGCTGCCCCGCACCGACGGCGAGGATGGCGCCCTGCGGTGGGTTGATGATCGCGTCGAATTCGCGCACGCCGAACATACCGAGGTTCGAGATGGTGAACGTGCCGCCCTGGAACTGCTCGGGCGTCAGCTTGCCGGTCTTGGCCCTGGTCACCAATGCGTGAACCTCACCGGAGATCTCGGCCAGGCTCTTGCTCTCCGCTCCGCGAACGATCGGCGTGATCAGCCCCGACGGCAAGGCGACGGCCACCGAGATATCGACGGCGGAGAATCTCAGCACCGATTGCGCCGCTTCGTCGAACTGGACGTTGACGTCCGGGACCTTGCGCAGCGCCGCAGCGCAGGCCTTGACCACGAAGTCGTTGACCGACAGCTTGACGGCCGGCACCGTTGCGTTGATCTCCGTGCGGAGTGCGAGGAGATTGTCGATCTCGAGGTCCGCGGTGAGCCGGAAGTGCGGGGCGTTGCGCTTCGATTCCTGCAGGCGCTGACCGATCGCCTTGCGCATCGAGTTGAAGGGGATCGTCTCGAACTCGGGTATCGCGTGCAGGGTGTCCGTACCGCCGGCGGGCGCCGGTGTCGGTTCGGGAACCAGTCGGAACGTCCTTTCGGCTTCCCGGACGTCCGCCTCGCAGACGCGCCCCCGCGAACCGGTGGCCCGGCAGTCGTGCAGGTTGATGCCCAGAGATTTCGCCAGTCGACGTGCCACCGGCGTCGCATCGACCGCGCCGTCGTCCTCGGCGGAGCGTCCGGGCACACCTGAGCGAGTCGGCGACGGTGCCTCTGCGACGGTTCCGCCTGCCGAGCGAATCGCATCGTGGACGTCGGCGAGCGAGATCCGGCCGTCGCGGCCGGTCCCGGCCACCCGGCCCAGGTCGATCGACAGTTTCTCGGCCAACCGCAGGGAGTGTGGCGTCGCGAAGACGTCGCCATTCGTCTGTCCCCGTAGCGAATCCGGGACGGTGGTGGTGCCGGATGGCCGCGCCGATTCCTGGGCCGCCGGAGCGGACGGGGTAGTAGTCACGCGCGGCTCTGCGGGCGTGGGCTGCCCGCCCGGTGTCCGCTCCGGCTCGGACGCGGGGAGGTGATCCGCGCCGATTCCGGTCAGGAACTCCTCGATCTCGGCATCGGAGACGGCCGCGTCCGCCGACACCGCCAGGACCGCACCCACCGGCAGCGTGGCACCCGGCTCGGCGACGATGCGCCGCAGTGCGCCGTCGAACGGCGCCTCCAACTCGTTGGTGATCTTGCTGGTCTCGATCTCGCAGATCAGATCGCCTTTTGCGAAGGGCGATCCTTCGTCGATCAACCACGCGGTGACGGTGCCCTCGTCCATGGACAGGCCCCATTTGGGAACTTCGATCAGCTTGATGTCGCTCATGGTCAGGCAGTCACCACCTTGCGTACCGCGGCCTCGATGCGCGCCGCGTTGGGAAGCCATGCCTGTTCGAGCACGGGGGAGAACGGCACCGGGGTGTGCGGCGGGGTGACCAGTTCGATCGGTGCCTTCAGCGAACCGAACGCCTTGGTGGCGATCAGTGCGGCGACGTCGTGGCCGAACCCGCACCGCGCCGCGGACTCGTCGACGATCACGACCCGTCCGGTGGACGCGACGGATTCGAGGACGCCTTCCTCGTCGAGGGGCGAGACGGTCCGCGGGTCGACCACCTCGACGGAGATGCCCTCGGTGGCAAGTTTGTCGGCGGCCGTGTTGGCGGCGTTCACCATCGCCGAGAGCGCGATGATCGTGACGTCCGTACCTTCCCGGGTGTAGTTGGCGACCCCGAACGGGATCGTGTACGGCTCGTCGGGAACCTCGCCCTTCAGGTCGTACAGGGTCTTGTGCTCGCAGAACACCACCGGGTCGTCGTCGCGAATGGACTGGATGAGAAGACCTTTGGCGTCATACGCGTTGGACGGGGCCACGACCTTGAGGCCGGGGACCGCGGCGAACACGTTGTACGGGGACTGCGAATGCTGCGCCGCCGCCGAGAATCCGGCACCGATCATGCCGCGCACCACGAGCGGGGTGCGGGCCTTTCCGCCGAACATGTAGCGGAACTTCGCCGCCTGGTTGTACAGGGCGTCGTAGCAGACTCCGAAGAAGTCCATGAACATCAGTTCGGCGACCGGACGCAGCCCGGTCAATGCGGCGCCGGCTGCCATCCCGATGATCGCGGACTCGGTGATCGGGGTGTCGATGACCCGGTCGGAACCGAATTCGGTCCACAGGCCCTTCGTCACACCCAGCACCCCGCCGAACGCCTCGAGTTGTCCGGACTCGAGTTCCGGATTGGTACCCGCCTGGCCGCCACGCAGGTCTTCGCCGATCTGCACAACCGTCGCGTCGCGTTCCATCTCCTGGGCGAGCGCGGCCTTGATCGCTTCGCGGTACGTCGTCTTCGACGTTGTCATTTCTGTTCTCACTCTCAGTACGACACGTAGACGTCGGTCAGAAGGTTTGCCAACGGCGGATACTCGGCCTGCCGGGCCTTCGCCACGGCGTCGTCGACGCGGGCCCGGGCGTCGGCGTCGATCGCGTCGAGCTCCTTCGCGGACACCTTCTTGCTGTCCGGGTGGTTGCGAAAATTCAGCAGCGGGTCTTTCGTCTTGCGCAGCTCCGCAACCTGATCCGCGGTGCGGTACAGTTGCGCGTCACCTTCGAAGTGTCCGTGCCAGCGGTACGCGATCGCCTCGATCGACGTGGGTCCGCCTCCCATGCGCGCACGCTCGACGGCCTCACGGGTTGCCTCGTACACGGCGAAGAAGTCGGTTCCGTCGACGGTCACGGCAGGCATGCCGAAGGAAGCCGCACGGGAAGCGATACTGGGTGCGCCGACGGCGTAGTCCCGGCCGGTGGCCTCGCCGAAACCGTTGTTCTCGGTGACGAAGACGATGGGAAGGTCGAGCACGACGGCCATGTTCATGGCTTCGAAGACCGTTCCCTGGTTGGAGCCGCCGTCGCCGGTGAACGAGGCGGCGACACCGCCGTTGCGCAGTGTCTTCGCGCTGAGTGCCGCGCCGATGGCGAGGGAGGGTGCCCCGCCGACGATGGCGTTCGCGCCGAGCATGCCCACCGACAGGTCGGCGATGTGCATCGAACCGCCCTTGCCGTGGCAGAGGCCGTCGTCCTTCCCGAAGATCTCCGCCATCATTCCGTGGAGGTCGCACCCCTTGGCGATACAGTGTCCGTGACCGCGGTGGGTGGAGCCGATGTAATCGCTGTCCTGCAGGTTCTCGCACACGCCGACGGCAATGGCTTCCTGACCGGAGTACAGGTGGATGAAGCCGGGAATGTCGCCGGTGGCGTTCTCCTCGTGAAGCCGGTCTTCGAACGCTCGGATCTCGGACATCTTCCGATACGCGCTCAGTAACGAATTCTTGTTCAGCGCCATTGCACTCCCTTGGTTTCTGCGTTGTCGCCGGCTACCTCGGGGCCGACCTCCGATCGCGATGCGGCGCCGGAACGGTTCGTGCCTCGTGTAACCCGGGTCATGAATGTAGGGAGATATGACGTGCGCACTAAAGGTTGCAGCGGATTGCAATCGGGCGGAGCTTTCGATGCGCTGTCGGCCGGAGCGCCTATTTCCCTAAGCGAATCATCGATGACATCGCGAGCGGCGCGGAGGACAATGAAAGCCGACCGGCCCCGGCAGCTGGAGTCGGCCATGGTCGTGTTGTGTCAGAGTCTCGTTCCGCAGTAGTGGCCGAGGCTGCATGCCAGCGTGTCTCGCGTCAACCTGCATGGAGTGGAGATGTCTGATCACAGCCCGACCTCGACAACTTCTCCTCCGCCGAACGACGTCTCCAATGCGCTACTCGTTCGGTGGGCTTTCGGTCGGATCAACGCCAAGGACGTCGACAGCCTGCGAAGTTTCTGGACCTCCGACTCCACCGTGCACTTCCCGACCGGGACGTGTCGCGGGAGCGACGAGATCGCCGGCTACTTCGACCAGGTATTCGCCGCCGTCTCCGACCTCGCCTTCGAGATCGTCTCGATGGCCGAAGCCGGCAATGACGTCCTCGTCCACTGGCACCTGACCGGGCGGCACGTCGGCACCTTCGTCGGCGTCGCCGCCACCGGCCGGCGAATCGAATTCGAGGGATTCGACCATTTCGTCATTGCCGACGGAAAGGTTGTCACCAACACGGTGCGCTACGACCAAATGGAGTTCGCCCGCCAGATCAAGTTGCTACCGCCCGACGGTTCGATTGCGGATCGCGCGTTGAAGGTGGCTTTCAACGCCAAGACCCGTGTCGTGGGTATGGCTCGTCGGCGTTAGCTCGCGAATACGGGACCTCGCAGTAGAACTCGATCCGGGACGTCGTCTGCCTGCGCGTCAGATCAGGGTGCAAACTTTCCGACGGCGTCGAGGTTGGCGAACACCTCACCCGGCTGGACGAGATTGGCGCCGGCGGTGTCGTTGAAAACCTGCGCGAAATATGGGGAGAAGCGGAACGGCCAATATGTGGGTCCTATCCCGCCACCGTGGGGCGTCATGAGCGTCGGCATCATTTCACCCACGTTGTAGGTGGCGACCATCCTCTCGCCCTGTGGGACCCCGTTGATCGTCACAAGCCCGTAGGCGCCGTCCATCCGCAGCCAGATATTCTCGACCGCAACAGAATTCCCGGTCTTGCTGATCAATCTCGGGCCGCCGGGATAGTACACGCCCTGGCATGCGTCGATGTAATTGGTGTGCGATCCGATCGGCAGGTAGAGACCGGTTTTCCCGGGCTTGGCCTCGAACGGTGTGATGCCTTCGACCGCGATCTCGTTGTCGTTCACCAGCGCAACCATTCGCGGGGGGAAATCGAAGTTGGCATATCCGAAGGGCGTGAAGTACGGCATCCTCAGACACTCGGCCTGAGCAGTCGGCACGGGCGCGTGAAGAGATAGTCCCAGAACCAGAATGATCGCCCCGGCGATCCCTCCTACAAACGCACGTAAGATACGCATCTCTGCTCCAATCTTCGGGTTTGTATTGCGCGGCACCGGGCGGCAGGTAGCACCGAGAAGCGCTAGGAAGCGCCGAGAAGCCTCATGTAGTAGATTACGCGCCCAGCGCCCGACATTGAATCGCCATTTTTGCGGGGCTTGAACTTCTGTTGGGAGTATTGCCGCCGGGGACTGACGTTCGACTTCAACGCCAGCGTCCGGGCGAGGCCGTCAAGCGACCGGCACCCGACCGGCACCCGTGTGGTCGACCGCCAACCGTCGCCGCCGCGGGGTGCTCACCCTGCACGATTGTGGCGAAGTCCGGCTTGGGCAGATTCCGGCGGGTCGAGATCGACTCGGGCCGAGAATCACGGCTATGGAACCTTTTCCGGGCGCCGTCGAGCGGGACCGCTCTGTGAACACATGCTCGACGCCCCCGTACGAAGACCGCGAATCTGGCAGCGAGCCTGAAGGAGTGTTGGGGCGAGGTGGCCCGCCCCAAATCGGTACCGCTCGTGTGAGTTTCGCGCATTGCCATTGCGGAGAGTTGACCATTTGTGCGGTGCCGGATCGACTTCGGGCCATCCAGGCGTTTGACCGCCGGGAGTTCACACGGTCAGGGCCGCGGGCGCGCCGATCGGCAGGCCGGGGACCGCGTACACCGCGCCGTCGTGGTAATCGGTGACGTACAGCGTGTCGCCCGCGATCAGCACGTTCCGCAGCGGACCGTAGGGCCCGGTGACCGAGCCGTCCGCGTCGGTCACGAACGTTCCGACGACGGTGTTGGTGGTGGTGTCGATCACCGCGACGGTGCGTCCGTCCCCGACGGTGACGAATGCCCGGCTGCCGTCGGCGCTCAGCGCGAGATCCTGTGCGTCGCCGGTCAGTCGCACGGTCGCGATCTCGCTGCCGTACGTGGCACTCGCCAAATCGATGTCGATCACGGTGACGAGTCCGTATCCGCCCGTCACGCGCCACCTCCCTCCTGTTTGGTCGGTGATGAACTCTCCGTTGGAGTAGCCGCCGAAGGCACGCTCCACGGTGGTGACGTGCTGGGTGACGTACAGCCGGTTCCCGTCCACGACGGTGACGCTGTGCGGGACGTCGGTGAATGCGCCGCTCATGCTGTTGAGGTCCCACTCGGGACCGATGGCGAACTCCGCCGTCTCGGTCAGGGAGGCGCTGTCGATCACGCTGACCGTCGCGCCGCTCGCGCCGTACAGGTGACGACCGTCCGCGCTGATGCCGAGAGCGGTGAACGCGCCGAGCGGTTGCGCTGCCACGACGGTGTTGGTGGCGGTGTCGATCACCGACACCGTGCCGTCCTCGCCGGAGGCGTAGAGACGGGTGCCGTCGGGGCTGACGATCATCTCTTCGTTCAGGGTCCACCCCTGGTACTCCTCGGAGTAATACGGCCAGATGGTCGCGACGACGGTGTCAGTGCTGGTGTCGATCACCGAGATGGTGAACTGTCCCGGGTTGCTGACATACACCCGGCTGCCGTCCGGGGCGGCCGCGATCGTCGACGAACCCCAGTCGACCGCGATCGGTGTCCCGACTGTCCCGTCTGCGTCGATGACCCGTACGTAGCCGTCCTCGCTGAGGACGTAGAGCCGGTCGTCGACGAGGGCCGCGTCGGTCGGGTGCCCAACCGTGATCTCCGTCGACTCGACGTCGAGGACGGCGGGGGGAGGCGCCGGCGAGACGGGCACGGTGACGTCGACGTTGGTCACGTACTGGCCGTCTCTGACTGTGAAGGTGACCGTGTCGGTGTCCGGTCCCTCCGACTGTCGGGCGAGGTCGCGGGCAGCGGCGGTCGGGGTGAAGACGAACGCCCCGTCCCCGTCGGAGACGACGGAACCGGACGGTGGTGTGGTGTAGGTGAAGGTCACGGGGTCGCCGTCGGGGTCGGGCGGGAGCGTGATCGTGACCGCGCCGTCGGACGTGCTGGGAGCGCCGACCGTCGATGCCGCGGATGGCGCGGAGTTTACGAATGTGAGCGAGAGCACCCGCACCCGCCCGTCGACGGCGTCGGTGACGAGCATCCGGGAACCGTCGGCGCTCATGGCGATGCTGTGCGTGCCGGCCTCGGGGGACGTCTCGTCGATACCGACAATCGACACCACCTTGGCGGTCGCGGTGTCGATCACCCACAACCGATCCGAGTCGGTCACGACATAGGCTCCGCTGCCGTCGGGGGTGACGCGCACGGCGGTCGGCCGCGACCCGACGGCGACGGTGCCCACGACCTTGTTTGTGGTGGTGTCGATGACCGAGACGGTGTTGCTGCCGCGGTTGGTCACGTAGACCCGGGTGCCAGTGGGGTTGACGGCGACGGCGTTGGGTGTGGTGCCGACCCCGACGGTGGCGACGACCTTGTTCGTGGCGGTGTCGATGACGGAGACCGTGCCCGGGGAGAAGAGGCTGCCCGCGTTCGTGACGTACGCGCGGGTGCCGGTAGGGGTGTTGGCGACGGTGACGGCGTTGGGTGTGGTGCCGGTCGTGATGGTGGCGACGACCTTGTTGGTGGTGGTGTCGATGACCGAGACGGTGTTGCTGCCGCTGTTGGTGACGTACACCCGGGTGCCGGTCGGGTTGGCCGCGACGCCGGTCGGCGAGGTGCCGACGGTCACCGAGCCGACGACGACGTTGGTTGCGTCGAGCACGGAGACGCTCTTCGAACCCTGGTTTGCCACATAGGTTCTGGTGCCGGCGAACACCACACCGGACGGGTTGGACCCGACGGTGGTGGACTGCACGACCTTCATCTGTGCCGCGGACACCGGCACCTGCACCGGCACGTCCACCCGGTTGCCGGACTGGATGTCTGTGACGGTGACCGTGAACGAGTCGTAATTGGCGCTCGGGTCCAGCGCGGCCGGGTTCAGCGCGTCCGCAGAGGCCGCCTGGCGCGCTGCCTGGGTGGGGGTGTAGATGAAGCCGCCTGTGGCGTCGACGGTGACCGTTCCGCCGCTCGGCTGGGTGACCTCGTAACGAAGTTGGTTTCCGGACGCATTGATCGAGCCGAGTACCGCACCGGTGCGGCGGTCGGGCACACCGACGATCGGCCCGGCAGTGGAGGCAGAGCTCGTGTCGGCGGATGCGGTGCTCGCGACGGCGAACGATGCGATCGACTCGCCGGTCCCGACGGAGGATGTTCGTGTTCCGGCGAACGATTCGATCGGCTCGCTGGTCGTGACGGGTGCGACAGCCAGCGCTCGGCTCGACGACGTCTGCCGTTCGGATACGGCGGAGATGCGAGCACCAATCGGGTTCGTTCCAGGTCACGGCGCAGAGCGCTGTGGACGATCCCCATGCTTCGTGTATCGGCGGGCTCATGCAGGTCTTTCATGTCCCTCTCCCTTCCCTCGTCCGCACCGCGCAATCACGTTGGACCGCATCATTCCGCCGACCAACGACTTACGCGGTTTCGACAGGGCTGGACGCCGTCTCGCGATTTCGGCCGACAGGTATGTCGAATATCCGTCTTGGTGATTCGGCCGCTGGTGTGCACGAAGGTGGGCCCGGCTCGACCGAAGATCTCCCAGACGCCGCGGATCGCTCGCCGATTCGTGCGCCCGATGACCCGCGGGGTGGCGAGGGGTTCGGGTCGTTCACGACGACTCCAGGTTGTGATTGCGGTGCTATGGCGTCAGCCCTGATACATTAGGTTCAATCAGGTTGTACTCAAATTATCGGAGCTGCGATGGTCGAAGTCAAGAGGCGTTACGACGTTTCCGGCAGGCAGGAGCGGGCGAGAGCGAGACGGCGTGCCGTGGTCGTGGCTGCGAAGGAGCTGTTCGAGCGAGACGGCTTCCGTGCCACGACACTCGCGGCCGTCGCCGATCGGGGGGGTGTCTCGGTGAAGGGCCTCTACAAGAGTTTCGGTAGCAAGGCCGCCCTGGCGAAGGCGGTGTTCGATTTCGTGATCGCCGGTGACGACGAGCCGGTGTCGGTCGCCGACCGGCCGGAGCAGCAGGCGATGCGCGAAGAGCCGGACGTGCGCCGCAAGATCGAGATGTTCATCCACGCACTGGCGCGGCGGCAGCAACGGTCGGCCAAAGTGCAGATCCTAATTCGCGACGGACAACATGTGGACGACTCGCTCATTCCAGTCTGGCGGCAACTGAGCGAGGAGGGGTTGACCGCGATGACGATGATCGGGGGCCACCTCGCGGCGACGGGCCAACTTCGCGCCGGCATCGAACTCGACGAGGTACGCGACGTGCTGTGGAACTACCTCGCGATAGACACGTACGAGCGGCTCGTCCTCGAACGGGGATGGACACTCGACCGATACTCGGACTGGATGACGCGAACGATCATCGCCGCCCTGTGCCCGCAGGGGTAGGGAGCGCTCGGGAGCCGGTCCGAACCGCCGGTGAGATTGCGATGGCGTCGTCCCGCGTAATGATCGTTCCTCTATTGTCTTGCAGCGCCTTTGAGGATCCCGTGCGGCCGCCGACGATGAGTGAGCCGGCGGTATCCCGAGCAGGTGCCACACGAACGCGACCGCCACCTCGGGTGAGGTGGCGGCCGCGGCTGTTGTCCGTGGTGCTCAGGCCATTGCGGGAACGGCTACCAGGATGAACCAGCACAGCGCTGGTGCGACTGCGACGACGATGCCTGCGTTGAGGAGGAGCTGGCGGTAGAACGCCGGCCGCTCGATGTTCTGGGCGTTGGCGAGGACGAGGGCGCCGTTCGTGGAGAACGGGGACACGTCGACGACGGTCGCCGAGATGGCCAGGGCCGCGACGACTCCGACGACGGGGAGTGCGCCGGTCTGCAGCAGGGGCAGGGCGAGCGGGATGATCGCGGTGAGTAGTGCGGTCGAGGATGCGAATGCTGACGTGACGCCGATGACGTAGCAGAGGACGAACGCGACGAGCAGCGGTGCGCCGACGGTGATGGCCATTTCGGCGAGGTGGTCGATCGTGCCCATCTCCTCCATGATCGAGATGTAGGTGACCATGCCGGCGACGAGCAGGACGGTGGACCAGCTGATGCCGGCGATGGCTTCGTTCTGCTTCGACAGATCGGTGAAGGCGAGGACCGCGCCTGCGGCGATGGCGACGAAGCTGATCGGCAGATGCAGCACCAGCACGAGTACGAGCACGGTCGCGATGAGGAACAGGGTGAGCTTCTGGACCCGGGTCACGGGGTGCGCGTCGGGCACGATGCTGGTCGAGGTGTGCTTGCGAGTGAGTACCTGCGTCCCGCCCGACGAACCTGCACCGCCGGTGGTCGGCGTGCAGTCCGGTGCCTCATCAGTAGTGGGACGCGATGTACCGCTGCCGGTTTCGTCACTCGTGCCGGTGGCGGTGTATTCGAGGTCGCGGACTCGGGCGAGGACCGAGTAGCCGACCACGGTCAGCACCGACAGCAGGAGGTTGATGCCGTAGCTGGCGAAGAACAGCGTCCAGGGTGCGATGGTCAGGCCGCTGGAGTTGACGATGTCGGTGACGAGGACACCGGAGACCGAGATCGGCGAGAACGCGCCGGCGTGGGCGCCGTTGATCGTCATGATGCCCATCACGAGCGGACTCATCCGGGTGCGCGCGGCGAAGGACATCGCCGCGGGCGAAATCAGCGCGACCGCGGCGGGGCTGAAGGTGCCCAGTGCCGTCAGCACGGAGGCGGAGAAGAAGAACACCCAGGGAACGATCACCGTCCGGCCGCCGACGGCGCGGATACAGGCGTTGACGAGGAGGTCGATGGTGCCGTTCCTCTTGGCCATGCCGAAGAAATAGGTGACGCCGATGATCGTCAGGACGATCGAACTCGGGAATGCGGCGAGGATTTCCTTGTCGTCGTATCCGAGGGCGAAGGCGCCGACGAGGAAGGCGCCGATGAAGCCCAGGATGCCGATGTTGATCGGGAAGATGGTGGCGATCACGAACATCGCGACCAAGGCGATCAGGGGGAGTATTTCGATGGAGGTCATGGTCGTTCTTTCGCTTGCTGTCCGGCAGGGTCGCCTGTCCGGTCGTCGGCTGTTCCGGTTGCGTGAACAAGGGGGGCCTCGGCGCGTCCGCGGGCACTGAATGACGGTGCCGTGGTGCGCGTCTGCGGTGTCTCCCGACTTGTGACGGGGTCACGGTGTGGGGTCGGAGCGGGCGCGGTGGAATCGACCAGTTCGGTGGACAGCTCCTCGACCCGGTCCCGGTCGGCGGGAACGTCTGCGCTTCGGGGTAGCCGGCTCGTGGTTCGCATGTCACATCCTCTCGTCGATCATGTCCTACATCACGCTAGAGACGACGGAAGTTCAGAACAATGTCACGTTTCTATCCGGGGGTTTAGTTCTGCTTAAGTCAGTGCCGCGACCCGTCAATTGCAGTGCTGGTGCTATCCCCGCCTGGTTACCAGTAGCTATGCGCGCCGCCCGGCGGGACGATCGCCCCGTGATGTAAGTCAAACTTAAGGACGGTCCCCATATTCGAAATTGTGCTCCAACCTGGTGTGGCGCAGGGTGGACGGTGTCACCGCTGGAGATTCCGTTCCCTTACCCCGATCAGAGCCTTCGGCGGTGCCTCAGACTTCGTCACGAACGAAAGGTGGCCGGACGGTGTTCACACTCCGTGGAACCTGGATGCGAGGCGGCACCAGCAAGTGCTGGCTCTTCAACGCGGTTGATGTCGACCCTCTGGTCGAACAGGCGGGCGGGCTCGACGCCATACTCACGTCGGCCTTCGGGTCGGGTGACCCCCGTCAGCTCGACGGCGTGGGCGGCGGCAGCTCGACGACGTCCAAGGCCGCGATCGTGCGCCGATCCGCCGAGCCGGGCATCGACGTCGAGTACCTGTTCGCGCAGGTGGCGATCGGTGACCGCCGGGTCGAGTGGGGCAGCAACTGCGGAAACTGCGCCACCGGGATAGGGCTGTATGCGCTGCAGTCCGGGCTCGTCGCGGTCGACAGTGCGACGACGATCGTCCGGATGCGCAACACCAACACCGGTGCAATCCTCACCGCCGAGATCGCGACCCCGGGCGGGGTGATCCCCACCGAGGGGGTTGCCGCCGTGCCGGGGACCAGTGCGCTCGGTGTTCCGGTTGCCCTGACCTTCACCGGCCTCGCCTCCGGTACCGCACTGCTGCCCACCGGGTCGGCGTCCGATTCGATCACGCTCGGTGATCGCCGCTACCGGGGCACGATGGTGGCCGCCGGGGCGCCGGCCGCGCTGTTCGACGCCGCCGACCTGGGCCTGAGCGGGGCGGAGGACAATGCGGTGATCGCCGACCACGTCTCCGATCTCGTGGCTTTGCGGCGCGAATCGTCACTGCGGATGGGGCTGAGCAGGCCCGGTGACCCCATCTCGCATGCCATTCCGAAGGTCGGTGTGATCGGCCCGCCGCGGGACTATCGCACGAGCGCGGGCATCGACATCGCCGGTAAGGACTACGACGTCTCGGTCCGCATGCTGTCCATGCTCGCCCCGCATCCGGCGATCGGCCTGACATCGGCCGTCGCCGTCGCCGCGGCCGCCACCGTGAGAGGGGGAGTGGTGGCCGACAACGCCCGGGTGCGGTGGCCCGGATCGCTGCGACTGGGAACGGCCGCGGGCGTCCTCGACATCGACCTCACCACCTCCCCCGACGGAGTGATCGAGGCGGTCTCACTGCACCGCGCGGCGCGGCGCATCGCGGCCGCAGAACTGTTCGTCGCCTCGCCGGCCGCCGTGCTGGCGGGATCCGCACGGTGACCCGCTAAGCGTCGGCGAAACCTTCCTCGAGGCGCCGCGCTGCCGCCATGCACTGCGTGATGGCCTCCTGCGCGGCCGGGCTCAGCCGCCGCTCGGTCAGGTGCGCGACCAGGATTCGGCGCTGCGGAGAGCGGGTCGCGAGCGGGATCGACCGGACGTCAGGGCGGGGATTGAGGACCGCGAGCCGCGGCGCGATGGCCACCCCCAGCTCGACCCCCACCATCGCCTGAACCTCCCCGTAGTCGTGGGCGAGGAAGCTTGTCCGGGGCGTGAATCCTCCTTGCTGGCAGAGTCGTTCGAGGGTGTGGGCCACCGGGTGATCGTCGGCGCGCACCACCCACGACTCGTCTCGCAGTTCGGTGATCCGGATCGACTCCCGGTCGGCGAGTCGGTGTTTCTCCGACACCAGCAGCAGGGTCGGGTCGTTCATCAGGTGGTGGTACGTCAGGAGTGGATCGTCGATCCGGTTCCACTCGTAGTCCCACAACAGGGACAGTTCCGTCTCCCGGCGACGAAGCGATTCGACCAGCTGCGCGAATCGTCCACTGAGGACACGCAGGTCGATGCCGGGGTGGTGGGTCTTGAATTCCTTGACCACCAACGGCAGCAGCGTGGATCCTGCCGTGGGGAAGGTTCCTATTGCCAGCATTCCCGCGCGCAGTCCGCGGATCTCCGCGAGCTCGGCGTCCGTGGCCTCGAGTTCGACGAGGATCCGTTCGGTGTGTTTGACGACGGAGCGGCCCGCGTCGGTGAGCATGATGCCGCGTGCGTGCCGTTCCAGCAGCGGTTGCCCGGCCTCCTTCTCGAGTTTGGCGATCTGCTGCGAGACCGCCGACGTGGTGTATCCGAGCGCCGCGGCAGCCGCGGTGATGGAGCCGTGCTTCGCGACCTCGCACAGAGTGAACATCCGCGTCGTGTCGAGCACGTGGCCACCTGCCTTTAGAAGAATTTAAAGGGAGTCAAGATACTTGCGATTGTACTTCACTCGGGCGGATGACAGATTGGAGTCCGCACGCGCGGGAAAGGTGCCGTCCGACTTCCACACAGGCGCCACCGCACCTTCCCGCCTCCATCGCCTCTCGACAATGCCGAGGACTGCCCATGAGCGTGAATCCACACGATGACACCCCGACCTCGAGTTCGCCAGGGAAGGCGAACCGCGGTCCGCTGCGGGGGATCCGAGTTCTCGACATCAGCACCGTATACGCCGCTCCGATTACCGCGATGCTGCTGGGCGACTTCGGCGCCGACGTGATCAAGATTGAACACCCGACGGGCGACCCCGCCCGATCCCACGGGGCGAACAAGGACGGCCACGGACTGTGGTGGAAAGTCATTGCGCGCAACAAGAAGTGCATCACCCTCGACCTCGGCACCCCCGAGGGCCAGCAGATCCTGCGGGATCTCGTCGTCGACGCCGACGTGCTCGTGGAGAACTTCCGACCCGGAGTGCTGGAGAAGTGGGGGCTCGGACCCGACCGGCTGATGGCGCTCAATCCAGGCTTGATCATGTTGCGGGTCACCGGCTTCGGACAGGACGGGCCCTACGCGGAACGTCGCGCATTCGGTACCCTCGCCGAGGCGATGAGCGGATTCGCACACCAGACCGGTGAGGAGGACGGACCGCCGACGCTGCCTCCGTTCGGTCTCGCCGACGGTGTCGCCGGCATTACCGGCGCCTTCGGCGTGGTCACGGCACTGCTGCACCGCAACAGCCTCGAAGGCGACGAGCAAGGGCAGGTCATCGACCTCTCGCTGCTCGAACCCCTGGTCGGCATCCTCGGCCCGGGCCCCACCGCCTTCGACCAGCTCGGCGCGATCGCCGGCCGCCTAGGCAACCGCTCGCCCAACAACGCCCCCCGCAACACGTACCTCACCAAGGACGGCCGGTGGGTGGCGATCTCGGCCAGCGCCACGTCCGTCGCCGAACGGGTCATGCGCCTGGTCGGACGAGCGGACCTCGTCGAACAGCCGTGGTTCGCCTCCGCCGGGGACCGCAGCCGCAACGGCGATCTCCTCGACGAGGCGGTCGGGAAATGGATCGCCGCCCGCCCGTTCGACGAGGTCGTCGCCGAGTTCGAGCGCGTCGGCGCCGCCCTAGCACCCATCTACGACGTCGAGCAACTGATGAACGACCCGCACGTCCGCGCCCGCGACATGATCACCACCGTCGACGACGAGGACCTCGGACCCCTCGCCATGCAGAACCTCATGGTGCGCATGCTCGGCACCCCGGGCGCCATCCGATTCCCCGGACGGCGACTCGGACAGGACAACACGCAGATCTACCGCGACACACTCGGATTGAATATCGAGGATCTACAGGAGAAGGGTGTCATCTGATGGCCCGCAGCTACCTCTTCGTGCCCGGACACAATGAGAAACTCCTCGGTAAGGTCTTCGAAGCCGGTGCGGACGCGGTGATCCTCGACCTCGAGGACGCGGTCCCGCCGGAGTACAAGGATGCCGCCCGCGCTCGCGTCGCCGACACTCTGACCATCCACCCGGAGTGGGTGCGCATCAACGCTGTCGGCACCGCGCTCGCCGCCGACGATCTGGCCGCGGTCGCCGACCGTGCTCACGGCATCCGCATCCCGAAGGTCGACTCGGTCGACGACGTGCGGTGGGTGCGGGACCGGGCACCGGAGACGCCACTGATCTGCGCGATCGAAACCGCGAAGGGAGTTGCCAACGCCCCGGCCATCGCCGCCGAACCCGGCGTCGAACACCTCGCCCTCGGCGGCATCGACCTCCGGAAAGACCTCGGCATCGGCGACGGGGACGCCCCGCTGCAGTACGCGCGATCGCACCTGGTCATCGCCTCCCGGGCCGCGGGCATCGCACCACCGATCGACAGTGTCTACCCCCACCTGCGGGACACCGACGGACTCGCCCGGCAAGCCGCCCACGCCCGTTCTCTCGGCTTCGGCGGCAAATCCGCGATCCACCCCTCCCAGCTGCCGATCATTCACACCGCCTTCATCCCCGGCGAGGACGAACTCGCCTGGGCACGACGGGTTGTGAACGTCTTCGAGGAGTCCGGCGGGGCCGCCGTCCAGCTGCCGGACGGCGAGTTCGTGGATCTGCCCGTCGCCGAGCGGGCTCGCAGAATCCTCCAGTCTCAGTAGCCTGCAGGAACGGCTGTTGATCGCCGTGCAGGCGAGGGTGGCCGCGCAGCGACGGCGCGATCCTGCACGGCGAAGACATCCCGGCTTCTGCACGTGGCAGCAAATGTGCGAACCGGATCTGGCGTCCGCGGTGTGCCGCGACCACGGATGAGCACCACGGACATACATCAATCCTGTTCATGTCTGTACATGCCTAATATGAGTTGGATTTATGTGAGTGGACTCACTTCACTGGAGGCATGAACAGAAACACTCCGGCGAGTAGCGATGCGGACCTCTTCGCAGACGAGGTCGTGATCGACCCCTATCCGACGTACGCCGAACTCCGAGATCTCGGCGCGGTGGTACATCTGCCCGCCAACGACGTCTATGCCCTGACCCGCTACGACGTCATCCGCGACGCACTGGCCGACCCCGGTACCTTCTCGTCCCGGACGATCGGCTTCAATTCCGTTGTCAACGAGGCGCTTCAGGGCACGTCACTGGCATCCGACCCGCCGATCCACACAGAATTGCGCGCGACCCTTTCCGAGAACCTCTCTCCGCGGGCGCTGCGGGGGCTCCGGGATCAGATCCACACCAAGGCCGATGCGCTGGTCGCGGATCTGGTAGCCAGGGGATCGTTCGACGCCATCGATGCATTGGCGCGCGCCTTCCCGCTCGAGATCGTCGCGGACTTGATCGGTTTCACCGGCGAGGTGCGCGACAACATGCTGCGCTGGGGACAGGCCGCGATGGAAGTCATCGGTCCGATGAATCAGCGGACCGCGGAGAACTTCCCGATCGCCGGCGAACTCTACGGTTGGTGCACCGGGGTCGGGGCCGCCGATCTGGCGCCGGGGTCGGTCGGTCGCGGCATCTTCGACGCCGAGGACCGCGGCGCCATTCCTCCCGGCACCGCCGGCCACATCATCCACCAGTACCTGGGCGCGGGTGTCGACACCACGATCGCCGCGCTCGGCAACATCGTCGCGCTCTTCTCGGCTTTCCCCGATCAGTTCGACCTGGTCCGCAGAGATCCCGCGCTGGTGCCGGCCTCGTTCAACGAGGTACTCCGGTTCTGGGCGCCGGTCCATGCCTGGGGCCGCTCGGTGACCCGGGACGTGAACATCGACGGCACCCTCGTGCCGGCCGGATCCCAGGTGGCGATCCTGTTCGGCGCAGGCAACCGCGACCCGAGGCACTACGAGAACCCGGACGCCTTCCTGGTCCAGCGAAATCCCGTCGACCACCTCTCCTTCGGATACGGACCGCACGGCTGCGCCGGCCAGGGCCTGGCCCGCTTGGAAGCCCACGCCGTCATCGGGGCACTCGCCGTCCACGCGCAGCGGCTGGTGGCCGCCGAGCCGGTTCGGTTGCCCAGCAACATCACCCGCTCCATCGACGCACTCGAGATCCTGAAGGTGGTCCCAGCATGAAAAGAATCGTGATCGACCGGCCTCGCTGTGAAGGCCATGGACTGTGCGAAGAGATCGCTCCCGACCTGATGCACCTCGACGGCGCGGGCGAACTGATCCTCGACGTCGAGAACATCGCCGAGGGAAGCCCGGAACTCACGGACGCCGGCGCCGCGGTCCGGGTCTGCCCGGTGGCCGCACTCAGGCTCGCATGAAACTCACCGACGTTCCCCAACGAATCCTGGTCATCGGCAACGGGATCGCCGGCCAGACCGCGTGTGACAGTCTCCGCGCCGCGGGTTTCGACGGCGATCTGACCATTGTGGGGGCCGAACCCCGGGCGGCGTACTCGCGGCCCGCACTCTCCAAGGCGCTCCTGGTCGACGGCGGTTCCCACGAACTGGCACCGCCTACGCACGAGGCGACCGAGGTGCTCGGGGTGGCGGCCGTCGACCTCGACGTCGAGTCCCGCCGGGTGCGTCTCGACGACGGTTCGGACCGGACCTACGACGGACTCGTGATCGCCACCGGTTCCAGGGCACGGCGCCTGGGCGGCGACCACAGCGTGGAGCTGTCCTTGCGCACCGTGGACGACGCCCTGGCCCTCCGGGAACGGCTGGCGGCCCGGCCCACGGTCGTGGTCGTCGGTGCCGGTCCGCTGGGCATGGAGATCGCATCCGCGGCCCTGTCGGCGGGGTGCCGGGCCACGCTGGTAGCCGACGGCCCGCCGATGCTGTCGCACCTGGGGCGCTGCCTGTCCGAGACGTTCACCGCGGCCGCGGTGGCCAGAGGGCTCACGGTCGTCGTCGGCTCGGCTGCCGGGATCGACGACGCGCGTGGGGTGGTCCTGCGCGACGGATCGCGAGTCGACGCCGACCTGATCGTCAGTGCGATCGGCGACATACCCGACACGGAGTGGCTGGCCTCCAGCGGACTGCTGACCGGCGGCCGTCTCGAGGTGGACTCGCGCGGCCGGGTCCGGCCCGACATCGTCGCGTCCGGGGACGCCGCCGCCGTTCCGACGCCGACGGGAATACGTCGAATTCCACTGTGGAGCAGCGCTATCGAGCAAGCGAAGGTCGCTGCCCACGCGCTCCTGGCGGGCGACGATGCGCCGGAACTCGACCTCGAACCGTACTTCTGGACCGAGCAGTTCGGGCTGAACCTCAAGGCCACCGGGCACCTCCCGGCCGCCGGTGAACCCGAGTTCCTGCTCGGCGACAGCCCGCACGGACCGTCGGTGATGCGCTGGACCCACGTCGGCGGCGACGGTGTCGCGGTCGCCGTCAACCATCGGATGCCGATCCCGACGCTGCGCCGCATGGCCGCCGCGGCCGGATGACGTCGACCCCTCGGGAGGAGGACGCGTAACTTCGTGTGGATGAACCAACCCGGTGATCACTCGAGTGATCTCGGCCTGGAGCGGCTCGCCTCGGTCAACCTCAACTTGCTGGTGCCGTTGCTGGCCCTGCTGGAGGAAGGATCGGTCACCCGCGCCGCGGCCCGGGTGGGCATGTCCCAGCCCGCGATGAGTCATGCCCTGGGGCGGATGCGCCGACTGATCGGTGACGATCTGGTGACGCGGCAGGGGAGCGGGCTGATACTCACACCGCGTGCCCGGGAACTCATCGCACCACTGCGCGAAGTGCTGCGGCAGACCGCGCAGGTGGTGAATTTCCCGGGCTTCGACCCCGCGCGTGACAGCCGCACCATCACGGTTGCGATGACCACCAGCACCGCATTCGTGGTCGGGCCGGGTTTGGCGCGGCTGATCGCCGAGCGGGCACCGAATGCGACTCTGCGGGTGCGCAACTTCGTTCAGCCGCAGCCGAGCGACTTCACCGACGACGGCGTGGACGTCGTACTCCTGTCCGAGGCGTTCACCTCGCCGTACCCGCGCGAGCGCCTGTACGAGAATCGCTGGGTGGTGATCGCCCACCCGGACAGCGATCCCGGGGCATCCGCACTGGATCTGCTCACGTCTCTGCCCCATGTCACCTACGACTCCCGGCACCGGGTGGCGCCGTACGCCGCGATGGACGCGCACGGCGTGCAATACCGGATCGGGCAATTGATCTCCGACCACCTGCTCATCCCGCACATGGTCGCGTCGGCCGGCGGGGTGGCGGTGCACACATTCCGCGTTGCTGTCGCGATGCGGGAACGGGTGGACCTCCGCATCGAGGAGTTCCCGCTGCCGGTCTCGCCGTTGGGGATCGACATGGTGTGGAATCCGCGTCTGGCGGATGCGGCGTTCATCGCCTGGTTGCGGGAGATCCTCGTCGACGCGACGGCTTTCGAGTTCTAGTCGTCCGACGCGAGTAGGTGGCACCACGAGTCGGTGAGTTCGTCGAGGCACGCCTCGCGGGGAGTCTGCCAGCCGACCGCGAAGTAGCGGCGCGAGAGGTACTCGAGCTGACCGAACGCGAGCACGCAGCGAATCCGGCGCCGATCGGGAGGGAACCGCGTGGCCTGGTCCAGTCCGGCCGTCATGTCGCCGACGGCGGACTCGAACCACTGCTCGGTCTTGGCTGCGACGTCCGGTTCCTGGGCTGCCTGGTAGGACGCGGTGAGATAGGGCTTGATCTCGTCCCACTGGGAGAACTTGCGGTCCAGCCACTCCTGGATCCGGTCACGCGAGCCCGAGGCCACCACCGCGGTGAGCGTGGGGTCGTCGGCAGCGGTGAGTATTGCGTCGACCTTCGTCAGCAGCGCGCTCATTACGTCCGCCTTGGACGAGAAGTGCAGGTAGAAGGTCGTCCGGGTCGATCCCGCGGCGCTGGCTATGTCATCGATCGTGGTTGCGGCATAGCCCTTGGTGCCGAACAGCTCGAGCCCTTTGGCGAGGAAAAGGTCGTAGGTCATTTGCTTCTGTGCGGCGCGGAGCGACATGACCTCAGATTGTAGCCGCAGTCCACCCACGAATCAGGTAGGCCATTCACAAGACGATCAATCAATTCACTTGACGAGCTGTAATGTTAATGGCTACCGTGGCGAGTACCACGTCATGCGCACATGACGTTGACGAAAGGAAGTGCCGATGAAGGGCTCCCAGACCGCCGAGAGAAACACCGTCCACACCGTTCTCGGCCCAGTTCCCGCCGACGAACTGGGGGTTGTGTCGGTTCACGAAGCGCTGCTGTCCGTGGTCCCGGGCGCAGAGCACGCATTCGACATCACCCCGGACCGCGCCGCGACCTTCGAGGTGCTGGTGGGGAAGCTCACCGAATTCCGGGACCACGGCGGGCGGACGATCGTCGACAGCACCGGCATGTTCCACGGCCGCGATGTCAAGCTCTACGAAGCACTGTCACGCACGACCGGAGTGCACATCGTCGCGTCGACGGGAATGGGACCCGAGGAGATGCTCGGCGGATACTTCGTGACGCCGCAGACCAATCCGCCGACACCCTGGCCGGCAGACAAATTCGCCGACCTCTTCACCAAGGAGATCACCGAGGGCATGGTGGTTCCCCGGGTGGAGCGCCGGGGTGCCGCAGGCCTGGTGGCTACCGCCGCGAATCCCGGCGGAATGACCGCCACCGAGGAAAGCCTCCTCCGCGCCGCGGCCCGAACCGCCCGTGACACCGGCGTACCGGTGTCACTCCGCTTCGGTAAGGACGCGGTGCACGACCTCGGGATCGTTGTGGACGAGGGACTGCAGGCCGACCGCGTCGTCGTCGGCGGACTCGACCGCAGGGATGCGGTCGACGCCGGCGCGCCGCTCGAGATCGCCCGCCGCGGAGCCTACGTCGCCCTCGACCACGTGGGTGCGGACGGCGGCATACACGTCACCGACGACGAGCGCGCCACCCTGATCCGCGAACTGGTCGACGCCGGCCATGGCGACCGAATCCTCCTGTCGAGCAACGCCACCGGCGTGTCGGTGGGAGAACCGGGTCTCGATCTGCCGTTCAGCTACATCCTGTCGACTTTCGTGCCGCTCCTCACCGCGCAGGGACTCGGCGTCACCGACATCCAGCGCGTGCTCGTAGACAACCCGCGCGACCTACTGTCGGTGCGCTGAGCACCCGACCCCACATCATCGAAGAATCGTCCGCCCCGAAGGGGAGCTGCCTGTGTCAAGAGTGAACACCGTCCTGGGATCGATCCCGCCCGAAGAGTTGGGCATCGTCGCCGTCCACGAGCACATCGGATACGGCATGCCCGGCTCCGAGCTGGATACGAGGTGGTGGAAGACCCCAGAGGAGCGGTACCAGGAGACCGTGCCGAAATTGCGCAAGTTCCACGAGTACGGCGGCGGAACCTTCGTCGACGTCACCGGAATCTGCAACGGCCGTGACGTCGACTACTACAAGTCGCTGTCCGCGAAGACCGGCGTCCACATCGTCGCCTGCACCGGATTCGTCGGCGGCGACACCGCCCTGCCGTTCTTCGAACGCGCGAGCGTCGACTACCTGACCAAGCAGTTCCTCCACGAGATCACCGTCGGCATCGGTAATACCGGCAGCCGCGCCGGAGTCATCAAGGTCGGCGTCAGCCGCGGCGGCAAGATGACCGACCTCGACAAGCGCATCTACCGGGCCGCGGCTCGCGCCGCACTCGAGACCGGCGTACCGATCCTGACCCACCTGGCCATCGACGCCGAGAACGCCATCGCGATCTTCACCGAAGAAGGACTCCCGCTGCACCGCGTGCTGTTCGGGCACGCCGACGACGGAGTCAACGCGTCGAAGACACGCGACCGGTGGATCGCCGAACAGGGCGGCCGCGTCGGCTTCGACACCTTCGGCTACGAAACCGAACTCGAGGACCCGCCGTTCTGGGCCCGCCCGCGCAAGGAACGCCTCGACCACTTTCTCGGGTTCCTCGCCGCCGGTCACCTCGATCAGGCGCTCGCCGGCGTCGACGCCAACTGCAGCCCACTCGGTTGGCCCGGAGTCAAGGGTCACACCTGCAACTACCTGTTCGAGGACCTCATCCCGGATCTGCGCGAAGCAGGCCTGGACGAGGCGACCATCACCACGCTCTTCGTCGAGAACCCGGCCGACTTCCTGACCATCCAGAACTGACTAGGACGAGAATCATGCAATCTTCGGACCTGAAGAATCTGACCGTCGCCGTCATCGGCGCCGGGTACGCCGGCGCCGCATCCGCCAAGGCCCTCAGCCTGCTCGGCGCCGACGTCACCGTGTACGAGCAGGCCACCGAAATCCGTGAGGTCGGCGCCGGCATCGGCCTGCGCCCCTCCACCATGGACCGCTTCCGCCAGTGGGGCATCTTCGACGCGATTGCGAACGTCAGCTCACCGAGCGACTACTTCGAGATCCTCACCGCCACAGGCGAACCGATCATGAAGGAATCGTGGCCGGGGATGGACGAGTACACCGTCGAAACCCACACTCACCTGATCCACCGCGGTGACTTCATCGAGGCCCTCGTGAGTGTCCTGCCCGGCGGCATGGTCGAGCTCGGCCACAAACTCGCCACCGTGGATGACCGCGGCGAGCGTTCCCTGCTCACCTTCACGAACGGCACGACCGTCGAAGCGGATCTGGTCGTCGGTGCCGACGGCATCAAATCCGTCGTGCGCCGACAACTCTTCGGCGACAACGAACCGGTGTTCTCCGGCGAGCGGGCCTACCGCGCCGTCATCGACATCGCCGACGCCCACGGCATGGTCGTCGACGACAACCTCCGCATGTACATCGGCAAGGGCACCAAGGTATACCTGCTGCCCCTGCGCCACCGCAGCCAGGTCTCCTTCGACATCACCGCCCTGTGCCCCGACAGCGACTGGGCGCCACAGGTATCCAAGGACGACATGCTCGCCACCGTCGACGGCTTCGACCCGAGGATCGTCGACATCACTCGCGACCTCGACATGAGCATCGTCAACACCCGCGGCGTGTACGACATCGACCCGGTCGACACGTGGCATTCCGATTCGGCGGTCCTCGTCGGCGACGCCGCCCACTCGATGCTGCACCACCAGGGTCAGGGCGCGAACTCGGCGATCCTCGACGCCGGCGCACTCGCCGACGCCCTGCGGGACGCCGACACCGTCGCCGGGGCATTGGCACTCTACCAGGCCACCCGCAAACCGGTCACCGACGAACTGCAGCGCATCTCCCGTCAGGGCTGGACCGAGGACGAGGTCGACGACGTCTTCCCGGGGCAGAAGCCCACCGCTCGGGCACGGGCGTGACACGATGACCCTTCACCCCGCCATCGCCGACGTCCTCAGCACACTGCCGGCTCCGCCGGACTCTCTCGACCCGGCCGTCCTGCGCGCGATCGAAGAGTCGCAGGTCGTTCCGATCGACGAGCGCCTGCCCCTCCACGCCGTCGAGGACACTTCTGCGCACACACGCGTGGGTGAGGTGCCGATCCGCATCTACACCCCGGTCGAGGGCGACTCGTTCGGGTTGCTCGTCTACTTCCACGGTGGCGCGTTCTTCCTCGGAAGCCTCGACACCCACGACCACGTCGCCCGGAACCTGGCCGTCGAAACCGGATTGAAGGTCGTCTCCGTCGGCTACCGGCGCGCGCCCGAGGCGAAATTCCCGGCCGGACTGGACGACTGCGACGCGGTGGTCCGCTGGGTCGTGGAGCAGGGCGAGAGCCTCGGCTGGGACGGCGACACCCTAGCGATCGCGGGCGACAGCTCCGGCGGCACCTTCGTCGCGGCCGTCGCCGCAACGGCCCACGACGAGGGGTTCGACCGCATCACGCATCAGGTGCTGTTCTATCCGTCCTTGGACCTGGACTTCGACGTCGACCGCTACGACTCCCTCCGGGAGAATGCCGAAGGCTACGGAGTGGAGACGGCCGGGTTGAAACCCTTCAACGCGTTCTATTTCGACAGCGGCGCCGACCCCGCCGACCCGCGCGTCTCGCCCATCAAGCGCGAAGACCTCACCGGCCTGCCGCCGGCCCTGATCGTCACCGCCGAGTTCGACCCGATGCGCGACGAGGGCGAACTCTATGGCGCGCGTCTGGCCGAGGCCGGGGTGAAGGCGACGATCAGTCGCTACGCCGGCGCCAATCACGGCTTCGTCCAGAACTTCTCGTGGATCCCCGAGTTCCACCGGGCGTTCGAGGAGACCGCCGAGTTCCTGACGCGGCCGGGGGAGTGACGTGGCGAAGGACGGGACCATCCACCCGCTCGTCTCACCGTGGGGCCGGTTCGGGCTGTACAGCTTCTTCATCGATGCTCCGGAGCCGGCGATCGTCGACACCGGCATCGCGACGTCGCCCGTCGAGGGCATGGCGCCCGCCCTCGAGGCCCTCGGGCGCCGGATCGAGGACGTCCGATGGATCCTGTTGACCCACGGCCACATCGACCACATCGGCGGGGCGCACGCGCTGTGGGAACTCACCGGACGGCGCGCCCAGGTCGTCATCCACGAGGCCGACGCGCACCTGCTGCGCTCACGGCAGGCGCACGTCGACGAGTACCTGTCGGTGCGCGGACAGTACCTGCACGACCCCGAGGGTGAGGCGAAGCAGATCGCGGCGACGCACGCGGTGATCTCCGGTGAGATGGAACCGACGATGCTGGTCCGCGGCGGCGAGACCCTGTCGCTCGGAGGAGGTGTCACCGTCACGGTGCATTCCGTCCCCGGCCACACACCGGGATCGGTGGCCTACGTCGTGGACCGTCGGAACTCCGTGTTCGTCGGCGACGCCGTCCAGGTCCACGGAGCGGCCAACGGATTCCCCGGCTACGAGAATTCGGATGCCTACCGGTCGAGCCTGGAGTACCTGCGGGACGAGATCCGCCCGAATCACCTGTACCTCGGGCATCCCTACCGGCGGGCGGACGGGGTCGCCTACGGCGTCGAACTCGACCGGGACCAGGCCGCCGAAGCGCTTCGCGAAAGCCTCGACATCGAAGGCGACGTCCGTGGCGCAGCCCACCGGTGCCTGTGTGGGGGCCTACGCGAGATCGACTCGCCGTATTCGCCGTTCACCCCGGTGGCCGAGGACCTCGGCTACGACGGCGATCCCACCCTCGAACCGTCCCCGTTCTTCACAACGCTGCACGGCTACCGCACGCAGTATACCCAGAAAGCCTGACACAGAAGAGGAGTCGCGCCCCATGGCCGAGTTCCAGACGTTCGACGCGGGTGGGCAGACCATCCACATCCGCAAGGATCTCCGCGTCCCGATGCGAGACGGCATCGAGTTGGCAGCGGACGCCTACCACGGCGTCGGCGACACACCACGACCGGCGCTGGTGGCCCTGAGCCCGTACGGCAAAGAGCTGCAGGCACTCGCCCTCACCACACCGCCGCAGCGTCGCCCCTCCCCGATGTGGGACGGCTGCATCGAAGCCGGCGACATCGCCCGCGTCGTCGAAGCGGACTACGTCCACGTCATCGGTGATCTGCGCGGCTCCGGCGCCTCCGAAGGCGAGCACATCGGCAACTACAACGCCGGCGGCGTCTCCCTGGGCCAGGACGCGTACGACTTCATCGAGTGGGTCGCCGAACAGCCGTGGTGCGACGGCAACGTCGGCATGATCGGCATCTCCTACTTCGGGTCGATGCAGGTGCTCGCCGCCGCGGAGCGGCCGCCGCACCTCAAAGCGATCTTCGTCAGCGGCGGTCATTTCGACTTCTACGAGACCACCTATCACGGCGGCATCATGTGGTTCATGCCGCGTGCCGCCCGCGAGGGCCGCGGCGGCGACTCCGGCTGGGCCTTCACCGACAGCGTCAAGTCCCGCATGGTCGAGACGTGCTCCCCGGAGGAGCTGAGGAAGCGCGTCGCGGCGCGCCTGGAGGATCCGGATGTGGCCGCCTGGCCGAACCTGGTGCACGTGCTGAACTACCCGAATCACCACGAGGCCTGGTTCGACATCGTGATGAACGACCTGGACGGCGAGTGGTACGAGGAACGAAACCCCATCACGCTGGCCCCGAACATCGACATCCCCGTCTATCTGCAGATCGACCAGGGTCGCGGCTGGACGGTCGACGGCACGATCGCGCTGTTCGACGCGCTGCAGGGACCGAAGAAACTCGATATCGGCCCGTACCCACCCATGCAGTCGCGGCCGTTCATCGAGGAACACGACAAGATGTTCCGCTGGTACGACTACTGGATCAAGGGCATCGACAACGGTGTGATGGACGAGCCGGCGGTCACCGTCCACGTCGAGGGCGCACGCGAATGGGTCACCGGTGGCCAGTGGCCGCCGAAGGATGTGGAGTACCGGTCGCTGTATCTGCGACCGCGCGGCAAGCTGTCCACCGACCCCGAACCGATGGCCGCCCGGTACGCCGCCCCGGACGGCTTCTATCAGGCGCCGCTGACCGTCACCGACAAGGTCGAGATCCTGAAATGGGAGACCGCGCCGTTCGAGGAGCCCACGGAACTGATCGGCACCGGAGCCGCGCACCTCTTCGCGGAGATCGACCAACCCGACTCCAATTTCATTCTGCGGCTGTGGGATTACGCCCCGAATGGTCAACGCCAGCTGATCACCTCCGGGTACCTGAAGGCCTCGCACCGCGAACTCGACGAGCGCACCACCGAGGGAAACCCGCACCACCCACACACCCGCGCGCTGCCGGTCGAGCCGGGGACGATCGAGGAGTACGTGCTGCGCCTCTACCCCTTCGCCGCGACGTTCCGGCCGGGGCATCGCCTGGTGGCGGAACTGTCGAACGCCGAACCGCTGGCGGACGAGCACAACGCGCTGCTACCACCGGATGCGTTCCATCTGCCGGTCGGCCGCCCCGTGACCCACAAGATCTACCGGGACGCCGCCCACCCGTCCCGCCTCGTGTTGCCGTTCACGACGCGCACGTCGGAGGAGACGGTGTAGCAACAGCGGTGTCGGCCGAGCACTGGCGCCGGCCGAGTCATTCGGTCACGATCGACTGGTGGACCGCACCGCCCGACTCGCCCTCGCCGTCGACCGGCAGGGTGGGCGATGCCTGTGGTGTGGTCGGCGTTTCGGGCCGTTGATTCCGCCGACCACCGAACATCTGGTGCCGCGACTCAAAGGCGGGCCCAGCATCGTGGCCAATGAGGCCGCCGCGTGCCGGCGGTGCAACGCGGACCGCGGCCACATCGGTCCGGTCGACTGGCTCGCACAGTGCCGGCGTCGCCATGGATGGGCGCCACAGGCGACCCTGCTCGCGACGCTCCTGAACGCGCTGGACATCGAACTCGAGAACGTGGGTGGTCATCGCCGTGCCAGGCGGTACCTGTCCAGCCAACTACGACGCTGCCGGAGCAGTTACTGATGCGAGCCACGGCGCCGGACGCGTCGTGATCGGAGGACTACGAAGCGGGCAGTGAAGTGGTCCGCCCCTGCGTGACTCGACCAGGTGCGGTCGGTCGATCCGTTATCGTCGACGGATGATCGATGACGCGACTTCGTCCGGTCCAACCCGCGCTCCGACGAGCACCCGGCGGGCGGTGCTCAACACGATGAAGGGTTCGGCAGGAAACCTCGTCGAGTGGTACGACGTGTACATCTACACGGTCTTCGCAACGTATTTCGAGGCGCAGTTCTTCGACGAGAACGACTCCAACTCCACGGTGTACATCTATGCGATCTTCGCGGTCACCTTCGTCATGCGACCGGTGGGGTCCTGGTTCTTCGGGCGGTTCGCCGACCGTCGCGGTCGCAAGGCGGCCCTGATGCTCAGCATCACCATCATGTCGTCGTGCTCCTTCTTGGTGGCGGTCATGCCGACTCGCGACACCATCGGGTATTGGGCGGCGGTCATTCTGGTCGTCGCCCGGCTCGTGCAGGGATTTGCCACGGGTGGCGAGTACGGCACCTCGGCGACGTACATGTCCGAAGCGGCAACCGCGAATCGGCGTGGCTTCCTGTCGTCGTTCCAGTACGTGACCCTCGTGGGCGGTCACGTCCTCGCGCAGTTCACGCTCCTGATCGCGCTCAGCGTTCTCGATGTCGACGCGTTGCACGAGTGGGGGTGGCGGATCGGCTTCTTCATCGGCGGCGTCGCCGCCCTGGTCGTGCTGTGGATTCGGCGGTCGATGGACGAGTCGCTCAGCGAGTCGCATCTGAAAGCCATCCGTGCGGGTGAAGACCGGACAGCGGGTTCCTTGACGGCGTTGTTCACCCAGCACTGGCGTCCGCTGCTGCTGGTGTTCCTCATCACCGCGGGCGGCACGGTCGCGTTCTACACCTACAGTGTCAACGCGCCGGCGATTGTGAAGTCCACCTTCGGGGACGACCGGGCGCTGACGGCAACGTGGATCAACCTGCTCGGACTGATCCTGCTGTTACTGCTGCAGCCGGTCGGCGGCATCGTCAGCGACCACGTCGGGCGCAAGCCGCTGCTGATCTTCTTCGGCGTGGGTGGGGTCCTCTACACCTACGTCCTGCTCACCTACCTTCCGAAGACCACCTCGGCACTGGCGGCGTTCACGCTGGTCGCGGTCGGCTACATCATCCTCACCGGGTACACCTCGATCAACGCGATCGTGAAGGCGGAGCTGTTCCCCGCCGACATTCGCGCTCTGGGCGTGGGACTGGGCTATGCGCTCGCGAACTCCGCGTTCGGCGGTACGGCGCCGCTCCTCTACCAGGCGTCGAAGTCGGCCGGCCACGTCGGCTGGTTCATCGTCTACGTGACGGTCGTGATCGGGGTCAGCTTGCTGGTCTACATCTTCGGGCTGAAGAACAAGGCGGTCACCGTGCTCGATCGGGAACAGGGGAGCGCGTGGGCTGTGCCCGCGCCTTCGGGTCCACGCTGATTCCCCGCGGTGTGTCGTCGTCGGCTACGGGTACGGCGACCCCGCGGCGAGCCCCTGCGCGGCCGCGGCGGCACGGACGGCGTCGATCACCAGTTGCAGCGGCTGCCGGTGCGCTTCCGTCCCCCGATGGGCGATGGAGATCGTCCGCATGACCGGTTCGGTGAGCGCGACGACGTCCATGCCCGGCGGGCGCAGCGTCAATCCGAGATCGGAGACGAGGGTGACCCCCAGGCCCGCGGACACCATCGCGAGTGCCGTCGCCTGCTCGCCGACCTCATGGTTGATCTTGGGTTCGAATCCGCAACGCTGACAGGCCGAGCGCACCGCGCGGCCGAAATGCGACGTGGGTCCCGCGAGTATCCAGGGATGCTCGGCGAGGTCTGCCAACGCCATGGTTCTGGCGGACACCGTTCCCGGAGGCAGCGCTGCGTGTAGTCGCTCGACCGCGATCACCACTCTGGTCAACTCCGGGTCCCACGGCATCGGGTAGTCGGAATAGTTGATCACGAACGAGAAGTCCAGCGAGCCGTCCCGTACTGCGACTGCGGTGTCCTCCGGCGCGAGTTCCTTCGTCCGCACCTCGATGCCGGGATGTTCGGCGGCCAGCAATGACAGCGCACTCGGCAGCAGGCCCGACGCGACGGACGCCCACACGCCAACGGTCAATCGGGCGGTGACGCCCTCCTGCGTTTGTTCGAGGGCGGAGGTCGCGCGGTCCACCGATCGCATGATCTCCTCAGCGTGCTCGGCGAGGAGCAGGCCGATCTCGGTGAGCTGTACCCGCCGACCGCGCCGCTCGAATAGCTTTGCGCCGACGTCGCGTTCGAGCTGGGTGAGCTGTTGGGATACCGCGGAGGTGGTGTAGTGCAAGGCCTGCGCGGCGGCTGTCACGGTGCCTCGGCGGTGCAACTCCCGAAGCATCCGCAACCGGCGCAGAGACAGCTCCATGCCCCCCAGCCTATGCATCCGGTTCGAACCGTCCAATCGGACCACGCGTCGCGCTGTGTAGAAAGCGTGAACGCAATTATTCAAGTTTCTTAACTGGACGCCCGGTCACCGGGGCGCGCACTCTGACGTCATCGGCCGAATGGCCGAAACGGCGATGATCTTCCGAGGACGATTGGGGTAACTCGAGGTGACGACGACGACGGAATCCGGGTTCGGGCGCACCCCCGAGCACCGTGAGTACGACCACCGTGAGAACACTGTGCCGCAGCGTCGGGTCGATGTGGCGACCGTGCGCAGCGGTGAGCCCCTGCTGCGTATGACCTGGTCCGATCCGGTCACCGGAGCTCAGGGCTACCTCGTCGTGCACACGTTGGTGTCCGGCCTGGCCACCGGGGGCACCCGCATGCGGGCAGGCTGCACGATGTCGGAGGTGGAGGACCTGGCGCGCGGCATGGCTGCCAAGACCGCGGTTTTCGACCTGCCCGTCGGCGGCGCGAAGGGCGGCATCGACTTGGACCCGAAGGACCCCCGTGCAGTCGGTGTGCTGGAGCGGTTCTGTCAGGCGATGCGCCCGTGGCTGGACGCGCACTGGGTGACCGCAGAGGATCTGGGGGTGCCGCAGCATCTGATCGACGACGTCTTCGCGCGGCTGGGACTTCAGCAGTCCTACCATGCGGCGATTCGCCGTGCGGAAGATCCGCAGAGGACTCTGCGCCGGGTGCGGGCCGCGTTGAACGCCCCGGTGTCCGGCGGTTTTCTGCTGGGCGATGTGATCGGCGGTTACGGAGTCGCGCAGGCCTGCATCGGTACCGTGAATGCCAGTGGATGGGCTCCGGCCGACACCACGGTGGCAATCCAGGGCATCGGCACCATGGGGGGCGGCGCGGCGTGGTATCTGCACGAGGCCGGTATGCGCGTGGTTGCTGTCGCCGACGCCGTCGGCACGCTGTACTGCCCCGACGGCCTGGACGTTCCCGCGCTGCTCGACCTGCGGAACGGCTACGGCGAGATCGACCGCTCGCGCGTCCCCTCGCATGTTCAGCGGTTGCCGCGCGCGGCTGTGATCGCCACTGCGGCAGACATCCTCGTCCCGGCCGCGATCTCCTATGCGATCACAGCGGACAACGTCGACCACGTCGCCGCGAAGGTCGTGATCGAAGCTGCGAATGCCGCGACGACCCCGCAGGCCGAGGCGGTGCTCACCGGCCGGGGCATTCCGGTGGTCCCGGACTTCGTTGCCAATGCCGGAGCAGTCGCCTGGGCCTGGTGGGTACTGCTCGGCCAGGTCGGCACCGACCCGGAGGACTCGTTCCTGCGGTTGCGTACCGAGATGCTGGCCAAGGTCGCGTTGCTGCTCGGCCAATGGACGCTGGACGGCGTGACGCCGCGGCACACCGCGTGGGACCTCGTCGCGGCCAACCGCCGAGCGCCGGCGCCGGGCGATCCTCTGGCCGTGCCGCTCACCATCCCGTAAACGGTCGAGCGAACGACTCCGTCCTCAGGACAGCAGACCGACCAGGAGGCTGCGCAAGGCATCCTCGAAGAGGTCCCGATCGGTGGGCGCCGGAGTTGCGTCAGCGGAGATCGCCCTGGCCACGTGCGGATACGTATGGCTGTCGATCGGGGGAAGTGCGGGCTGTGAGGCGAGCTCGCTGCGAGCGAACAACGTCGTGACTCCCGTTGCCATCGCGATCGCTTCAAATTTTGCCTGACTGGAGGCCGTGACTGGTTCGAGTACCTGCAGGCAGTGGTCCAGCCAGGCCAGGGCTTCGGGACCGAAGGCAGGCGATTGCTGGGTGACGTCGACGAGCCAGGAGTGACGCCGATACAGGTGCAACTGTCGACGTGACATCTCGAGCATGGCGTCCAGCCACTGATCATGGCCGGCCGGGTACGGGCGGAGCTCGCGCATGACGTGATCGGTCATCAGCGCGAGGAGTTCGTCCCGCGATGCCACGTACCGGTACAGCGACGCTGCGCCGGTACCCAGCGCCGCGGCAACGGCCCGCATGGACAGACCTGCCAAGCCTTCGTGATCCGTGAGTGTTATTGCGGCGGCGGCGATGTCGTCGCGGCTGTGCGCGGGGACCGGACCTCGTCGGCGCGGCGGTGTCTCCCTGGCGGAGGCATTGTGTTCGTGGGGTCGGTGTGGGTCGTCGCTCACCTCACAATCCTAAACTGCGAACACTGTTTGCTATTGTTGTCACGCACTCAGGGAGGCGGCGATGCAAGAGCGGGTTGAACGAGCGGGCGACGTCGTCCTGCACACAGTTGGTGACGGCCCTGCTCTGGTGGTCGTTCACGGCGGCGGGGTGACGATCGATTCCTATCGCCGACTGGCGGGCAAACTGTCGGATAGGTTCACTGTGCATCTCTACAACCGACGCGGACGCGCGGATGCGCCGCCCCGTTCGGAGCCCTACGACGTTCAGCAGGACGTCGACGACCTGCGGACTGTGCTCGAACACACCGGCGCAACTGACGTTATCGGCCACAGCAGCGGTGGGTTCATCGCCCTGACGGCGGCCCTGCAACTGCCCATCGTGCGTCTCGCGCTCTACGACGCAGCAGTGTCCGTGAACGGTCTCTTCCCCGCGCAGTGGCTGGAAAGCGCCAGGGCAGCGGCCCGGGACGGTGACGTCGCACGCGCGATGGCGATCACCGGGGCCGGCATCAACACCCAGTCGCGGGCGAGCACCCTGCCTCTGGGGGTGCAGATCGCTATGAGCCGACTGTTGTTGCGCACTCCCGTCGGGCGCACTATGGGTGCCTTGTTGCCCATGACGTTGGACGAGTCGCAGGCAATCGCACGCGCCGACGGTCCGCCGAGCCGCTGGGCGGGGGTGACTGCGGAGGTTCTGTTGCTGAGGGGTGCGGACGGACCGCCGTATTACGAACAACTCAACGAGGCCCTTGCTGCTGCACTGCCCCACGCCCGTGCAGCAGCGGTCCGCGGGGGCCATGACGGCATCAACCGCGCCTCGGCCCAGCTGGTCCGGACATTCGCGGCCTTCTTCGGACCTACGGCGTCAAGGTGACGATCGGTCCGCTGATCTGGGGTTTTTGCGCTGGTTGGCCTGGAAACGCGCCTTCTTCTGGCGATTCCCGCACGTGTTCATGTCACACCATTTGCGGGTGCGACTTTGGCTGGTGTCGAAGAAGGCGGCCCGGCAGGTCGGCGATGCGCACAAAGCCAATTTTCCGTCTCGTTCGCCTGCGATGATGCTGATCGCGTCGGCGGCGATCACGCCCAGGGCATCTTCCACGCACGACGCCGAGTTGAGCCGCCATCGACGATTGCCCTCGGGCGTCAGGACGGCCGCCGCCCGACCCTGACTGCTGCGGTCATTGATGATGTGGACGGCGGATGCAGGGAGAGCGTCCCGGATCGCGGTGGCTGTCGCGGCGGCGTGAATCGCCTCTCGCAGTTCCCGAGCGAGTTCGAGCTGGGCGGTGGTGCAGGAGTCCACGGCGAGGCCGCTCACTGCCAGCCAGTCGACGAGTCGCTGCGGCGTGGGAATGCGCTCCACGGCGTCGCCGCGACGCTCCGTCAGAGTCGCCGTGAAGCTGGTCGCCAGCACGCTACCGAGGCGGAAGTCGGGGAACTCGGCACGCATGGAACCACCTTAGCTGGTTGCGCGGCGGCATGAAGGCATGCTAGAACCGGCTAAGACGGTTCGCAAAGTTCCTAGCCGGTTCCACGGTGACCAGGAGGTCTCATGCCCCGCCTGACCAGCGACGTCCACGCCTTCGAAGCCCACGCACCCGACGCCGACCTCGACGATCTGCGCGCAAGGCTGGCCGCGGCGCGGCTACCGGAGGCCGAGACGGTCTATCGCGCCGCGCCCGGCCCTCGCCGATGGGAACAGGGCGTACCTCTCGCCGACCTCGTCGACGTCGTGGACTACTGGCGCACCGGGTACAACTGGCGGTCGTTCGAGGAGCGCCTCAACCGGATCGGCCAGTTCCGCACGACCATCGACGATCTGGGAATCCACTTCCTGCACCGACGATCCGCGCGCGCAGATGCCACCCCACTGATCCTGACCCACGGCTGGCCCGGCAGCATTGCCGAGTTCGTCGATGTCGTGGACGAACTGGCAGATCCGAAAGATGCAGACGCGCCGGCGTTCCACGTCGTCGTCCCGTCGTTACCGGGATTCGGCTACAGCGACAGGCCGGCCACCACCGGCTGGGGAACCGAAAAGATCGCGGCCGCATGGGTAGAACTGATGGGACGGCTCGGCTACAGCAAGTTCGCGGCCCACGGCGGCGACTGGGGAGGCAACATCACCACGGTCCTCGGCGGCAGGTTCCCGGCGCACGTTCTCGGCATCCACACATTGTTCGCGGAGGCACCACCCGGTTTGACGACGGACGGGCTGACGGCGGTCGAGCGCAAGTGGACCGAGGAAACCCGCGATTTCTGGCGCCACCGCGCGGCGTACGCGAAGCAGCAGGCGACGCGACCGCAGACCATCGGCCACTCGCTCGTCGACTCACCGGTCGGGCTTCTCGCCTGGATCCTCGACAAATTCGCCGAGTGGTCGGACACCGAAGACAGCCCGTTCGAGACGATGTCCAGAGACAGAATTCTCGACGACGTCACCCTGTACTGGCTCACGCGGACCGGCGCATCGGCGGCCCGCATCTACTACGAAAGCCACAACTCGCTCGATCCCGAACTCCGGGTCGACGTCCCGTCGGCAATCACCATGTATCCCCGGGACATCGAGAAGTGTCCGCGCCCCTGGGCGCAGGAGCGGTACCGACACATCGTCCGATGGCGGTCACCCGAAACCGGGGGGCACTTCCCGTCCCTGGAGGTTCCCGAGTATTTCGTCAAGGACCTGCAAGTAGGCCTCGGGGCAGTGCTGGCCGCCAATCGGTGAACGCGGCGGGGTCGACCCTTATGTCCAGCCGCTCCAGGCGCGGAATGGCGTTCGCATCCAGGCGACCGCAGTCGACGCGCCGGACAGTTGCAACGCGATTTACGGCGCACTTCCGAAACCTTCGGGTGGATTCGAGTACAGGGTTTCGCATCGTGCTTTGACGAGTTCGAGTGTCTCTGCGACGAGCGGATGACGTGCGGCGCCCTTGCGAGTGGCGGCGACGATCTTGCGGGCGGGCACAGGTTCACCTGACAACCTGATTCGGGTGACTGCCCACTCCGAACTCAGTAGCCACAGCCGTGGCACGAGCATGACCCCCATATCCTGAGAAACTATCGCCGCACCGGTCTCCCACTCGTCGGCCTGGTGAGCGATGTTGGGTGTGAATCCAGCTGCGACGCAGGCGGTCACGGTGAGTTGGTGGTATGCCCCACCAGGGGTCCCGACTACCCAGGGCTCGTCAGCGGCGTCGGCGAGCGTGACTCGTCGACGGGATGCCAATGGATGATTCGCGGGAACGACCAAATCCAACGGGTCGTCCACCAGCAACTGTTGATCAAAGCGGAGATCGTCCAGGGGAGGGGAGTCCGCGGTCACCATCACCAAGGCGAGGTCCGCCTCCTCCATCTGTAGCAGCCTGAAGCATTCGGCGGGATCGGCCTGAACCAGACGCACACGTAGGCGGGGATGCCGATCGCGTAGAGTTTTGCCGGCATAGGGCAGCAATTGTGTTGACGCCGTTGAAAACCCACACAGGGTGTATGGGCCGGACGGCTCGTCCACCGTTTCTGCGAGCTCGCTCTGGGCTAACTCCCACTGAGCCCGCATGATGGCGGCGTGCCGTAACACGGTGCGTGCGGCCGGTGTGAGTTTGATGCCGCGGCCCGAGGGTTCGATCAATTCGACCCCGAGTAGCTCCGACAACTGGCGCAGTTGGTACGAGATCGCCGATGGAGTGTATGACAGGGCCGCCGCAGCGGCTGTGACAGTGCCGTAGTAATCGACTGCCTGCAGGATCTTGAGCCTGGGGTCAAGCATCGGACCGTCCGAACTCGAGTAGTGCCTTCACCCGATCAACAATAGATGCAGTACCTCTTGCGGCCGCCCTTGTGCAGGTTCCTCACTGCTTCCGGGTGGGAGCGAGAGCAGCTATCCCTCTCCACGGGTGTTGATTCGGGAGTTCCACTGGGCGGGTGCTGGGCCGAATTCGTAGTGTTGTTGTCCGAGGGATTCAGCCGGAAGTAGTTCGGTTTCGCTGTCGTGGTAAATGACGAGGAAGTGTTCCTGGTCGTGTGCGGTCGATGTGGTGAGTATCTGGGCCCATTGGCCGGTGCGGTGTCCGCACGGGTTGAGCCTTCGAATGAAAGATCCGGGGCGAGCTGGTGAACTGGTGCTCATGTTCATGGGTGGTCCTTTGAGGTTGAGAACAGCGTCTTCCGCCGAGTCACTTCTCCGATGGCAGAGTTGGGCCACCAGCCCAGGCCATGACGACCGGGGCCGCACTGCGGTTGTGGATGCGGTGGGGAACGGTGGGCGGCACGGCCCACGCGTCACCTGCCTCGAGGAAGTACTCGTTCGAGCCGTCGTCGAGGTACCCCTCGCCGGAGACACAGAAGAACACCTCCCAAGTACCCGCGTGACCCTGATCCACATCACCAGTGTCGCCCGGCTGAACCGTGGAAGTACCGAACCACATCGCGTCGTTGCGGAAATACTCCCGACACAGTTCCGGGCCCTCGTAGAAGACCTCAGCGTCGTCCTGCCGAATGATGTACGGGGTCTTCGTCGTCATATCATGCTCCTTGATGATTCTGGGAAACTGACACAGTTGCTGAGATCATTAGTTGTCTACAACTATGAATCGGGTAGAACATTCGATGCGTATACCCATCTGTCAATGGTGCTGTCTTCACTTTCCGTTTCGCACTGTCTGCCAGCCGCTGCTACCCCGCCGCGCGTGCCCGCAACGCCTCAAGGACAGTGGTGCGCAGCGAGATTTCGGAGAGAGGCTCCACCCGCGAAGTGCCCGGCGTGCGGACGCCCTGCGCGCCCAGCCGGCACACGTGCGCATCCGCCCTCGAGACGAAGTCGTGCTGGAGCTTGCTCACGTCGATCGCCAGTATGAACATCCCGACCCCGGGATTCTCCGCGCCTGCGTCGAAGGACGGGGCGTCGATCGACCAGTTCCCGCCCGACATACCTGCAAGCAACTCGACCATCCATGCGATGTTGGTACCCTTGTAGCCGCCGAACGGGAGCATGGCCCCATCCAGCGCAGCTTCGGGGTCGGTCGTCGGTTTGCCGGCGGCGTCGATCGCCCATCCCTCGGGGATCGGCCGACCGTTCGCCGCCGCTTCGCGTACGTTGACGTACGCGGCCGCGCTTGACGACTGGTCGACGGTCATGACCGCGCCTGCCGGCCGGGGGAACGAGTACGACATCGGGTTCGTGCCCAATACGCGACCGGTGCCGGGCGCAGTGGCGAGAAGTGCGTTGGAGTTGATAGCGCCGAGCGCCGCGAGACCGTGGGTCGACAGGCGCTCGGTGAACCACCCGAGCTGGCCACCCGCGAATGCTCCCGACTGCAGGAACATCGCCACCCCCTCGGACCGTGCCGCTGCGACGAGATCGTCGATCGCCGCACCGAATCCCGTGTGGAACGGCCCTCCGTGAGCGTTGCAGGAGAGGATGGCAGGCGCGAGTCGGTCCACTGTAGGTATTGCAGCCGCATCCAGACGGCCATCGTCGATGGCGCGAAGATAGTCGAGAAGGTGAGCGACACCGACTCCGCGCATGCCCCGGTCCTCGGCGAACAATGCGGCGTCGACGAGTAGTTCGGCTACTTCCTCCGATGCCCCTGCACGTTTCATCGCGTTCTCGGCGAGTCGGGCGACCTCCTCTCGAGGGACCGGCAGCTCGAGCAATGCCGTCATGCGTGGTGTCTCCTTCGTTGTCTGTGGTGTGTGGTGGGGCAGCGCTGATTCACTGGATGGCTCCGAATACGGCCGCTCGCATCTGGATTGGACCGATGCGGTCTCGGTAGAACAGACAGCAGTGGACCTCGACTGCTATCGAAGCCCACTGCCGGGTGCCGGTCAGGCGTGGGCGGTCAGGATCTCGGGCTCGTCCCGCAGGTGCGGGTACACGTGCGTGAACCACTGGGTCTTGTACTCGCCGCAGGTGAACGGGTTCGGGTCGGCCGGGTGCTCGGCATCGATACAGGTCGGCAGCGTCTCGACCGGCGCGTCGAAATCGAGGTCGATGAAGAACGCGACCGAGTAGCGCTCGGCGCCGCTCTCGTTCACCACGCGGTGGACCGTCGACGAGTACTTCCCATTCGTCATCTTCGCGACCAGGTCGCCGATGTTGATGACGAAGGCGTCCTCGACGGGCGGGGCGGTGATCCACTCGCCGTCCTTGTTCTGCACCTGCAGACCGCCGATGTTGTCCTGAGAGAGGATGGTGAGGATTCCCTTGTCGGTGTGGGCACCGATGCCGATCGCCTGGTCATCGTCCGGGTTCTGCGGCGGGTAGTGCAGGAGCCGCTGGATGGTGATCGGGTTGGTCTGAATGCGCTCGAAGTAGTCGGGTTCGAGCCCCAGGCTGATTGCGAATCCACTGACCAGCTTGCGGGCCAGCGCCCGCATCGCGGCGTAGTACTCGTCGCATGTCGCCTCGAACTCGGGGAACTCTGCCGGCATCAGGTTCGGTCCGAAGAACGGCGCCACGGTGTCCTGCTTCGCGCCGTAGTCGAAGGCCTCCTTGAGATCTGCGGTCTTCTTGTCCTGGTCCGCATTCTCGGCGGACGGCGGGATGTAGCCGCGCACCGTCGGCCCGGACTTCGCGACGTGCACCTTGTCCTTCACGTCTTCGGGCAGGGCGAAGAACTCTTCGGTGACCGCGTACATGCGCTTGACGAGGTCGGAGGGAACACCGTGGTTCTTCACGTAGAAGAACCCGACCTTCTCGCACGAGTCCCCGATCTGACGCGCGACGCCCTCGGGGTCACTGCCGTCGACAAGGGCTGCGACATCGATGACCGGGATCTCGTGAAATGCGGTCTGCTTGCTGGCGAACCGGTTGACAGATGCGTCGGACATGGAGTTACTCCTGAGGTCTGTTTGTGTGATGAGCCGATGTGTCGGGCTGACCGCCGGGGCGGTCGCTCAAAGGCGACACATGAATGGTTGCGCAGATCACAACAGCAGTAAAGCGCATAAATCTCGACGAAACCGTGCGAAAAATTTTCACAGTTAGGGTGCTGGCGCCGATGACCGGCGACGTGGGTCCACGACCCAGAAATAGTTGACGCGTGTGCGGGCCAGGTCATCTCGCCGGCGTTCGTCAGGGTCGAGATTTTACGGGAACACGAAGCCTTGACCTGCAGATCTGATCTGTCGGTCGGCGCCCGCCTGCCGTCCGTCCGAGTGTCCCGCACTTATGACTCATCTTGGACGATCTTGGAAGCGAACCTGGCGGGCTATGACCTGTCGCACACACACTCGACTGATCAGCGGCACGTCCGACGCCGCATCCTTGCTCCCAGTTTCCGGTGAAGGTTCGAGACATGACCGATTCGTTGTTCACGCCCATCGCCTGGGCCACCCCGCGCAAACGGAGCGTGACCACAACCCACTGTTCGCCAGACTCTCCGGCTGGGCATGCTGAGCGCGAGGAGCGCACGTACTCGCGGAACGTGACGGCGGTATCTGAAATGGGCACTAGCAGCGAGCTAGCCAAGATCAGCGCCTCGGCTCGAGCAGCACTCTTGTTGCGCCGCCGGTTGTCTGATGGGTTCTGGACCGCGGGGGATCGACTTCCGTCGGAACCCGTGCTCGCCGAACAGCTCGAGGTGAGCAGGGTCAGCCTTCGCGCCGCGCTTGCGCAACTCGAGACCGAGGGGCTGATCACCCGCCGACACGGTTCCGGAACTTACGTCAATTCGGTACGCCCGCTGGTGCGCAGCCTGCACAACCACATCGGCACCGACCAACTCATCAGGTCGAAGGGGCACACTCCGGGGATCTCGGAGATGTCCTGGCGGAGAACCAAGGCCGACGCCACAGTGGCGAGCTGCTTGGGACTCGAGGTCGGAGCACCGATCGTGGATCTGTATCGCGTACGAACATCCGACGAAACGCCGGTCACCATCGAGCACGACTACTTCTCCGCCGATCTCGTCCCTCCCGGCCCGATCACCATTGGGCCGTCCCTCTATTTGTTCCTGTCCGACATCTGCGGCACCGAGGTCGTGTTCGGAGTTGCCGAGCTCGAGCCCGCACGAGCGGGATCTGAGTACGGTGCAATCTTCGGAGTCGACCCAGACCAGCTGTGCATGGTCATCCGGCAGGTCGACTACACGGAGGCGGAGCAACCGGTTTCCTACTCGGTCGAATACCACTTGGCGAGCGCCTTCGATTTTCAGCTGGTCCGACGTCCCGCTAGCCCGGCGGGCGACTGAACAACTCCACCGGCATCTCTGAATGACGCTGCCGAGCATGGTAATCCGATCGAACAGGTGGCCATTCTCGCGTACTGCGCCGCCGATCAAGCATTGACAGGGTCGGTGACCTTCGCGACGACCCTTCATTAACACGTACGACAACGACATCAGATATCGAACCAATCGGCGGTTGGCGCCGATGCAACCAAGTGAAGTAGGAGAACATGAAGCCTGAGATCATCGTCATGCTGACGCACAATGACGTGACGGTGCCGAATGCCCGCGCGGTGTTCGACGAAGCGGCGGATCTACCGGTGACGTTCTGGGGGTTCAAGGACGTCGGTCTCTCGGCGACGGAGTCCGAGCGGTTGGTCGCAGACTTTCGCGAAGCCGGCAAGACCGCAGTGCTCGAGGCCGTCAACTTCAGCGAGGCCGAAATGTTGGAGGCGGTGGCGTTCGCTGCGGACTGCGGCATCGAATACGTCACCGGCGGCCAGTTCACCGAGACGGTCCGTGACCGGGTACGGGAAGCCGGTATGAAGTACTTCCCGTTCTGCGGCGAGACGAGCGGCCCGCCGATCAGCCTGGCCGGATCGATCGAGGACATCGAACGAGACGCGACCCGTCTGCTGGAACGCGGCGTGGACGGCGTCGACCTGGTTGCGTACCGCTCCACCGGAGCCGACCCGGTCGAGCTGGCACGGCGCCTCGTGACGGTGGTCGGGGGCGAGCAGATCATCGTCGCGGGCAGCATCAATTCCGTCGATCGGATCCGGCTGATGCACGAGATCGGTCCGATGGGCTTCACCATCGGCGGTGCACTCTTCGAAGGCACGCTGCTGCCCGGCCAGTCCTTCCGGGACAATCTCCTGGCCGTCGTGGAGGTTGGAGAGAACGTAAGCGAGGCGCGGCTATGAGCTGGTACGTCCTGGGTGTCGATGTGGGCACCACCGCGATCAAAGCGGCGCTCTTCGACGAGGACGGCGTCGAGATCGCCGAGCACGCCGAGGAATACGACCTGCTGACTCCGCGGGCCGGCTACGTCGAGCTGGAACCGGGCACCTATACCGAAACCTTCGCCGAGGCCGTGGCCTCGCTGCTGCGGGAATCCTCGGTGGACGTGCAGCAGATCCGTGCCCTGGGTCTGTCGGCTCAGGGTGAGACGATGCTGTGTCTGGATTCCGCCGATCGGCCGCTGGGCCGCGCGATCGTCTGGATGGACAACCGCGCTTCGGCGGAGTCCGACGAGCTCGAGGCGCACTTCGGCCGGCCCGCCATCCACGCCGTCACCGGACAGCCTGCGATGGATCCGATCTGGCCGGCGGCGAAAATTCTCTGGCTCGAGCGGAACGACCCCGATCGGTTCGCCGCGACCGCGCGGTTCGCCCTGCTCAAGGACTTCCTCGTGCAGCGGCTCACCGGCCGTCTGGTCAGCGAGGATTCGCTGCTGTGCTCGACCCTGCTCTGGGACATCAACACCCGAAAGTACTGGCCGGAGATGCTCGACTACCTCGGTATCGACACCGAGAAGCTGCCCGAAATCGCGGAGCAGGGCGAGATCGTCGGCGCGCTCACCGAGTCAGCGGCCGCCGAACTCGGCCTGCCCGCGGGGCTGCCGGTCTCGGTGGGCGCGCTGGATCAGGCGTGCGGTGCGCTCGGCCTCGGGAACGCCGTGCCGGGACTCTTCAGTGAGAGCACCGGCTCGGCCCTGACCACCGTCACCGTCGTCGACGAGCTGCGGCTCGATGAGGCCGGGCGGGTTCCATGCTTCGCGGCCGCCCTGCCCGGTCAGTACATGCTGCACACGTTCTCCACCGGCGGGATGGTGATGCGCTGGTTCCGCGACGAGTTCTGTTCCAGCGAGCGCCGGATCGAGGAGCTGTGCGGGATCAACGCCTATCAATTGATCGACGAGGAGGTGCGGCGGGTCGATCCCGGCTCCGACGGCCTCGTCGTTCTCCCGCACCTGCAGGGCTCCGGCCCGCCCGACCTCGACCCGCACGCCCGAGGTGCGTTCTTCGGTCTGACGCTGTCGCACACGAAGCAGCATCTCTCGCGCGGGATCATGGAAGGTGTGGCCATGGTGCTACGCCGCATGATCGAGTCGACCGAGGACCTCGGCGTGGAGATCACGGAGATCGTCTCGCTGAGCGGCGGCGCGAAGAGCGCGGCGTGGTGCCAGATCAAGGCGGACGCCACGGGTCGGCCCGTGCATACGGTCAAGGGCGCCGGCAGCGCAGCCTGCCGCGGCGCCGCGATCATCGCGGGCGTTGCCGCCGAACTGTGGCCGTCAGCGGTCGACATTGCCTGCGCGGGACTGGAGTTCAGTAGCACATACAAGCCCAACACCGCGAACGCCGCCATCTACGACGACCTGTACACCCGCTTCCTCGCCCTGCAGGAGGCGACGAAGTTGCTCCCCCGACCCGCGTCCACCGCGAGCTGAACGAACGGAAAGAAGAACAATGAAAGACGTAGTGATCATCGGCGGCGGGCTCGCCGGACTGTCGGCGGCTTGGCGGCTGCGACACTGGGACCTGCAGGTTCTCGAGGCCGACAGCCAGCGGGTCGGCGGCCGGATCCGTTCCGAGCAGCACGGCCAGTACGTGATGAACTGGGGCGGGCACATGTTCGCCGGTGCAGGCAGCTCGAGTGCGGAGCTGGTCGCCGAGACCGGTACGCGGTGGGCGGCGATCCCGGGCTCGCTGCAGGGCATGGCCATGAACGGGAAGTTCTTGAGTACCGGCCTGATCCAGACATACCCGTTCCGGATCCCGATGACGACCAGGGATCGGTTGTCCCTGCTCAAGGTGGGCGCGCGGCTCGGTGCCGACGTCCTGCGGTACAAGCAGGCTGCGCGGCGTCGCAGCGGCGAAACACCGGAGGTCCGGCAGCAGCGTATCTTCAACTTCGAGGACGAGCGCACGTTCGCCGACTACCTCGGCCGCACCACCGACGCCGCACGAGACTTCTACTGCTCGGTGGCGATGCGGTCCGCCGCAGACCCCGACGTACTGTCCGCGGGCGCCGGTATCGGCTACTTCAACCTGATCTGGAACATCGGCCAGGGGCTGGGCAACTACATCGTCGGCGGCGCCGCGACTTTGACCGAGACGATCGCGCAGTCGATCCGCGACCGGGTCGAGCTCGGCGCGGTCGTGAACGAGGTCGTCCAGAACCGCGACCACGTGGTCGTCCGTTACACCCAGGACGGGACCGACCACGAGGTCAAGGCCCGCACCGCGGTGCTCGCAACCCCGGCGTCGATCACCAACAAGGTCGCTGTGAACCTGCGTCCCGAACTGCGCGACGCGCTCGGGCAGATCAAGTACGGGCCGCACGTGGCCGGCGCGTTCCTGACCAACGAGCAGCAACCGATGCCCTACGACGGCACCTACGGCATCGCAACCCCCAACAGGTCTTTCACCGTGGCACTGAACCAGGGCAACCTGACCCGCGGCCGCGAGACCACCCGCCAGCCGGGCGGCAGCATGATGACGTTCTCACCGGCGAGCCTCGGCTACAAGCTGTGGGACCTGCCCGAGAAGGAGATCGTCGACATCTACACGAACGATCTCGACCAGATCTTCCCGGGATTCGCGAACATCGTCACCGACGCGCGGGTGGAGAAGTTCGAATTCGGTTCCCCGTTCTGCTTCCCGGGCCGCCACAAGCTCCAGCCCGAGCTCACCCGCCCCTCCGAGCGAGTCTTCCTGGCGGGCGACTTCCTCGGCACCTTCTACACCGACACCGCAGTGAGCTCCGGTTTCACCGCGGCGCAGGGGGCGGCCAGCGTCCTGGCCACCGCACGACAGACCGCCGGCGCCTGACCTGACCACCCCAAGACACCACAAGGAGGCCGACATGGCCAAGGAACTCCGCGGCGTTCTCACCGCACTTCCCACCCCGTTCACCGCCGACGACCAGATCGACGCCGGGCTCATGCAGAAGGTCATCGACCGCAACATCGACGCCGGCGTCGACGCACTCGTCGTCGGTGGCGGCACGGGTGAGTACACCTCGCTGACGAATGCCGAGCGCCGACAGATCTTCGAGATCGTCGTCGAGCACACCGCCGGCCGCGTCCCCGTGGTCGCGCACACCGGGTCGCTCACGACCCGTGAGGCGGTGGACCTGTCCCGCGCGGCCGAAGCCACCGGCGCCGATGCCCTCATGCTCATCACCCCGTTCTACGAGCCTCTCACCGAGACCGAGATCAACCGGTATGTCGAGACCGTTGCGGGTTCGGTCAGTGTGCCGATCATGCTCTACAACAACCCCGGCGTGACCGGTGTGAACCTCGGTGCCGAGGGCATCGCGCGGTTCGGGCGCGAGATCGACAACATCGAATACGTCAAGGACTCGAGCCACGACTGGGAGCAGGGCCTGCGCCTGATCCACCACCACCGCGACGACATCAAGCTGATCATGGGCTGGGACAGCTTCAGCTTCGGCGCCCTCACCGAGGGAGCGGCCGGCATCATGGCCGGCGCGGCGAACGTCGTTCCGAACGAGATCGTTGCGGTTGTCCGGGCAATCCGCGAAGGCGATCTGAACCGTGCCCTCGAAAACTGGCTGCGAGTGTTCCCGGCCATCGACGCGATGATGGCGGTCCCGTTCACCCAGGCGGTGAAGGCGGGACTGCGCCTGCAGGGCCTGGACATCGGGAGCCCCCGGTCACCCCTCGCTGATCTCGAGCCCGAAGCCGAGGCCAGTCTCAAGGCAGCCCTGGACCGCCTGAACCACTAAATGACGAACCGCGGCCCGACCCCGTCCTCGGGGCCGGGCCGCATCGCATTTTCCACAGCACTACCACGACGAACATGTGGTTTCTTGCTCGACGGTGAGCGGGTGCGTGAGCCGATGCGCATGCTGCGCAAGGTCGGCCATGTGCATTTCGTCCGTCCAGCCGCATCGCCCAGCGCCGGCGCGACGTGAGCCGGGAGCTGATATCTGCTTCAGTGCTGCTGGCCTGGGCGACACGTGTCTCCCACGAAAATTAGGTGACCACCGCGGGTGAGGACAGGGGTCGGTGACCCGCCGGGATTACGACGGGTTGACCGGGTCCGGCGGTGGTGGGTTATGCGGTGTCGGCGAGTGGTTCGAGGATGACGCGGTAGCCGAGTGCCTCGAGCTGGCCGACCGCGCGGGCCCTTGTCTTGGTGGGGGTGCGTCGGGTGAAGTAGTCGGCCCCGGGATCGCGGTAGAGGTCACCGTTGGTGAGCATGTTCCAGGCGGCGACGAGCATCGCATGCTCGACGGCGACGAGCGCCTTCATCGGATCCCGGTGGGATGCGATCCGCTTGTACTTGGCCGAGAAGTAGGTGCCCTTCGAGCGGGACACGGACAGCGCTGCGGTCCCGAGGGCACCCTTCAGGTGCCGGTTGCCGGGCCGGGTCTTGGTCGACTTCACCCGTCCCGCGGACTCGTTCGAGCCGGGTGCGGTCCCCGCCCACGAGGCCAGATGACCGGCGGTCGGGAACACGCTCATGTCGCCGCCGGTCTCGGCGAGGAACACCTCAGCGACGACCGTCGAGAAACCCGGGATGCTGATCAGCAGGTCCCGGGCCGCGCGAAAAGGCTCGATCGCCTCCGCGATCCGGTCATCGAGCTCACCTAGAGCCTGCCCGTACTGGTCGATCAAAGTCAGGTGCATGCGGATCAAGAACCCGTGATGGGCGGTGAACCGTCCGGTCAGCGCCTCGGTCAAGGCCGGGATCTTCACCCGCAGCCGCCGTTTCGCGAGATCCGCCATCGCCGCCGGATCGTCGGATCCGTCGATGAGGGCCTCCAACATCAACCGACCGGAGACACCCATGATGTCGGTGGCGACCGAGGACAGTTTGATCCCGGCTTCTCTGAACTAAATGATCTTGACTTGTGCTGTTGAGCGGCGGTCTTCGTTG